>NZ_JBAWCQ010000001.1:0-6580 GCF_049590335.1 Methyloceanibacter sp.
CCGAGGTCATCTCCGTGCCCACTTGCTCGGCCTGGGCGCGCATCTGTTCCATCAGCCACGGGCCCTGGATCACTTCGGCGAAACCCGGGTAGTTCTCCACATCGGTGGTGATGGTCATCTGGCCGCCGGGCTGGATGCCTTCAATCAGGAGCGGTTTCAGCATGGCGCGGGCCGCGTAGATGGCCGCGGTGTAGCCGGCCGGACCGGCGCCGATGATTATCACCTTTTCGTGGCGGGAACCCATTGGACGTGCCTCGTATTCATGCGTCGGATGCGAGACGTAAGCAGTTGAGCGCGCCCGTGCAACCCATCGCGTCTCACAACTCATTTATTCCGTCGATTCAATACCCAGCGCTTTGCGGATCGGGGCGGCGACGGCCTCGGTGTCATTGATCGGTGCATAGTCGAAGGGGTCGATGCGCCCTTCGAAGGGCCGGGTCGCGCCGCGTTCGCGCATCAAGGCATGGAACCTGGCGAGGCGGCTGGACCGGCCCGGCAGGGGCTGAATGTAAACGGGCTTTCCGGTGCCCGTGGCCTCGGTCACCATGTTGACCGAGTCCTCGGTGACGACAATGGCGTCCGCGAGCGACAGAAACGCGAAATAGGGGTTTTCACCGCGCCCGTCCCAGATGATGTGAGGCACGTCATTTACGGCCTCGGCCACGGCGCTCAGTGTGTCCGGGCCCGTGCGGCGCGACGGGGTGATGAGAAGCGTGCCCCTGCACTCGCGGGCGAGTTTCGCGAGCCTATCCCCAAAGCGAGCGCCCACCTCCGGCGGAAAGCTGAAGGCGCGGCTCTCGCCGCCCAGCAGCACCGCAATACGGGGGTGGGGCAGGTCGGCGATCTGCGGCGCGAAGCGCGCACCAGCCTCGTTCAGGCGGGCCGCGGTCACGCTGTGAACGGCGCCGAAGGTACTGATGACATTCGGGGCCTCGAAATCGTCATGCACCGGAGCGGCAATCAAATCGAACAGGTGGGCAGGGCCTTTCGGGTTTTGGATATGCAGTCCGTAGGCGCCGCCCACCCACTTGATGGCGAGTGCGAGCGGTACACTCCGCCGCCCGATCGAGATGACGAGACGGGGCCAGGGCGGGGCGAGCGGAGAACTCGATTCCGAGGCCGCAATGCGCCTTTCCGCCGGCACAAGATGCTGAAAGCGGATGGGAATCAGCCGCATGAGCCCGGCGGGCTTTACGCGCTTCAGGGTGTAGGGCAGGCCCACCGCCTCGGCCACGGCGATTCCTTGTGCCTCCATGCCCACCGCGCCGTCGGTGACGATCCAGGTTTCCCGCATGGGTTCCCTTAAATCCTACTTATGAGAATTTCCAGAATGGAAAATGCTCAAATTGTTTCCGATTCTGTTGTGTAGGTGGCACATATGTGTGCAAAACTTCCCCAACGATCGTCAGTGCCTTGCCATCGCGCCTTCTACCGTGATGGGCCTGCGATCGTCCAGGGAGCATGGTCCCCAATGCGTGCCACCCGACTCGATTCCACGGATTGGCTCATTTTGCGTGAGCTTCAAGCTGATGGGCGGATTACCAATATCGAATTGGCGCGAAAGGTCGGAATCTCCGCGCCGCCTTGCTTGCGCCGTGTCCGTGCGCTCGAGGAGGCGGGCGTTATCGAGGGCTTCACGGTCCTTCTGGACGATCGGGCGCTCGGCTTCGATGTGTCCGCCTTCGCCATGATCAAATTGCACAGCCAAGCCGAGGCGGATTTGAACGCGTTTGAGGAGTGGGTCGGCGACAGTCCCGTCGTCCGCGATTGTCATATGCTTTCGGGCGAGATCGATTTTCTGCTGCGCTGTATCGCGCCGGACCTGACCACCTTCCAAGACTTCATCATTCACGACCTTACGGCGGCGCCCAATGTAGAAAGCGTTAAGACCTCGCTCGTGATCCGCACCTCGAAACAGGCGCCCGGCGTGCCGACGGAGCTGGTGTCCGAACAAGAGGAGCCGGTGCGGCGAGCGGACTAGCGCACGACATTGGCGTAGACCGCGAGGTTCGGATAGGACTCCGCGCTTGCCAGAGCGAGGTCGGGGCCGATGGGTGTCGGTCCCTTCATGGCACGGATGGCCCCGTCCTGAGCCCCATCGATGAGATTGTCGGTAATCAGCGCAGTGCCTGCACCGGCGCTCGCGGCCACGCCGATCCCGATATGGCTCTTGCGGACCACGTTTCCGGTCACGGCTACATCGCGGAGATACTCGCCCCAGCCGACGATGATGCCATAGGCCGGCGCCCCTTCGACGACATTGCCGCTGACCGTGGTATCGGCCTCGACCGCAATTCCGTTTCCGCGGACCTCACCCGTCTTCCGGAAGAACAGATTCCGGACGATATTGCCTTGGACCACGGCCAGCCGGCCGCCTTCGTTGAAATTGGTCACGGAAATGCCAGTCGCCGCGGTGTCCACGATGTTGTTGGCGATGAGCGCACCTTCGAAACCGAACTCGGCGTAGAGCGCCACCTCGCCCGACCGCGCGCAGGAGTTCGCCACCATCTGACAGTTCGACGCTGCATTGCTCCTGACGGCGGAAAAAGCGCAATCGGCGATGTGGTTCTGCGTCACCAGCACGGAGCCCGCCCGGAACACGTTGACGCCATTCCCGTTTTGACCACTGCCGCCGCTCTTGGCGGCGATGCGCTCGATTCGATTGGCGCTAATGAGCGTGCCATCCTCGCCCGTTTCCGACCGCCAGACGAGGATGCCGTTATCGCCGCAATCGTGAATGTGGTTGTTGCTGATCTCAAGCGCTGATGCGTCCTCGCTGAACAGGGCCGCGCTGGCGATGTTGCCGAAGGTGCAATTCGCGAGACGCCCCGACGTTTTGCGCAAGTTCATGCCGCTGCCGCCGCTATTGAGGAAGCGGCACTCCGACACGTCGAGCCCTGTGGCTTCGGTCGCCGTCATCAGGGCACCGTCATTGCCGAGCGGAATGCCGCCGCCGTCGAGGACGAGACCGGAGAGGCGCACATTGTCCGCGCCGGACAATGTCAGCATCGGCTCGCCGCCCGCTTTTAGGATCGTGCGTCCGGGGACGCCGTGCACGTGCGTGCCCGGCTGCAACGTTAGCGTGCCGGTCTTGTAGGTGCCCGCGGGCAGGAAGAGCGGTTTGCCGGACGCGGCCGCGTCGTCGAGGGCTTTTTGGAGTGTTGCTGTCTGTGCGAATGCGCCGCCGGCGGGTATGATTCCACGGTTATCGGAAACACTCGCGCCTCTTGCCAGGGCCGCGTGCGGTGCCGCCATGGCTAGACCTGCGCCAAGTCCTGCGCCCAGACCGGCGAGCAGCGCATCACGCCGGCCGATTTGCGTGCCGACACGAGGACGAGGGTTTTTTGGGGAACTTGTCATGGGGACTCCACAATTGGCGGTGCGGTGCCGTTTACGTCCGCGCAGAACTTGCTCTGCAACTGTATCGCATGGATCGCGTCATGCAGGATCGCTTCCGCGGCCAGCAATAAGGTCTCTTTGCTGAGCACGTGCGTTTGCGGCACGTGGACGAAGAGCGCGTCGCTTCCGTTCTGTTCGGCCCAATGAAGGGAGCGGAAATAGAGATCGTTGCAGAGATAACGCCCACACGATTGTGAGGTGCGGGCCGGAATTTTCTCCTCTTGCAGCCGGGCGACGAGTGAGTCGACGGGGAGGCAGGTTTCGAGTGTCCCGTCGCAACCGGAAATCACATCGTGGCGTCCGGGATGCGCGCCGCACGCATCCGGACGGTGGTCGATCTCGTTATGGGCTCTGCACTCCAAATGGATTTCCGTTGCTTGCATCTGCACGCCGAAATGAATCATTAGGCGCGGGCGGATGGCCTGATGAAAATAGGCCGCACGGTTTGCCACCGCGTCCCACTCGGTCGGAAAAACGGCGCGATAAAGCGCGCAGTCATCGGGCGTCGCTGCGGATGCCGCCGTTTCGGCCAGCCAACCGGACGGGTTCTCGGTGACGCCGGGAATCGGGCCAAAGCCCGTTAATAGGACGCGTGGCCTTACCATGCCTCTTACCATGCCCCCTGGCTTACCTCCGCTGCGGCCAAGAGGGAAGGGGGTATCGGGCCCGCGGCTGACGGCGGGAGCCTATTCGGGGTCCGTGAGCCCCACCAGTTTGGCGAGGGCATCGGCGCCGTCGGCGGGGCTAATTGTACCTTCGCGCACCTGGTCTTCAATGTCCTGGTACCCGCGTGCGGCCTGGCGTCCGCCCTTGAAGGCCGCCAGCAGCCGCTGCTCGAAAATCTCGCGCATCCACGTGGCAGCCTGTTCGGCGCGCCGTTCGTCGAGTACACCCGCTGCTTCGAGCGCGCGCCGGCATTCCCCGATCTTTTCCCACAGCGTATCGAGGCCCGCATTGTCGCGCGCCGACATGGTGAGCACGGCGGGCTGCCAGGCCGCGTTGCCGGAGGCGAGAATGTGCAAGGCCGCGCGATACTCCGTGGCCGCCCGGTTGGCGCGTTCCACATTGTCGCTATCGGCCTTATTCACGGCGATGACGTCTGCGAGTTCCAGCAGGCCGCGCTTGATGCCTTGCAGTTCGTCCCCCGCGCCTGGAATAGCCACGACCACGAACACGTCGACCATGTTGGACACGGCGGTCTCAGACTGCCCGACGCCCACTGTCTCCACCAACACTACGTCGAAGCCGGCGGCCTCGACAATGGCGATCGTCTCGCGGGTCGTCTTTGTAACGCCGCCAAGGCTCGAACCTGCCGGAGAGGGGCGGATGAAGGCACGCGTCTCCGAGGCCAGTCGTCCCATACGCGTCTTGTCGCCCAGAATGGAGCCGCCCGTGCGGGACGAGGTAGGATCGACCGCCAGCACCGCCACCTTGTGACCGGCCTCAATTAGATTGAGCCCGAACTGATCGATGAGCGTGGATTTGCCGGCGCCGGGCACGCCGCTAATGCCGATCCGGATCGCCTTGCCCTTACTGGGCAGAAGCGTATGCAGCAGTTCGCGCGCTTTTATCTGATCCTCGGGCCGTGTGCTTTCGATCAGCGTGATCGCGCGCCCCAATGCCACCCGGTCGCCTTTGCGCACGGCGACGGCGATCTCATCGATACTTGGCTGAGGTTTGATCGTCACGGACATAGGATGCGGGGTAGGGGGAAACGGGGCGAAGTGCAAGCCTTTGAGCTCAGGGTTCAGGCGACGCCAGGCATGCGCCATAAGCTCTACTCCGCCGCTTCCTTGGAGGCCACGCCGAGCTTGCCGAGAATGTCGATAGCGGCGTTGGCGATGGGTGTGCCGGGGCCGAAAATTGCCTTTGCGCCCGCCTCGTAGAGCTCGGGATGGTCTTGGGGCGGAATCACGCCACCCACGACGATCATGATGTCACCGCGGCCCTGATCCTCCAGCGCCTGGCGCAAGGCCGGAACCAGCGTCAGGTGCCCTGCGGTCAGTGACGACACACCAAGGATGTGTACGTCGTTTTCGATGGCCTGGCGCGCCGCCTCTTCCGGCGTCTGGAACAGCGGTCCGATATCCACGTCGAAGCCGAGATCGGCGAAGGCCGAGGAGATGACTTTCTGGCCACGGTCATGACCGTCCTGACCCATCTTGGCGACGAGGATCCGCGGCCGTCTTCCGTGCGCCGCCTCGAAGGCGTCGACCATATCCGCGACGCGGGCCATGTTTCCGTCTTTCTTCATCTCGGATTTGTACACGCCAGTAATCGCCGTAATGCTGGCGCGATGCCGACCGTACACCTTCTCCAACGCATAGGAAATCTCTCCGACCGTCGCCTTCACGCGCGCCGCGGCCACAGCAACTTCGAGAAGGTTTCCTTTGCCTATCTGGGCAAACTGGGTGAGGGCGTCGAGCGCCTGGTTCACGGCGGTCTCGTCACGCTCGCCCCGGAGGCGATCCAGTTTCGCGAGCTGCTGGTCGCGCACCGAGCGGTTGTCGACTTTCAGGATGGCGATGTCCGCATCCTTGTCGGAGCGGTACTTGTTGACGCCGACAATGGTCTGCCGGCCTGAGTCGATGCGCCCTTGGGTGGCCGTCGCGGCCTGCTCGATCATGCGCTTTGGAATGCCGGCCTCGATGGCCTTGGCCATACCGCCGAACTCCTCGACCTCTTTGATGTGCTGCATCGCCCTGGCGGCGAGGTCGTGAGTCAGGCGCTCCACATAGTAGCTGCCGCTCCAAGGGTCGATGACGCGCGTGGTGCCGCTTTCTTTTTGCAGCATTAGCTGCGTGTTGCGGGCGATGCGGGCTGAAAAGTCCGTGGGCAGCGCAAGGGCCTCGTCGAGGCCGTTGGTATGGAGCGACTGAGTATGGCCTTGGGTGGCGGACATGGCCTCCACACAGGTGCGGATCACGTTGTTGTAGACGTCCTGGGCCGAGAGGCTCCAGCCGCTGGTCTGGCAATGGGTGCGCAGCGCGAGGGATTTTGGGTTCTTCGGCGCGAACTCATCGGCCATGAGACTCGCCCACAACACGCGGGCGGCGCGCATCTTTGCGATCTCCATGTAGTAGTTCATGCCGATCGCCCAGAAGAAGGACAGGCGCGGCGCGAAAGCATCCACATCCAGCCCTGAGGCAATCGCCGCGCGCACATACTCGATGCCGTCGGC
>NZ_JBAWCQ010000002.1:0-46210 GCF_049590335.1 Methyloceanibacter sp.
TCATGCGCCTTTGGTGCGGGAGCTTAGCGGCGCGATGCGCACAATGCGAGCGCGCTTTCCCTCGGCCGCTTGCACCGGCATCGCGCATCCTTCTTTCTTACTCATCCATAGGGAACGGAAAAAACGCGCCGTCACTCCACACGCCCGGCCCCGCCTCTGTCTCCACCGTCATATCGGCTAGCTCGTAATAGACCGCGCGCGAAAGCTGCGCCCGCAGCCCGTCTCGCACATCCACGAATGGCGCCTGCCCGCCTTCGGGTTCGGCGCGAAATCCGATGGCATGTGCAGGACCCGCCGTCACCTCGTCGTCGACATTGGTGGTGAAGGTCAGGCGCTGGTCGGACCCCTCACCGTCCCGGGTCATCGCGACCGCGATGAACGGCTCGCCCTCGACCTCGATGGGCACCTTCTCCACTCGCGTGACGAGGTAAAATCCGTCCTCTTCACGCCGCAGCACAGTGGAAAAGAGCTTCACCAAGGGTTTACGGCCAATGGGCGAGCCTTCATAGAACCACGTGCCGTCGCGCATGATTTTCAGGCCGATATCGCCGCAAACATTAAGCTTTGGCAATGATGGCCCGGCTCGTTTGCCGCCATCACTGTCAGATGCTACCAGTCGCGTGGTGTTCTTGTCAGGCATTGCCGTATTCAGCCAAAAACGACCTAGTGTTCGCAACAAAGAACTTAAAACAGACGAACAAGGGATTGTGATCCGTTTGCCGGACAATGTGTTCTGCTTTCATACGACTTTAGCCCTATTTTTTCGCCACCCTGTGGATTGAGCAAAACGGAAGCATAGATAAGACAGTCATGACCACACTTGAATCCGAAACTCAGCTCGTCGACCGACTCGATGAAATTGGAAGCAAAATCCAGGATGTACGCGACGCAACCGGGACCGTCATCTTCGGCCAGGAGCGCGTCATCGACTTGGCGCTGGTGACGCTGCTGTCCGGGGGACATGCCCTCCTCATCGGTGTGCCGGGCCTTGCGAAGACGAGCCTTGTCGAGACACTCGGCGCCGTGCTCGGACTTGAGAACAAGCGAATCCAGTTCACGCCGGACCTGATGCCGTCCGACATTGTCGGCTCGGAAGTCTTGGAAGAAGACGCGAACGGCAAGCGCGACTTTCGCTTCGTCAAAGGGCCGATCTTTACCCAGCTCCTGATGGCGGACGAGATCAACCGCGCCAGCCCCAAGACTCAGTCGGCCCTGCTGCAGGCGATGCAGGAGCACCATGTCACAATGGCCGGCGTCCGCCATGACGTGCCGCTGCCCTTCCATGTGCTCGCAACGCAGAATCCGCTGGAGCAGGAAGGCACCTATCCGTTGCCCGAAGCCCAGCTCGACCGCTTCCTGTTGCAGATCGACGTCTCCTACCCCGACGCCGACGCCGAGCGGCGCATGCTGTTCGCCACCACCGGCACGGAAGAGCGCAAGCTCAAGACGATCCTGACGGCCGAGGAGTTGATGGTCGCCCAGCGGCTGGTGCGCCAGCTTCCCGTGGGCGATCAGGTCGTAGACGCCATTCTGCAACTCGTCCGCTCCGCCCGCCCCGGCACCGGCATCGATCAGACATTGGACGAGATGATTGCCTGGGGCCCCGGCCCGCGCGCCAGTCAGGCGCTGATGCTGGCCGTGCGCGCGAAAGCGATGATGGAGGGACGCCTCGCGCCGTCCGTCGACGACGTGATCGACCTCGCCGAGCCTGTCTTGAAACACCGTATGTCGCTGACTTTCGCCGCCCGCGCGGAAGGTATCGAAATGAGCGATATGATGGCAAGGCTCATCGAGCCGCTGAAGTAGGCTTACCTTGGCAAACGAACGCGCAGCGCTTCAACCGTTTTTGGCGGAAGAGGCCGAAGCCCACGGGCTTGCGGCGCGGATGCCCTCGCTGCTCGTCGAGGCGCGCCGGGTCGCTCATACCGTAACGCACGGCACCCACGGACGCCGCCGCCCCGGGCCTGGCGAAACCTTCTGGCAGTTCCGGCATTTCGACGTCAACGACTCCGTGGCGGCGATCGACTGGCGCCGCTCCGCGAGCTCCGACCGGCTCTTCGTCCGCGAACGTGAATGGGAAGCAGCCCATACGGTCTGGCTCTGGCTAGACCTGTCGCCCTCGATGCGTTTCAAGTCGTTCCTGTCAAAGACCTCGAAGGAAAGCCGTGCGGTCATTCTGGCGCTCGCGCTCACCGAGCTTTTGGCACGCGCCGGCGAACGGATCGGGCTCATGGGCCGGGTTCCCTCCACAGGCCGCTTTGCCAGCCGCAAGATGGCCGAGGTCCTTCTCGGCGAAACGGCGGACGATAGCCTACCGCCGCCCGCGCGCCTCAATCGCTTTTCCGAGTGCATTCTGTTTTCGGATTTTCTCGAGCCTATCGAAGACACCGTTGCGCGTTTCCATCAAATCGCCAGCCAGGGTGTGCGCGGACATCTGGTTCAAATTCTCGATCCCGCCGAAGAGACCCTGCCCTATTCGGGGCGCACTGAGTTCGAGGCCTCCGAAGGCGGCGCAACAATGATCGCCGGCCGCGCGGAGGATCTGCGCGACAAATACCAGAAGCGGATGGAGCGCCATCGCCTCGACCTTCAAGAGGTGGCGCGGCAGCTCGGCTGGTCCTTCGTCCTGCATCACACCGATAGACCCGCCGAGGAAGTGCTCCTGGCGATTCACGGCCAGCTCTCCGGCCAGGACCGCGACTACCGTTACCGTGCCGGGCGCGGCGCCACCGAGCCTGCAGCTACGGAAACAGGTGCCGGCTCATGATGACGCTCGGCCCCATCGGCTTCATGCAGCCTTGGATCTTGCTGGCGCTGGCAGCCCTGCCCGCGATCTGGTGGCTGCTGCGATTTACCCCACCGAGCCCAAAGCTCGTCGAGTTCCCGCCGACGCGTCTGTTGAAAGAGCTGAAGCCCACCGAAGAGACACCGGCGCGTAGCCCCTGGTGGCTGACCCTGATGCGGATGCTGCTGGCCGCCTTGTTGATACTGGCGCTTGCGCGTCCCGTCATCAATCCGGATGAGGGACGCTTCGCAGGGGAAGGAACGCTCCTTGTCGTGGTCGACAATGGTTGGGCCTCCGCGGCGCACTGGAACGCACGGCGCGAAGCCATTGAGGCCGCCATCGACCGCGCCGATCGTAGCGGCCGCAACGTCTTGATCGTGCCGACGGCTTCAGCCGACGAGATAGGCGAACCGCTGCCTGCGGACGCGGTCCGCGAACGCATTACCGGACTCGTGCCCCAACCGTTCGCACCGGACCGGGAGACATTGGCCGCGTCGTTGGACGAGGCTCTGAAAACAACATCCGGATACAGTGTCATGTGGTTTAGCGACGGCCTGGACTACGGCCATGCCGAACAGTTTGCGGACAAGCTCGGGAAAATCGCCGAGGGTGGCAGTCTCACCGTCCTAAAACCTGGTGCTCAGGAAGCTCCCTTGGGTGTCGGACACGCGCGCGCCGAAGGCGGCGTTCTTGCCGGCCGGGTCGTGAGCGGCGCGGAAGGCCCTCAGTCGGGAAGCATCCGTGCACTGACGGCACGCGGAGAACCGCTTGGCGAAGCACCCTTCGCGATCAAAACCGGCGAGACGGAAGCCATCGCTCCCTTCAACCTGCCGCTTGAGATCCGCAACCAGGTGGCGCGCCTTCAGATCAAAGGACAGCGCTCCGCCGGCGCCGTGCACTTGCTGGACGCGCAATCGCAGTGGCATCGCGTCGGTATCGTTTCGGGCGAATCTCGCGAGGAAGCCCAGCGGCTTCTGTCGCCGCTCTATTATGTGGAACGCGCCCTGTCGCCCTATTCGGAAGTGATCACACCAACCGAGCGCAATATCGCGACCGCCGTCAACAATCTGATCGAGAAGCAGCGCGTGTCGACCATCGTACTGGCCGATATCGGTAAGCTCGTGCCGGCCACGCAGGAAGAGCTTGAGACTTGGCTCGACAAGGGCGGCATGCTGATTCGTTTCGCCGGGCCCCGGCTCGAGCAAGGCGGCGACGAACTGCTACCCGCAGCTCTGCGGCGCGGCGGCCGTTCTCTGGGTGGCGCCCTGTCCTGGGGCACCCCGCAACAGCTTTCGCCCTTTGAGGACGCGAGCCCGTTCAGCGGTCTCGACACTCCAGAGGATGTCCGCGTGAACCGGCAGGTGTTGGCTGACCCGGCCGTCGCCATGGACGCCGAAGTATGGGCGACCCTTGTAGATGGGACACCGCTCGTCACAGCCAAGCGGCAAGGAGATGGCTGGATCGTTCTGTTCCATGTGACTGCGAATTCCGACTGGTCGAACCTGCCGCTGTCCGGCCTCTTTGTGCAGATGCTCCGCCGGACCATGACCCTTGGGCCGAGCCAGGTCGGTGCCGCGAACGATGAGAACGGCGAGGCGGGCGATGAAGCGGCCAGCACCTTGCGCAGTTCGGCGACGACAGCGCTCGCCCCGGTTCAAGTGCTCGATGGATTTGGTCAGCTCGTCCCGCCGCCCTTGAGCGCGGCGCCGATCGCGCCCGACGGGTTCGACAAGACGGTCGCCGGCCCCGATCATCCGCCAGGCTATTACGGCCCGTCCGGCCAAGCCCGCGCGCTCAACATCGTTAAGACGAACACCAAGCTCTTGCCGCTCCCCGATGTCGAGGGCGCCAGCACGGTCAGCTTCTATACGTTGAAGAAGCCCTTCGCCCTGGAGCCTTGGCTGTATCTGGCGGCGCTCGGCATATTCGCGCTCGACATTCTTGCGGTGCTCGCTTTGAGCGCGGGCCTCGGCTTCCGCAGGCACCATAAAGCCACGGCGGCAATCGCCCTCGCAGTACTGCTCGCGGCCACGGCCTCGCCGCAAGAAGCAATTGCGGCGGAGTCCGACACCAATGCGGCCGCAACGGCATCCGACACGAACGCCGACGATTTTGCGCTACAGGCCACACTCAAGACACGCCTCGCCTATGTGCTCTCGGGCGATGGGGAGATCGACCGCACCAGCGAGGACGGCCTCATGGGCCTGAGCAAGGTGATCGGCGCCCGCACGGCGCTTGAGCCGGGCGCGCCGATGGGCGTCGACATCGAGAACGACGACCTGTCTTTCTTCCCGGTTCTTTACTGGCCGGTGCGCGAGGACGCCGAACCTCTGTCCGATAAAACGCTCGCCAAGATCGACGCCTATATGAAGCAAGGTGGCATGATCGTCTTCGACACCCGCGATCAGGAACGCGTGGCCTATGGCGGCAGCCAGGGCAAGGCGCTGACCCGGCTGATCGGCCAGCTCGACATTCCGGCGCTCGAGCCCGTGCCCGGCAATCATGTGCTGACCCGGTCGTTCTATTTGATGAACAGCTTTCCCGGCCGCTGGGACGGCGGTTCGCTTTGGGTCGAGGCCGAGCCCTCGGACGAGACGGAGCGCAACGCCCGGTCCCGCCGCACGGATGGCGTGAGCTCCGTGGTCATCACGTCTAACGACTTAGCCAGCGCCTGGGCGCTCGACGAGGCCAACCGCCCGCTCTATCCCGTCGTGCCCGGCGGCGAGTTGCAGCGAGAAATGGCATTCCGCGCGGGCGTTAATCTGGTGATGTACGCCCTCACCGGCAATTACAAGGCGGACCAGGTCCACGTGCCTGCCCTCCTCGAAAGGTTGGGTCAGTAGATGTTGAACTGGTCCATCACTTTTATCCCCTTCGTGCCCTGGCCCGCCCTTTGGGTGATCGCCGCCATCGGGGCCGTGCTCCTGGCGCTGCTGTTCTGGCGCGCACGGCGCGGCGCCGTGCTGCGGCTTCTCACCTTCGCAGCACTCCTTCTGGCGCTCGCCAATCCGCACCTGAAACGGGAAGATCGCGAACCGCTCAACGATATCGTCACCGTGGTGGTGGACGACAGCCAGAGCCAGACACTGGCGGGCCGCACCGGCCGCACCGCCGAACTCCGCAAGGCGCTCGAAGAGAGTCTCAAGGAAGTCCCGAAGCTTGAAACGCGCTTCGTTCGCTCCAGCTCGGCTTCGGGAGACATCGAGCGCGATGGCACGATGCTCTTCACCGATTTAGGCCAGGCCCTGGCCGACATTCCGCCGGACCGCATGGCGGGCGTCGTCATGATCACGGACGGCCAAGTCCACGACGTGCCCGACAAGGTAGCGGCCCTTGGCTTTGATGCACCCGTACACGCCCTGTTGACCGGCAAGGAAGACGAATTCGACCGCAGGCTCGAAGTCACCGCGGCGCCACGGTTCGGCATTGTCGGCAGCAACCAGACGATCGAAGTCAAAGTCAGCGAGTCAAAGCCCCGCGAAGACGACATCGCCACGCTGACCGTGACCCGTCAAGGTAAGGCACCACGCACGCAGACGGTGCGCGTGGGCGACCCTGTCGAGATTCCTGTCGAGATTGACCATGCCGGCCCGAATATCGTGGAGATCGAAGTCGACGGCGCGCCCGGAGAACTGACCGCGATCAACAACCGGACACTTCTCACCGTCGAAGGCGTGCGCGAGAATTTGCGTGTGCTTCTCGTCTCGGGCGAGCCCCATGCTGGCGAACGCACCTGGCGCAATATGTTGAAGTCCGATGCGTCCGTGGACCTCGTGCATTTCACGATCCTGCGTCCGCCGGAGAAGCAGGACGGCACACCGATTAACCAGCTTTCGCTGATCGCCTTCCCGACTCGCGAGCTGTTTCAGGAGAAGCTCGATCAGTTCGACCTGATCATCTTCGACCGCTATCAGCGCCGGGGCGTGCTGCCACTGCTCTATCTTGAAAATGTCGCGCGCTATGTAGAGCGCGGCGGCGCGGTGCTGGTGTCCTCCGGCGACGACTACGCATCGCCCTTGAGTCTCTATCGCACCCCGCTCGGCGAGATTCTGCCCGCGGCCCCCTCCGGACGTGTGATCGAGAAGCCCTACCGGCCGGCCCTGTCAGACCTTGGCGCCAAACACCCGGTGACCGGCGACCTCGCGGGCGCCCGTGGTGGCGGCACCGATGGGACCGACCCGACCTGGGGCCGCTGGTTCCGCGTGGTCGACGTGTCCCCGCGCGATGCAGACGTACTGATGAAGGGTGTCGACGGGCGGCCTCTGCTGGTCATCGGCGAGCGCGGCACGGGCCGCGTCGCGGTGCTGCTCTCCGATCAGGCCTGGCTCTGGGCACGCGGCTATGATGGCGGCGGCCCCTATTCGGAGCTGCTGCGGCGCCTGGCGCACTGGCTGATGAAGGAGCCGGAACTGGAGCAGGAAACCTTGAAAGCCTCGAGCAAGGGCCAAAATCTCATTATAGAACGGCGCTCCATCGAGGACGAGGTCGACCCCATCATTGTCACCGCGCCGTCGGGCGAGGAGATGAGCATTGAGCTCGATAAGGGCGAGCGCGGCCTATGGCGCAAGGTGCTGCAAGTCGACGAACACGGCGTCTATCGCGTGGCGTCCGGAGCCCTTGCAGGCCTCGCCACCGTTGGCAAGGCCAATACTCGCGAGTTCGCAGCCGTCACCGCGTCCAGCGAACCGCTAGCACCGGTCCTTGAGGGCACGGGCGGCGGCGCATTCTGGATGGGTCTCGAGGACGCCGATGGGGGTGATCTTCCCCGTCTTGCCATGATCCGCAGTGGCCATGTCATGCACGGCACGGACTGGCTGGGCCTCCATAAACGGGACGCCTATCACGTGAAGGGCGTGCGCCTATTCCCGCTCTTCAGCGGCTTCCTGGCATTGGCTCTGCTGCTTGGTCTCCTGGCCGCGGCCTGGTACCGCGAGGGCCGCTAAGCGCCGTCCGTCGGGCTGGAACTCATTTATTCTGACTCGTACGCCCTGACTTGGCCGGCCGCGCCATCCAGCGTGCCCTCGACGAGTTCCACACCCAACAGGCGCGCCGGATCGACAGGCCCCGGAAGGGTGATCGCGCCTTGTGCCGATGGCTTGAAGCCGAAGCGACCGTAATAGGGCATGTCCCCAACAAGCAGGACGAAGCCGAATCCCGCTTCCCGCGCGCGCGCCAACCCTTCCTCCAGCAGCGCTTTGCCGCACCCCTTTCCCGTCAGCGCCGGATCGACCACGAGCGGGCCGAGCAACAGCCCCCCGTCGTGATCGCCGACACAAATGGCTGTGAACCGGACGCCGCCCGCCACCCGGCCCTCGCACCAGGCCGTCAGACTGAGCCCAGACACGGGCGCGATGCCCTCGCGCACGCGATAGGCACTGCGCACGAACCGGCCGGGACCAAAAGCCGTTGCGGAAAGAGCATTGAGCGCCGGAATGTCGGCTTCGGTTTCGGGGTGAATTTCAAACGGCATCATAGCGTTGGCACCAAGAACAAGGGTGAAGGGAAAATCCCTACCGGGGCGCCAAACGTGACCAACTGACTTGCGTGAGTTAAGGACGAGGCGGCGGCGAGGGTCAGGCGTTCCGCGTAAAGCGGGCGCTTGCTCGTCGTCGCTGAAGAGGCTTTATGGTCTTGCTCGTCCACATCATGGGCGCTGGCCTTATCACGGACGGCGCCAAGAGGTCCAGCCCCATTGAGGAACTAGAGCGCTCGGCACGTTTACGAACGGCCCCAAGTTCACTAAGTGTTATCGGCTCACGGTATAGCGTTGGAATTGCTAGACTTCGGCTCTGGCAAGGCGGGGCGCAAACGCACGATCCGAAGGTTAAGCGGGGTTACTCATGGCAGACAAGGCGAAGCTGCTCGTTCTCTATCATTCATCCTATGGGCATACAGAGACCCTGGCATACGCGATTGCGCACGGCGTGCGGGCCGTTGAAGACATTCGGGTGACTGTGAAGCGCGTTCCCGAGCTGATGCCTGACGACGTCATGGCGGCAGCCGGCATGAAGGTCGAACAGCCCGCGCCAGTCGCCGAGCCGGCCGAGCTCGCCGAGTACGACGGCATCATCCTCGGCACACCCACGCGCTTCGGCAACATGACCTCGCAAATGCGCTACTTCTTCGATCAAACCGGTCCGCTCTGGGCGGCGGGGGCCCTGATCGGCAAGGTCGGCAGCGTCTTCACCTCCACCTCCACAGGCGGCGGCAACGAGACGACGATTGTGTCCGTCCACCACACACTCATTCATCACGGCATGGTCGTCGTGGGCCTGCCCTATTCCGCGCCGGACCTGCCGGACATCAGCGAGGTCAGGGGCGGCTCTCCTTACGGCGCGGGCACAATCTCCGCGCCCGACGGCTCCCGGACGCCCTCGCAAAAGGAACTAAACCTGGCGAGTTTCCAGGGCCACCACGTTGCGAAGATCACCAAGAAATTGATGACGGGCGACGAATAGCGCGGCCACCGCACAACGCTCGTCTCGCAGGACCACATATCCTGTCTAGCTGGACCATCTGGGACTGAGCGGCGCGCTGCCGAAGATCTCCGCAAGACGCCTGCCTGTTCCCGGGTCCAAGGGCTCGGGCAAATCGTCCAAGCCGAACATTCCGGTCTCTGCGATCTCGCCCCTTTGCCGGTACTCGCTGTTTCGCTTCCAGTCGCGCACCAGATAAAGAGCGATGTGATCGCCGGGAAAATTCGCGTTGTTCGAGAACATCCCGTGCAAGCTTGGCGGCCCCGTCAGCGTTACGCCGACCTCTTCTTCGAGTTCGCGCGCGAGCGCATCCTCCAGCGTCTCGCCCCATTCAACGCCACCGCCCGGAAAAAACCAACCTGCCCGATAGCTATGCCGCACGAGAAGAACGCGACCCGTTTCGTCGATCACGGCGCCCTGAGAGCCCAACGTCATGCCGCGGCTCATGCGCCAGATGGGCCGGAACGCCGCCGAGACAACCCGGGACAGGCGCTTGCTACGTGGTCCGTTCTTGCCCAACCACAAAATCTCCGCCGTCATCGTGATGAAATGGAGCCGCACCATGACGGTACCAATCGGTCCTTGTCCAGAAGTCAGCGTGCTGCGGCGGTCCACCGCGATGTGCGGAACGCTCTCTTGGCGGCAGCGGCTTTTTGCAATAGGCAGAGCGCATGAGCGCCAATGAGGCCCAGCGCGTGTTCACCCTCGCCCACGTCTCCGACATTCACTTGAGCCCCCTGCCGAAGGTGAGGCGGCGCCAGCTCCTGTCCAAACGGCTCCTTGGCTATGTAAACTGGCACCGGGGGAGAAAGTTCGTGCACAAGCGCGAAATCCTCGACCTCCTCGCGGACGATTTGAAAGAGCGCGGCCCTGACCACATCGCGGTGACGGGCGACCTCACCAATCTGGCCCTCCCGCAGGAATTCCCGCCCGCGGCCGATTGGCTCTGGCAGCTCGGGGCGCCGGACGACGTCACAGTCATTCCCGGAAATCACGACGCCTATGTGCGGCTCCATCCCGACAAGGCCACGGCCCTTTGGCGCCCCTTCATGGAGGCCAACGAGGCCGGTAGCGCGCTCTTTGAGACTCCGCCCAGCGGTTTTCCCTTTGTGCGGCAGTACGGCGACATCGCCCTCATCGCCCTGTCATCGGCCGTACCAACCGCGCCGCTTGTGGCCGCCGGTTGGCTTGGCTCGGCGCAGCGCCGCGCGCTCACCGACATCCTCGACCGGCTCGGCCAGAAAGGTCTTTGCCGCGTCGTCCTGATCCATCACCCGCCGCTACCGGGACAGACCAGCTGGCGGCGCGCCCTGCGGGATGCACACGAGGTTCAAGAAATCCTGCGGGACCATGGCGCCGAACTCGTGCTCCATGGCCACAACCACGAACAGAGCGTCCTGGACTGCGAAACGATCAGCGGTCCTGCAATTGTCGTAGGGGTTCCGTCCGCGTCCGAAGCGGTGGACGGCAGGGTCCCCGCCGCGCGTTACAATGAATACGCCATTGAACGCGCCGGAAACGGGTGGCATGTGGAGATGACCGGCCGCGCCGCCACGAAGGATGGCCAGGTCTTGGAATGCGAGAAACGCGTGCTTAGGTCGTGCTGAGCCAAACCGCGGCGACCAACCCAACCGCGCCTGTCAGCAATCCGACGATGAAGCCCAAGACCACCATACGCGTATTGAGCCGAGGATTTGGCTCCAAGTAGGCACCCTGAGGCCGAATGCCGGGCTGAACCAACGCCGCGTCCATACGCTCCCGGCGCACAATCTCTCCGGCGACATAGTCGGTGATGCGGTCCGCCGCCTCGACCACGTTGGTCGCGCGAAACAGCGTGCGGCGTCCGTTCTCGCTGTTGCGCATGAAAAGATAGGCATTCGTGCCCTCATCGACCGTGACATAGGTGAAGAGATCGACCCAAAGGCGCGCCGGGCGGCTCGGAACCAGCGCCAAGTTGAAGCGATCGTCGTGACTTGGAATGTCAGCAAACACCACATCCAGCTCAGCCTTCAAGAGCTCCAGCCGTGCAATCTCACCATCGCGATGGTACGCGGTGCGATCGAGCCGTTCGGCTTCCTCGAGCCTTGCCTTGCCAATCGCCTCGCGCAAGGAGCGGCTCGCCGCCGGGCGCGCGATTGCCTTGACGTTATTATCCATCGTTGAAAAGTCCTTGTCTTTCTCTTCGTTCGTTTCTCGGAACGCCGCTTCGAACCTGGACGCCGCCAACTCAGTGGGGGAAGCCTCGGCCTCGGACGATGCGGCTTCAGCCAAAGCAGCCTCGGCCACCTGCCAGGCCCGCGAGAGCCGGGTCCGGCGGACCGGACCTGCAAGAACCGGTTTCCGTGAGGCTTGATCGCACGGCTGGCAAACCTTTTCCTTAGATTCGGACAACGCGCCGGTGCCGGAGTCCGACGGCGTTCCGGCCGCATCTTCCGCACGCGCCCGTTGTACCGTGAACCAGCTGGAGCCGGCACGTGCGCGCCGTGCCGGGCCCAATCCGAACGAATGCGTCTGCGGCCCGGCCGCGCCCCTACCGGTTCGCGAGGACAACGGAAGCTCTCGCATCGTCGAACCATTTGTCGATAGCATCGTCGACACTCTTATCGAGCCCCAGCTGCCACGCGTCAATCGTAGCCTCGAGCGCCTCTACGTTGGCGGCAACGAAACTCTCGCGATTGATCGCCTCGCTCGCCTCGTTGACGAAGTAGTCGATGGCGATGCCGATGGCGACGCCAAGCGCGGCGCCGATCACCTGGCCGCCCACAGGCTCGACGACGGTACCGACCGCCGCGCCCTGCATCGCTGGCCCGGCGCGCGTGGCAAGCGACGTGGCAAGACGCGTGGACATTTGGCCAAAACTACGCGCTGCAATACCGTTGATCGCACGGCCGAGCGTCAACGCACCGACCGTGCCGCCGGCAGCGGCAGCCCCGACACCTACGACACCGTCAAAGGCGCGGTCCTCCATCAGATATGTCGGCGCTTTCCATTTCTGTGCATCCCAATCCAAGTTCACATTGGTCATGGAGGTGGTTTTGGGAATGTCCTCCATCGTGCTCGTGTGCTTGGCGAGAAACAGCTGCAGCCGCATGTCGGTGTTAGCGATCACGCGCCGAAAGCTGTCATGAGCATGGCGCACGGCCTGCTCCACGCCCTTGGTGATCGTCTGATCGCGCAGTTCGGGCTTCAGGACCTGGTCCGTGTAGTTGCTTAGAAAATACTCGTCGACATCCGCCTCGATCGCCTCGCCGAGCGACTCGTATTTCCCGGTCTCGAAGAAACGGCCGACCGCGGACGCCACGGTTTCCTTCAGCACGATGTAGGAGCGCTTCCACTCAAAGAACCAGTCAGCATAGGCCTCGATGGCCTCGTCGCGATCCTGGAACGCGAGATCGAAGCTGCGCGCCATGTCCTCATGGGCTGCTCGCTTGATACGCGCGCGTTCCTCGTCGAGCATCAATATCGTGTCGTTGACGAACTTGTCCGCCTCCGACTGACCCACGACGACCTTATGCAACTTGCCGTCAATATCCTTGACCACGAGATCAACCGCGTCGGGCGGCAAGGTGCGGCTGGGTGTTAAAATATCGAAGAAGCTCCCGTCGGGATGGACGGCGGCAGTGTGATCCAAATGGCGGTAATAGCTGCGATAGAATGTGGTCCCCAAAGATAGCACCGCATAGGCGATCAGGATCAGCCCTATCGCCATTCCGATAGGCTTGAGGAACATGCCGAGCGGGCCCGGCTTGACCATTTTCTGTTTGACGCGCGTTTCGCGTGCTTTGACAGGTGCGCCCCGGCGTCGCGTGACACCCGACAGCCACGACTCCTGCTTCGCAGGAGGAGCAGAAGACACTTCGTCAATATCTTGCGCGTCGTCGCCGTCGTAGGTTTGTACGAGGGCGGTGCCGCGCTGTCCGTCGTCAAGCATGTCCTGTGACACCTCTCCTGTGACACCCTGGAACCGACTGAAGGAAGGGTCCCCATACCCTTCGCGCAAGCCCATGGTATATAAGAACCGAAACCGCTCGATGTAAGACGGCCTTGTCGAGGCGCCTGTTAGCCTTTGTCGACCACCCGAAAGAGCCACTCAAACAAGCCCTTACGGTCGGTCCTAAAATGCGCGAGCGTGTCCCCCTCGTCGATTTTCACGGAGAGGCCTCCCAGCGCGTTGACGACCTCGAAAGCGTGCTCGTCGGTGACGTCGTCGCCGATAAAGATGGGCGTCCGTCCCTGGAAGGGGACCTCCTCCAGAAAGGCCCGCACGGCCTCCCCCTTGTCGATACCTTTCGGTTTCAGCTCGAACACCATCTTGCCCGGGAGAATGACGAGGCCAGGATTCTCGGCCACCACGTCCTGAACGGCGCGTTCGCACAGGGCCGCTAGCTCCGGCCGCTGGCGGTAGTGAAGGGCAATGGACGAGCGCTTCCGCTCAAGGATAAGCCCGGCATTGTCTTCCGCGAAGGGATCTAGCGCAGCATGGGCTGCCGCCACCGCCTCCTCGTTCCCCTCGTCAATATGAAGCGCGCCGCGTGAATCGCGCCGAATCGAGCCATGTTCAGCCGCAATCGGAAGCGCGACCGGCGCCAAGAATCCGTCCACCACATCGAGGGGACGGCCTGTCACCACGGCGACCGCACCATCGAACTGCACAGCGAGTGCGTCGAGCACCTCGCGCACGTGCGGCTCGACGGCAACCAGGTCCGGGCGCGGCGCAAGTGCGACCAGCGTCCCGTCGAAATCAAAGAAAAAGGCGCTCGCGCGCTGAACATCCGGCAAATTCTCGGTCATTGTTCTCCACCGACAAGGCGTTGGATCGGAAGCAAGCAGGCAAAGCGGTACGGATTGGTAGCATCGCGGCAAGCCGCACGTATCGGCGAACAATATTCGAAATGTTCCGAACTCTTTGTGACGATTCCGGTGTAATATCATGTAGCCATCGCGGCACGCACGAGAACTGACCTGCAAGGTTCTTAATCGATAGGTTGTGAAACTCCAGGGGTCATGGCTGCAGGACATGGCCGCGTCATCCGCACAGGATATTACATACGTAAGTCCAGAGACGAATGATTCGGCCGCGCGCCCGCTCTAGATGGCGCTCCCAGCCGTCCAAGGTGAAGTCAGAAGCTGATGCCTGAGAAGATGGAAAATAGCCGCCGCCTTGTTGTTGTCTCCAACCGCGTCGCGGATTTTAGCGCTAAGTTCCAAACTGGCGGCCTAGCCGTTGCTCTCGGGGATGCGCTCAAAGCCTCCAAGGGAGTCTGGTTCGGCTGGAGCGGAGAAACGCGCGACGACGCCGTCTCCGTGCCGCCTCACGTCGAGAACATCGCGGGATTGACCGTCGCCACGATCGACCTCACGGACAAAGAAGCGGAGGGCTACTATTTCGGCTATGCCAATCGCTGCCTTTGGCCCGCACTGCACTACCGGCTCGATCTCGCCCAGTCCAACGAGGAGCAAAGCGAGATCTACTTCCAGGTGAACGCGCGCTTCGCGGACGCGCTCATGCCGCTGATCCAGCCGAACGACATCATTTGGATCAACGACTATCATCTGATCCCGCTGGCCGAGGAATTGCGCGGGCGCGGCTGCACGGCCCGAATCGGATTCTTTCTGCACACGCCCTTTCCCTCGCCGGAAATCTTCGCGGCGATCCCCAGCCAGAAGCGTCTCGGCAACGCACTGATGGTCTACGATGTGGTTGGATTCCAAACCACGTCGGACCGGGACAATTTCCGCCGCTACGTCACCGCCTCGTTGGACGGCGAGCAGCTTCAGGGCGACCGGGTGACCGCGCAAGGCGAGACGACGCTGGCCTCCGTGTTCCCCGTTGGGATCGACGTCGGTCATTTCCAATCGCTCGCCGAGGAAGATGATGCCATGGGGCCGCTCCTTCCCGACGCAGGCGAGGACATGAAGACCATTATCGGCGTGGACCGTCTCGATTACACCAAGGGCCTGCCCGAACGCCTGCGGGCTTTCGAAGTTCTGCTCGAGCAATTTCCCGAGCATCATGGCAAGGTCCGGCTGGTTCAGATTGCGCCGCCGACCCGCGGGGGGCTTCCCGTCTATCAAGAAATTCGCGAGAGCGTCGAACGCCTGGTGGGGCGTATCAATGGCCGCTTCGGCGACCTCGGCTGGCAGCCGGTCATTTATATGCATCGCGGCGTCGCGCAAGACATACTCGTCCGCTTGTTCCGGCGGAGCGATGTGGGACTAGTGACCCCCTTGCACGACGGCATGAACCTGGTCGCGAAGGAGTACATCGCCGCGCAGGCCGCCCAGGATCCGGGTGTGCTGGTACTTTCGCGCTTTGCCGGCGCCGCCGAGCAGCTCCGCGAGGCGCTGCTCATCAATCCGCACGACATCCAGGAGACGGCCCGGGCCGTCGATCGCGCCCTGACCATGCCGCGCCAGGAACGCTGGGCCCGCCACAACCGGCTGTGGCAGCGCATCGAGACCTACGACCTGTTCAACTGGCGCGATAGCTTCATTCAGTCGTTCGCCGAGTCGGACACGAACCCCGTCAATCTGTTCCCGAAAGAGGCCGGCGCTGCCTGACACGAGCGCCAATCGAGCCGCCAATATCGTCCGGCCCCTCCCGGTGGGACGAAACGACCAACGGGCGGCCCATCTTTGTCTCTATTCGCGGCGGAGGAACCCTCTTACCTTGACCGGCACGAAGATCTATCAGGGCCCGCCCCGGAAACCTCAATCGCCAACCCTCACCGCATCACCATAGCCTCATGATCGATCGTAACGACCGGCACTGGTACAAAAACGCCGTCATCTATGAACTGCACATCAAGGCGTTCTTCGATGCCAACAATGACGGAATCGGCGATTTCGAGGGCCTCGTGAAGAAACTTGATTATCTTCAAGACCTTGGCGTCACCGCCGTCTGGCTGCTGCCATTCTATCCCTCGCCCTTGCGCGACGACGGCTATGACATCGCCGACTACACCTCCATCAACCCGACCTACGGCACCATGCGCGATTTCCGCCAATTCGTGGCGGCGGCGCACGACCGCGGCATCCGGGTCATCACGGAGCTGGTGGTCAACCACACCTCAGACCAGCATCCCTGGTTTCAGCGGGCACGCAAAGCCAAACACGGCTCGGTCTGGCGGGACTATTACGTCTGGAGCGACTCGGACCAGAAATTCCCCGACACGCGGATCATCTTCCTCGACACGGAGACATCGAACTGGACCTGGGACCCGGTGGCACAGGCTTATTTCTGGCACCGCTTCTATTCGCACCAGCCCGATCTCAACTACGACAATCCGCGTGTGTTGTCCGACATCCTGCGCGTCTTGCGCTTCTGGCTCGACATGGGTGTCGACGGCCTGCGGCTCGACGCGGTGCCCTATCTCATCGAGCGCGACGGAACCAACAACGAGAACCTGCCCGAGACCCACGAAATCCTGAAGCGTTTCCGGGCGGAGATCGACGAACGCTATCCGGATCGCATGCTTCTGGCCGAGGCCAATCAATGGCCCGAAGACACGCGCCCCTATTTCGGCGAGGGCGACGAATGCCACATGGCGTTCCACTTCCCGCTCATGCCGCGCATCTTCATGAGCCTTGCGCGTGAAGACCGCTACCCGATCACCGATATTATCAGCCAGACCCCGCCGATCCCGGACTATTGCCAATGGGCCATCTTTCTGCGGAATCACGACGAGCTGACGCTGGAGATGGTCACCGATACGGAGCGCGACTATCTGTGGGAGACCTATGCGACCGACGAACGGGCCCGGCTCAATCTCGGAATCCGCAGACGGCTCGCCCCGCTCCTCGACAACGACCGGCGTAAGATCGAACTGCTCACCGGCCTGCTCCTGTCCATGCCCGGCACCCCGGTACTGTACTACGGCGACGAGCTGGGCATGGGCGACAATTTCTATCTTGGCGATCGTGATGGCGTGCGGACGCCCATGCAGTGGTCCGCCGATCGCAATGGCGGTTTCTCGCGCGCCGATCCGCAGCGCCTGTACCTGCCTCCGATCATGGACCCGATCTACGGCTATGAGACGGTGAACGTGGAGGCGCAGCAAAAGCATGCGAGCTCCCTGTTCAACTGGACTAAGCGCATGATTGCCGTACGCCAGACTCATACGGCCTTCGGCAATGGCGACATGACCTTCCTGCGCCCTTCGAACCGGAAGGTTCTCGCCCATTTGCGCGAGCACGAAGGCGAGGTCATCCTCTGCGTGTTCAACCTCTCCCGCTCGGCCCAAGCGGTAGAGCTCGATCTGTCGAACCAACGCGGCAAGGTTCCCGTCGAGTTGACCGGCGCCTCCCCCTTCCCGCCGATCGGAACGCTGCCTTATCTTCTGACCCTGCCGGCCTACGGCTTCTACTGGTTCATACTCGCCGATCCGGCACAGGTGCCTGCGCTCCCGGAACAAGAACCCGAATCCTTGCCCGAGCTCGAGACATTCATTCTTGGCCAAGGGTGGACGGTGGTGGAGAGCCAGAGGCGCGATACCGCGCGGATCGACCGCGTCGTCAGAGAGATGCTCCCGACCTACATCGCCCGGCAACGCTGGTTCGGCCCGAAAGACGCAAAGATTACCTTCGCGGCCCCCGAACGGCTCGGCGAGATTCCGCGCGAGGAACGCGAAAGCTTCCTGCTCCTTTTAGGCAACGTGACCTTGGAGGACGGACCGGCGCAGCGCTATTTCATTCCGCTGGAATTGGCCTGGGGAGAGGAGAGCCTGGGGCACGACAGTCCGCTCTTGCCTTATGTCCTCGGAAAGATCCGGCGGGGCTCGAAGTCCGGCATCGCCTTCGATGCGGCACATGGGGACACCTTCCCCCGCGCACTGCTTGCCGCCATGAGAACGCACGCGACGTTGCCAGCGGTCGGTGGCACGTTCCGGTTCGGCGCAACCGAAAAACTACGCACACTGGACTTGTCCGAGCCGCTCGAGGTTCGCCGCGTGGCGACGGGCGAGCATGCCCACACGGTGCGCACGCTTGGCGACTCCGTCGTCTTGAAAATGGCACGGCGCCTGCGCTCCGGCATCGATCCCGGCATCGAGATGGGTCACTTCCTGTCGCGGTCCGGCTTCACCAACAGCCCAGCGCTGCTCGGCACGCTTGAGCACATCAATGAGGGTGGCGTTCCGACCGCGCTGGCCGTCGCGTTGGAATACATCCGCAACCAGGGCGATGGCTGGTCCGTCGTCGTCGATGCACTCGACAGGGAATTGGAAGATGAAACCCTGTCCGGAGACGCCGATGACCGGGGTCTTCCATACTCCCTGACCTTGATCGAGACGATTGGCCGCCGGACTGGGGAACTTCATCGCGCCCTTGCGGCCGCCGACGCGATCGATCCGAACTTCGCGCCCGAACCCGTCACCGATGACGACCTTGACGAATGGCTGAAGCGCGCGGTGTCGCGGGCTGAGGAGGCTTTCGACTCCCTGGTCAAGCTCCCGGTCACGACAGATGTGGAAACGCAGCAGCTCGCGGACAAACTCCTGACCCTACGCGAAGCCATGGTCAGGCGAATCGAAACGCTCGTCCCGACGATCGCGCGCGGCAACAAGCTGCGCCTGCACAACGACTACCATCTCGCTAAAATTCTCGTCTCGGCGAACGATATCTATATCATCGACTTCGAGGGCGAACCCGACCGGCCCGTGGAAGAGCGGCGGCAAAAAGCCCCCGCCTCTCGCGACATCGCCACGATGCTGCGGTCCTTCGACTACGCGGCGCGCACAGCGGTGGATCGGCAGCGGCAACGCGGCGCGACCCAGCTCGAGGAAATCGAGACCCGCGGCCTCAACTGGCGCTCGCTTGCCGAACGGCGCTTCCTGCGCTCCTATGGCATGGCCAGGGACGACTCCACGGGCGGCTCGCATCTCGCCGGCGGCGAACTCCTGCCGCTGTTCCTGGCGGACAAGCTCTTCGAGGAAATTCTGTATGAAGGCGCGAATCGGCCGGTCTACCTGGCCACGCCCTTGCGCGCCGCGCTGGAGCTCGTTGCACCACTCGACACCACGACCGATGGGGATGGCGCGTGACTGCCTCGTCCGTTTTCCGCCTGACCGAGGATGACCGCCAATGTCCTTGAAACTCGATCCCGGCGCGCCCTATCCGCTCGGCGCGACGTTTGACGGTAAAGGCGTCAACTTCGCGCTGTTTTCGGCCCATGCGACGCGGGTCGATCTGTGCTTGTTCGACGAAAGCGGTTCGGAGACTGACCGCACAACGCTGCCCGAATATGCCGACGAGGTCTGGCACGGCTATGTCCGGGGCATCGCGCCCGGTCAGCGCTACGGCTACCGCGTTCACGGCCCTTACGTCCCGCGATACGGGCATCGCTTCAACCGGAACAAGCTGCTTCTCGATCCGTATGCCAAAGCCTATGCCGGGCAGCTACGCTGGGACGACAGCCTGTTCGGCTACCAGATCGGTGCTAAACGCGGTGACCTCGTCAAGAGCCTGACGGACAGCGCGCCCTTTATGCCCAAATGTGTGGTTAGGGGCAGCACTGAGCTCCCCATGGACAATAGGCCCAATCGGCCGTGGCACGAGACCGTAATCTACGAAGCCCATGTGAAGGGGATGACGGCGCAGCACCCGGACATTCCCGAGGCCGTGCGCGGCACGTTCGGCGCGCTCGCCCATCCCGCCGTGATCGAACATCTCGTGAAGCTCGGCGTGACTGCCATCGAGCTTTTGCCGGTTCATGCCTTTGTCGACGACCGGCATCTCGTGGAGCACGGGCTCAGCAACTATTGGGGCTATAACAGCGTCGGATTTTTCGCCCCCGCCGAACGCTACGTGTCGCCCGGCGCGGACATCGACGAATTCCGCACCACGGTTGACCAGCTGCACGATGCGGGCATCGAGGTCCTGCTCGACGTCGTCTACAATCACACGGCCGAAGGCAACGAACTCGGCCCGACGCTCTCCTTCCGGGGCATTGACAATGCATCATACTACAAGCTTGCGGAGAACAACCGTCACTATCACGACACCACCGGCTGCGGGAACACGATGGATATCGGGCACCCCCGCGTGCTGCAGCTCGTGATGGATTCCTTGCGCTACTGGGTCGAGCAATGCGGTGTCGACGGCTTCCGCTTCGATCTAGCCCCTGCTCTTTCCCGCAAAGGCAACAATTTCGACCCGAGCTCTTCGTTTCTCGATGCCATCGGCCAAGATCCTGTGCTGTCCCGCACGAAACTCATTGCCGAGCCCTGGGACCTGGGCATGGACGGCTACCAGCTCGGCGCGTTTCCCCCGGGCTGGACCGAATGGAACGATCAGTGGCGAGACGGTTTGCGCGCCTTTTGGAAAGGCGACATGGGGCGGCTGTCGGAACTTGGGCGTCGGATATCCGGCTCGGCGGAAATCTTCGACCGCCGCGGCCGTAAGCCCTCGGCCAGCGTCAACTTCATCGCCGCCCATGACGGCTTCACGCTGAACGATGTGGTTTCCTATAGCGAGAAGCACAACGAGGCCAACCGGGAAGACAACGAGGACGGCCATTCCCATAATTATAGCTACAATTGGGGCGTCGAAGGACCGACCGACGATCAGGCTATTCTGGATCAGCGCGACCGTGTCCGCCGGGCGCTGGCGGCCAGCCTCTTGTTCTGCCACGGCACGCCGATGTGGCAGATGGGTGATGAGATTGGCCGCACCCAGAACGGCAACAACAACACCTTTTGTCAGGACAGAGAGATCTCCTGGATGGATTGGCAGAACATCTCCGATCGCGACCAGGCGTTCTTGGAGTTCGTGCGCGGGCTTGCTTCGTTGCGGCAGCAATTGCCGCTCTTGCGCTCCCCGAAATTTCTCCACGGCGAGCCGGTCGCCCCCCGCATCAAGAATGTGTCCTGGTTCAAGCCGGACGGCGAGGAACAGCAGGTCGAACATTGGGAGGATCCGGTCGCCAAGTGCATCGGCGCCTCCTTTGCCGGGGGCGGCAGCATCCTGCTGCTGCTCTTCAACGCCGATTCCCATCCCATCGACTTCATCTTCCCCTATTTCGGCAAGCGCCATTTGCACTGGAAGCTCCTTTGCGATACCGCAAACGGCCTCATCCGTCCGGAGGACGCGCCGATCGCGACGGGCAAGACATCCATTCCCGGAAGCGGGTTACTGCTGTTCGAAATGACCGAGCGATGACATCGCGCTTCGCCCATACGCTCCCTTGGGGCACGGAGATCGTGGAGGATGGCGCGCGGTTCAGGCTTTGGGCGCCGGCGCAAGGGTCGGTATCGCTGCTCACCGAAACGGGCGCAACCATTCCAATGGCGAAGGCGGACGGCGGCTGGTTCGAATTGCACACCGATGCCGTGCCGGTCGGCGGCGGTTATCAATTCGTCCTGCAAGATGGGATGCGCGTTCCCGACCCCGCAGCCCGCGCGCAGATATCCGACGTCCACGGGCCGAGCCGCCTAGTGGACCCAAAATCCTATGCGTGGCGATGCCCTGACAGGAAGGGACGGCCCTGGCAGGAGGCTGTCATCTACGAGCTGCACACGGGCACGTTCTCGCGCGCGGGCACCTTCGACGGTATCGCACACGACCTCGACCGCCTCGTAGACGCCGGCATCACCGCCATCGAGCTGCTCCCGGTGGCGCAATTCGGCGGCAATCGCGGCTGGGGTTACGACGGCGTTCTGCTCTATGCACCGCATACCGCCTATGGCGGCCCGGATGGCCTGAAGCGTCTTGTCGACGCCTGCCACGAACGCGGACTCATGGTGCTGATGGACGTGGTCTACAATCATTTCGGCCCGGACGGGAACTATCTCCACCAATACGCCCCGGACTTCTTCGACGCCGACAGGAACACGCCCTGGGGTGCGGCCATCGCCTTCGATCGTACGCCCGTGCGTGAGTTCTTCCTGCACAATGCCCTCTATTGGCTCGAGGAGTTCCAGTGCGACGGCTTGCGGTTCGATGCGGTCGACCACATCAAGGACACGGCGGAAGAAGAAGTCCTCGCCGAGATCGCGCGTACGATCCGTACACGGATTCCAGACCGGCATATTCACCTCACCATCGAGGACGACGAGAACACGACACGGCTGTTCCAATTTGATGAGAGCGGCGCCCCACGCCTGTACGATGCGGAGTGGAACGACGACTGGCACCATGCGATGCACGTGATCCTGACCGGCGAGGAAACCGGCTACTATAAGGATCACGTCGACGAGCCAGTCGCGCGCCTCGCACGGACCATGGCGGAGGGGTACGACTACCAGGGCGAGGTGTCAGCGTTTCGTGGCGGCAAGGCCCGCGGTGAGCCATCCGCGCATCTGCCGCCGACGGTCTTTATCAACTACATTCAGAACCACGACCAGGCAGGTAATCGCGCGCACGGTGACAGGCTCGTCTCACTCGCCCCACCCGAGGCTGTGGATGCGGCGCTGACGCTGTTGCTGCTCGCGCCTCATATCCCGATGCTGTTCATGGGCGACGAGTACGGCGAGACCAGACCGTTTTTGTTTTTCACAGACTTCCGCGGCGACCTGGCCAAGGCCGTCGTCAAGGGCCGGCGTGCCGATTTCGGCAGCCACGAGTCGTACGCCAACGCTGCAACGGGAGCGGAGATCCCGAACCCCAATGCGATCGAGACATTCGAGCGCAGCATTCTTGAGCCCGCGGACACGCCGCGCTTTGCCTTGGTGAAGCGACTCCTCGAAGCCCGCAAAACCCATGTCGTTCCGCACCTGACGTCCTTCGGCGGACATGCGGGCGCGGTGACCGCACTCAAAGGCTTCACCTTCAGCGTTCAGTGGAACCTCGACGACGACAGCGCGTTGGTTTTAACCGCTAATCTGTCGGATGCCCCTGTCACGATTCCTTCGAATGCGGGTGGCAAACCCTTCTTCACAACCCCTCCAGGCATAGACACCGACGCCGGCGCCCTGCCCCCGTGGTCGGTTGTTGCCAGTCTGACCTTTTAGGAGCCCCGATGACGGACCGGATCGAGAAACTGGCGAAGCGATTCGGTATTGCCGAGGGCTATACCAGAGAACAGGGCGACTGGGTTGAGACGCCGGACGCAACCAAGGCCAAGGTCCTCGAGGCGATGGGCGTGCCGGTCGATGGCGACGGGAAACTGCCGAAGTCTGCGCGCATGGAGGACATCGCCGGACTATCGGCTTCCGCGTTCTGGCCGCCATTCCTGGTCGAGCACCGTGCCTGGGGTTTCGCCGTGCAAGCCTATGCGCTGCGCTCGGCCCGCAATTGGGGTATTGGCGACTTCGAGGATCTGGCGCGTCTCGCCGAATACGCCACAACGCTCGGCGCCGATTTCATTGGTGTCAGCCCGCTGCATGCTCTGTTTCTGGCCGAACCGGCGCGCATCAGCCCGTACAGTCCATCGTCGCGCAGCTTTCTCAATCCGCTTTTGATCGCGCCAGACCAGGTGCCGGGCTTTGCCGAACTTGAGAAGCCAGCGCTTGCCGCCCAATGCGAGTCTCTACGAGAGACGGACCTGATAGACTATCCCGGCGTCGCCGCCGCCAAGATCCCGGTCCTCGAGGAACTGTTCGCACATTTCCTGAAGGCGGGGGGTGCCGAAGCCAAGGACCTTTTCGAACATTATTGCTACGAGCGGGGCAAGGCTCTGGAGATCCACGCCCTCTACGAAACGTTGTCCGAGCACATGGTCGCGCAGGGGCGCAATGCGGCCTGGACGACCTGGCCCGAGGCCTATCACGATCCGGCCAACATCGAGGTGCGCGACTTCGCCCGCGCCGCGAAGACGCGTATCGCTTTCCACGCCTGGCTCCAATGGACGGCCGAGACGCAGCTGGAGGATGCTCAGGCCCGGGCACGCGCGGCCGGCATGCGCATCGGCCTTTATCTCGATCTCGCTGTCGGCATCTCGCCCGACGGATCGGCATGTTGGCAGGACGGCCCGGAGATTGCGCGGTCCGCCCGCATCGGTTGCCCGCCCGACCTGTTCAGCGCGCAAGGACAGGATTGGGGCCTCGTGCCCTTTTCTCCCGTGGGACTCGCCGAAGCACGCTTGGAACCTTTCAAAGCGGTTCTGCGCGCAAACATGCGGCACGCCGGCGCGCTACGCGTCGATCACGCCATGGGCATGCAGCGGCTCTACTGGATTCCCGAAGGCAACACCGCCGTCGATGGCGCCTATGTCGCCTATCCCTTCCGTGAACTTTTGGAAGGCATCGCCGCCGAATCCTGGATTTCCCAGACCGTCGTCATCGGCGAGGACTTGGGCACCGTCCCGCCGGGCTTTACAGACACGATGGTCCGCGCGGGCCTGTTGAGCTACCAGGTGTTCTACTTCAGCGAGGAAGGCGGCGTCTGGCGGGCGCCCCATGCCTATCGTCGCGAGGCGATGGTCTGCGCGTCCACCCATGACCTGCCCACACTTCGCGGATGGTGGGTTTGCAGCGATATCGACTGGCGGGTCAAATGCGCCCGCTCCACCGAAGGCGAAGCCGCGCTTCAACGGCACGACCGCGAGCAGGATCGCAAGCGCCTCTTAGACGCCCTGATGGGCGCGCAAGCGCTCCCGCCCCACCCCGCCTATGCCGAGGCGGCCGAGATGCCTGATGATGTCATCGTGGCCATCCACCGGTTTTTGGCCGCGACCCCGTGCCGCCTCCTCGCGGTGCAACTGGACGACGCGCTGGGCACCGTCGAACAGGCCAACCTTCCCGGCACTGTCGACGAACACCCCAATTGGCGCCGCAAGATCGCGATTCCGATCGAGACCTTGAACGAACAGCCCTTGCTGCGCGCGGTTGCTGACGCCGTGGCCGCCGAGCGGCCAAAGGCGTGACCATCCACTAAAGCGCGTCGGCGCCCATTTCGCCCGTCCGCACGCGCATGGCGCCTTCGAGCGGGAGCACGAAGACCTTGCCGTCGCCGATCCGGCCCGTCAGAGCGCCCTCGCGGATCGCCGCAACCACAGAGTCGACGATGGGTTCGTCAACGGCCAGTTCGAGCTTCACCTTGGGCACGTATTGCATCGTGTACTCGGCGCCGCGGTAGATTTCGGTCTGCCCCTTCTGCCGGCCGAAGCCGCGCACCTCGCTGACCGTCAACCCCTGCACGCCGATGCCTGAAAGAGCATCGCGCACGGCGTCGAGCCGGTTCGGCTGAATCACTGCGATAATGTATTTCATGTGTAGTCCCCGCTCACATGTTGTAGCCGCGTTCGCCATGAACGTTGAGGTCGAGGCCCTGCTCCTCCACCTCGGCGCTGACGCGCAATCCGAGAAGCGCCTGGACGACCTTGATGATCAAGAAGCTCACGACAACAGACCAAATCAAGACCGCGACAATGCCGGTCAGCTGAACGATCGCCTGGCTCCCCATGGTTTGCCCCTCGGCGAGCCCGACGCCGCCGAGCGCCGCCGCGGCGAATACCGCGGTGAGCGTGATCCCGAGCGCCCCTCCGATGCCGTGCACGGCAAGCACGTCGAGGGAGTCGTCGATGCCGAAGCGGTGTTTCACCACGATCACCATGAGATAGCAGACCGCACCGCCGACCAATCCGATGACCAGCGCGCCACCGGGCCCGACATAGCCTGAAGCCGGGGTAATGGACGCGAGCCCCGCGATGGCGCCCGTCACCGCGCCGATCAAGCTGGGCTTACCGAACTTCACCGACTCGATAACGATCCAGACAAGCGTTGCCGTTGCTGCTGAGATATGCGTGACAAGCATGGCCATGCCGGCGTCGGCGCCGGCTGACAACGCACTGCCTGCGTTAAAGCCGAACCAGCCCACCCACAACATGCAAGCCCCGGTCATTGTCATCCATGGCGCGTGCGGCGGACGGACGTCGCGGGGGAACCCCATACGCGGACCCAGCACGATTGCGAGCAGCAAGGCGGAGACGCCCGCCGTCAGGTGGACCACCAGGCCGCCGGCGAAGTCCATCACGCCTCGCTCGGCGAGCCAGCCGCCGCCCCAGACCCAATGCGCCACTGGCACATAAACAAGAAACAGCCACAGCGAGCAGAACAGCACGACCGCGCCGAAGCGCATGCGCTCGACAAAGGCGCCGACCATCAGCGCTGGCGTGATGATCGCAAAAGTCATCTGAAACATGAAGAAAACCGACTCGGGGATCGATCCCGAGACTGCGTCCCGTGGCACCCCGAGCAGCAGCACCTTCTTGAGGTCGCCGATCCAGGGACCGTCGCCTGAGAAGGTCAGGCTGTAGCCTGCGATCAGCCACAGCACCGACATCAGACAGGCGATGGTGAAACACTGCATTAACACAGAGAGCACGTTCTCGGCGCGCACCAGGCCGCCGTAGAACAGCGCAAGTCCCGGCAAAGTCATGAAAAGAACCAATGCGGTGGCTGTAATCAGCCACGCGGTATCGCCCGCGTCGATCATGCGTCCCTCCCCCGTTCAGCCTGCCTAAAAACAGGTTGTTGCCAAAGTCTCTAGCACACGGGGCGCTGGGTCCCTACACGCTCGCAGGCACAAAACGGGGGATTTCCCCACAGCACAGCATCTGCTGGGGGGCATTGCGAGGGCCCAAAACCAGTCCGTACCGTGATGAACCGGACTTTCGCCAAGGCGTTTGAAGGCCGGGAACCTATGGCGACGTTTCCCACCGGCGCCCCCACTTCACAAACTCGTGACCTAGCCCAGCCTCAATGTGGTCTAGGCGGCGTTCGCGTGTAATAGACCCGCGCCGCGGACCTGGGAGCCACGCAATCCTTTGGAACGCCTATGACTTTTAGGACGTCTCGGACCTGTGAAACGCTTATGACTTGCGGTCGGCGTGGCCGAGACCGTGGGCCGGGGCAATCCGATCACGTACGATCTGTTTGAGTTCGGTGATCTCGGGAAACCGGCCCTGCTCGCTCCGGGACCAGACCAGCGTCCCGTCGATGCGCACCTCGAAGACCCCGCCGGTGTCATCGGGGATCAGCGTGAGCGAGCCCGCCTCCTCTGCGAAAGTGGAGAGAAATTCCTGCCCCATCCATGCGGCCCGAAGCATCCAATTGCAGAGCCGACAATAGGTTATGGCGATATTTGGACTAGGCGGGACCATTCTAAAGGCTCCAAGGTGATGCCAACTGCTGCAGGAGACTGTAGACTGGGCAACGCGACCGATCCCAGCCTCATTCATATTGAACCATGCTGGCGATCGGCTCACCGTGATAGTGTCTTCGGAGGCGATGTCACTTGCGCGCAACGTCACTGTTTCATGAAACCCGTTTCGGTCAACAATGGGCTTGCGCCAAACATCACTTGGTAACACCATCCTGACTTGCTTCAGACGTCAAAACTGCGGGGACATTGACTCCATGATACCTCTGATTCGCAAAGCTGCCCGCGTTCTGCTCGCCACTGCGCTTGCGGGCGTGTTCATGTCCACCCCTTCACAGTTAGCCTCGGCCAGCGCGGTCGACGGACTGCTCGGTTCTTGGCGCGGCAGCGGCACAGCCAAATATACCTCTGGTTCGGAGCGCCTCAGCTGCAACGCCTACTTTAGGGGCGGGGGCTCTAGTCTCGGGCTCTCCGTTATCTGCAACTCACCGACCTCCAAGGTTCACATCCGAAGCAACCTTCGCGTGAGCGGTAGTAAGGTTTCTGGCAGTTGGGAGGAGCGCACCTTCAATGCCGCCGGGCGCGCCTCCGGCTCCGTCACTCCAGGCCGGCTCAGCATTCGGATTTCCGGCACGGTCAACGGAAGCATGACGATCAACTACACGAAATCCCGGCAGAGCGTTTCGATCTCCATGACGGGCACATCGCTGCGGGGCGTTTCCATGGCGCTGAACCGCAGCGGCTGATTCGCCAACCTCGCCTTCCACATTTCCCTATAATGTACTGAGCGCGGAGGCTCTTCTCGTGGGCCTCTCGGGCGGCAGGTTGGGCGGCGCGAACCGGGGATCGAGGAGCAGACGGCAATGGGCGAAGCGTTACTGACCCAAAAACTGGTGGGCGACCGGCTGGAGCTGATCGCTGGCGGGTCTTGGACCGCCCCATACGCGGGCGAGCTTGAGACCGAGATCAATCGGCTTGCCGGTGGAACCTCCGGCGCGAAGCCAGTCAAGACCAACGACGTTTCCATCGATATGGGCGGCGTGCGCGAACTCGATACGTTCGGCGCCTGGCTCCTCGAGCGCCTGACCCGCCAATGGACCGGCGCCGGCCGCGATGCGGTCGTCGTGGGCTTGCCCCAGCACGGCGCCGATCTCGTCGAGGAAATGCATACGGTCAACCGCGAGCCGCCGCCGCGGACCAGGCGCATGAATCCCATCGTGTCGTTCTTCGCCGCGATCGGGCGCGGGACAACGGGCTTTGCCGGTAGCTTCCATACGTTCGCGCAGATGCTTGGCGCAACGGGCGTCGCCCTGGGCCGCGTGCTATTCCGTCCCAGCGAATACCGGCTCACTTCGACCGTTCACCAGTTTGATCGGGTCGCATTACAGGCCGTCCCCATTATCGCGCTGATCACCTTTTTGATCGGCGCCATTGTTGCCCAGCAGGGCATCTTCCACTTCCGGAAATTCGGCGCCGAGCTCTACGCCGTCGATCTTGTAGGCATTCTCGTATTGCGCGAGATCGGTGTGCTGATCGTTGCCATCATGGTAGCGGGACGCTCGGGCAGCTCCTACACCGCCGAACTCGGCTCAATGAAGATGCGCGAGGAAATCGACGCGCTGCGCACGATGGGCTTCGATCCCATCGAGGTACTTGTCCTGCCGCGCATCATCGTTCTCGTCATCGCGCTCCCCGCCCTGACATTCTTAGGGTCAATGGCCGCGCTCTATGGCGGGGGGATCGTTGCCTGGCTCTATGGCGGCATGAGCCCCGACATCTATATCGCGCGGCTGACGGATGCGATCTCGCTCACTCATTTTCAGGTCGGCATGATCAAAGCGCCATTCATGGGGCTGGTGATCGGCCTCGTGGCCTGCGCCGAAGGCTTGCGCGTGAAGGGAAGCGCCGAATCCCTCGGCATCCAGACGACCAAATCTGTGGTGGAATCGATCTTCATGGTAATCGTGCTGGACGGCCTGTTCGCGATCTTCTTTGCCTCGATTGGAATGTGATCCACACATGAGCGAGACAACGCCGGTCATTAAGGTCCGCGACCTCGTCGTGGGGTTCGGCACGCAGATCGTTCTCGACCACCTCGACATGGACGTGCGGCCCGCGGAGATTCTTGGCGTGGTCGGCGCCTCGGGCGCCGGCAAATCGGTCCTGTTGCGCACCATCATCGGACTCATCCCGCGGCGTGAGGGCTCGATCGATGTGCTGGGAAAGGATCTCGACAACGTGGACGAGAGCGAGCGGCGCGCTTTGGAGCGCCGCTGGGGCGTGCTGTTCCAGCAAGGCGCCCTTTTTTCCTCTCTCACGGTGAAGCAGAATATTCAGTTCCCCATGCGCGAGAACCTCGAGATCTCCCAGCGTCTCATGGACGAAATGGCCTACGCCAAGCTTGAGATGGTCGGCCTTTCGCCCCGGGACGGCGAGAAATACCCGTCGGAACTGTCGGGCGGCATGACCAAGCGCGCGGCGCTCGCGCGTGCCCTCGCCCTCGACCCGGAGATCGTATTCCTCGACGAGCCCACATCGGGCCTGGACCCGATCTCGGCCGGTGACTTCGACGAGCTGATCCGCACGCTCCAACAGACCTTGGCGATCACCGTGTTTATGGTGACGCATGATCTTGAGAGCCTCTACACCGCATGCGACCGGATCGCAGTTCTCGCCGACGGCAAACTCGCCGCGGAGGGCCCGATTGCTACCATGCTGGAATCCGAGCACCCCTGGGTGAAGACATATTTCCAAGGGAAGCGTGGCAGCAGCCTCGCGGACCGTGAGCTGACACAATAAACGCGTGACCGAACGAGAAGGACGCTGATCGATGGAAACCCGTGCCCGTTACGCCTTGATCGGATTTTTCATCCTCGCCGTCTTCGGCGCGGGCTTCGGCTTTGTCTACTGGCTGGAGAGCAAAGGCGGCTTCGGCGAACGCGAGACCTATCGCATTCAGTTCGAAAGCTCTGTGCCGGGACTCTATGTGGGATCGGCGGTCCTCTTCAACGGCATCCGCGTGGGCGAGGTGACCAGCGTCAGCCTCAATCCCGCCCAACCCCAGCAAGTTCTGGCGACGATCTCGGTGATGAAAGACACGCCTATCCGCGAGGATACATTCGTAAATGTGGAGCAGCAGGGCTTGACCGGTGGTGTCGCCGTGACTCTGACAGGCGGCAAATCCAACGCGCCGCTGGCAGCGGAGACTGGCGTTGCAACGCTGGTCGCGCCGGCCAATGTGGGTCGCGATTGGACGCAAAGCGCTCGCGACGCATTTCAGCAGGTCGAACAAATCCTGGATGAGAACCAAACGTCGTTCAAAGAGTCGATCGAGAACATTGAGGCGTTCACTGACGCGCTCGCCCGGAACTCGGACAAGGTCGACGGCATCCTCGCAGGCATCGAGCGCATGACGGGGGGCGGCAAGGCTGCCGGCCTCCTCTACTCGCTCAAGCCAGCCAAAGACCTACCACCCGCGCCGAAGACGCCGCCGAGCTGGAAGCTCACCGTTCCCGAGCCAACGACGCTCTTGGCGCTCAACACGGATAAGATCATGACCCGGCCCGCGCCCGGGGAGAGTCTTGCATTGGAGGGGCCGCGCTGGAACGACAGCCTGCCCATATTGGTGCAGGCCAAACTGGTCGAGACCTTCGAGAACGCGGGCTACTCAAACGACATCACCCGCACTTTGGGCGACTTTCCGGACAGCGACCAACTCACTATCGATATACGGCGCTTTGATATCTCCACGAGCGGCGATCCGGAAGCCACAGTTGTTGTTCTGGCGAAGTTGCAGGGGCCCGACGGAAGCATTATTGAGTCCAAGAAGTTCGAGGCGACGGCGACGGCAAAGGGGGCAGAACCGCGCGACTATGTCGAGGCACTGCGCGGCGCCTTCGAGGTCGTGGCGCACGACATTCTCGAATGGACCACGAAGACACTCGCTGCAGCACCGGTACCGGCCGACGACGCTGCTTCTGTAGATCCGCCCGCCGACTTCGAAGACATGGCCATGCCACCGGAGCCGGACGTAACCGCGCAGTAGAAGGAAAATGGAGCCGAGGACCGTGCGTTGCATGATTTGAGTCAACGCGGCCGCGACACGGTAAGGTTGACTAAGCAAAGCGCGGCGGGCGAGCCGTGCCGCGCCCCTTTGTACGACCTTAGGCGTGAATTGCCCTTTGACGAGATCGGGCTCCGGAAAAGCTGGCAGGACCATTGGCACGACCGCCCGCAAAACGCGATGATCCGCCGCCGCCCGCTGCGCGCCTGCCGTTTGCGCAGGCTCCTGCCGACGTCCTGGCCGCGCAACATGTCGACCTCCAGCGTGGGCTGAGCGCTGGCGAAGCGATTGCACGGCGGGAGCGCTACGGCCCGAACCGTCTCCCGGATGTGCAGCAACGCAGCGCCCTCATGCGCTTTCTGTTGCAGTTCCATAACCTTCTGATCTACGTGCTTCTTGCCGCCGCCCTGCTCGCCGCCGTAATCGGCAATCTTGTCGACGCGGCGGTCATCGTCGCGGTCGTCGTCCTCAACGCGATCATCGGCTTTATCCAGGAGGGGCGGGCGGAACGCGCCCTCGAAGCCATTCGCGGCATGATCGATTCTCATGCGGCGGTCGTTCGCGATGGGGGGCGCCTGGACGTGGCGGCCGAGGACATTGTGCCGGGCGATCTCGTCCTGCTGGAACCCGGAACCCGCGTCCCGGCGGATCTGCGGCTGGTGCGGGCGCGCAATCTCCGCGTCGACGAGGCCGCGCTGACGGGCGAGTCGCTTCCCGTCGACAAGAGCATCGACCCGGTCCCGCCCAAAGCTGCGCTCGCAGACCGAACGTCTATGGCGTTTTCCGGCACGTTTATAGCCAACGGCACGGCGACCGGGGTTGCTGTCGCCACCGGACCGCAAAGCGAACTTGGCCGCATCAGCGCCCTCGTTGGCACGGTCGAAAAGCTCACCACACCGCTCCTACGGCAGATGGACCAGTTCGCGCGCCTCCTCACCGTACTCATCCTGGTCGTCTGCGCGGCCGTCTTCGCGTTCGCGGTTTATGTGCGCGACTACCCCTGGCCGGACGCATTTATGGTCGTGATCGGCCTTGCCGTCTCGGCGATCCCCGAGGGCCTGCCCGCGGTAATGACCATCGCGCTGGCTATCGGGGTTCAGCGCATGGCCGTCCTGAACGCCATTATTCGCAGGCTACCGGCCGTGGAAACGCTGGGGTCGGTCTCGGTGATCTGCTCGGACAAGACGGGCACGCTCACGCGCAACGAGATGACAGTGCGCAGTGCGCTGACCGCCGACGGCATATTCGGCGTGTCGGGTGTGGGTTACCAGCCGCAAGGCGGCTTCACCGTCAACGGCGCGCCCGTCGATCCCGCCGTGTGCGGCGTGCTCATGGAGGCGGCACGCGCGGCCATCCTGTGTAACGACGCCGAACTGCGCCTTAGCGGCGGCGAGTGGACCGTCAATGGCGACCCGATGGAAGGGGCGCTGATCTGTTTCGGCATGAAGACCGGCCTCGATCCGGCGCTCCTCCGCAAGCAATTGCCGCGGACCGATGAGATTCCGTTCGATACGGAGCATCGCTTCATGGCGACGCTGCATCACGGCCACGAAGACGGGGCCAGCGTCGCCTTCATCAAGGGCGCACCGGAGCAGATCCTGGACATGTGCGACCGGGAGCTTGGCCCGGGACAGGATGCGCCACTGGACACTGAACACTGGCACGCCCAGACCGAAGCGATCGCACGTCAGGGCCAACGCATGCTGGCCCTGGCGATGAAACGCCTCCCCAAAGGGCAGCAGGACTTGACCGTGTCGGACATCGCGAGCGGCGCGACCTTCATCGGGCTGGTTGGCTTCATCGACCCGCCTCGCGAGGAAGTTCTCCCGGCAATCCGGGAATGCCGCACGGCCGGCATCGGCGTGAAGATGATCACCGGCGACCACGCCGCCACGGCGACCGCCATTGCACGCGAGCTCGCCCTTGCGCCCGAGCCAAGGACGCTGACGGGAATCGAACTCGACGACATCGACGACGCCGACCTCCCGGATGTCGTTCGCACGACAACGGTTTTCGCGCGCACAACCCCCTCGCACAAGCTGCGCCTCGTGAAAGCCTTGCAACAGGAGCAGGCCGTGACCGCCATGACCGGCGACGGCGTCAACGACGCCCCTGCGCTAAAGCGGGCCGATGTGGGCGTGGCCATGGGCCGGAAGGGCACGGATGCCGCCAAGGAGGCGGCGGAAATCGTGCTCGCAGACGACAATTTTGCCTCGATCGTCGCGGCGGTGCGCGAAGGCCGCACGGTCTATGACAATCTCCGCAAAGTCATCGCCTGGACGCTCCCCACCAATGGCGGTGAAGGAGCCGCCCTGATCGGCGCCATCGCCTTCAACCTCACCCTGCCGATGACCGCGATCCAGATTCTGTGGATCAATATGGTCACCGTGGTGGCGCTCGGCCTCACCCTCGCCTTCGAGCCTACGGAGCGGGGCACCATGACCCGCCCGCCCCGCAAAGCGACAGACTCCCTGCTCTCAGGCACGCTTCTGTGGCGAACGCTGTTCGTCTCCTTCCTGTTTGTCCTGGGCGCCTTCGGCATCTTCTTCTATGCGATGGAGCGCGGCCTGAGTGTCGACATGGCGCGCACGATGGTCGTCAATACAATCGTGGTGATGGAGATCGCCTATCTGTTCAGCGTGCGCTTCATCCATGGCGCTTCGCTCACCTGGCGCGGCCTCTTGGGGACCCCGGCGGTGCTGGCCGGTGTCACGGTCACCGTGCTCGCGCAGCTCGCCTTCACCTACCTGCCGCTTCTGCAGAAGGTGTTCGCGACCGAACCCGTCGGGCCGCTCGACGGGCTGCTGATCGTCGGGATCGGCTTGGCGCTGCTGGCCCTCGTGGAGCTGGAAAAGGTCATTTTCGCGTTCTTTGGCGGACGCGGTGGCGCGAGGCATAGCGCGCGCGCGCCCGTCGCGCAGGACGGAGGTTGCGCCTGATACGAAAAAGGACGGGAGCCAAGCCCCCGCCCTTGTTATCTCTGACGTGTCTTTCTGCGCCGAACCTATGCGGCTTTCTTCTCGATGTCGGCGCTCCACTCGCCAAGGGTCGCAAGGCCATTCATCTCGGCGCGGTGAGAGAACGCGGCCTGTGCTGCCGGCACGTTCTCCGTCTTACCCGACCAGGCGACCTGCGGGGCATGCTGCAGCGCGCGGCCGTAGGAGAAGGTGAGATGCCAGGGGAAGCCGCCAATGCGGTTCATGGCGTCCAGGCGCGCAGTCGCCTCCACATCGTCCTGCCCGCCCGACAGGAAGGCGATGCCCGGCACCGCGGAGGGCACGCAGTCCTTCAACACACGGATGGTCCTCTCGGCGATTTCTGCGTCGGAAACCTGCGTTGCGCACTTCTTTCCCGGCAGCGTCATGTTGGGCTTGAGCACCATGCCTTCGAGCTGCACCTTCGCGTAGTAAAGCTCCATGAACACGGTCTTCAGCGTCCACATGGTGACCGCCTCGCAGCGTTCAATTGTGTGGTCGCCATCCATCAGGACTTCCGGCTCGACGATCGGTACGAGCTGCTGCTCCTGGCACAGCGCGGCATAGCGAGCCAGCGCGTGGGCGTTGGAATTGATCGCATCTTGGCTCGGAATACCGTTTCCGATATCCATCACGGCGCGCCATTTGCAAAACTTGGCGCCAAGCTCGCGGTACCCGATCAGACGGTCGCGCAAACCGTCGAGGCCTTCGGTGATGGTCTCGCCGGGGCAGAAAGCCAGAGGCTTTGCACCCGCATCGACCTTGATACCGGGAATGGCGCCGGCCGCGTCGATGACCTTGACCAGCGGCGTCCCATCGGCGGCCTTTTGCCGGATGGTCTCATCGAACAGGATGACGCCTGAAATCCGATCCTTCATCGTCGGCTCGGTCCGAAAGAGGAATTCGCGATAGTCGCGCCGATTTTCTTCCGTCGATTGAACGCCGATCGCGTCGAAGCGTTTCTTGATCGTCCCGCTCGACTCATCCGCTGCAAGAATTCCCTTGCCCGGCTGGGTCATGGCAGTGGCGACTTTGTGTAAGGCCGCGAGGTCCATCCGTCTCTTCCTCCCAAAATCTACTTCATCGCTATCAAGCGCTCTTATAGGCTAGGACGGCCGCGCTTTGCAGCCCGTAACTCGCCACCCCGGCGATTGATAGGCACGCCCCCTTAGCAGGCTTCTGGCAACCTCGCCATCTCGCGCGCCATTGCCGCCTCAAGGTCTCCCAATCAGCCCTCAGCGGCACCCCCACTTAAGCCCAGGTTCAGCGCTAGATCGCCCCGGTGTGGAACAAGGAGCTCGTTGGAATCATGCGATATTTCGCCTTGGCAGGCTTGATCTTGCTGTCGATACCGGCCCATGCGGCCAGCACCATACGCCTGCGGCGGCGTTCATAATCAGTCAGAAACGACTATCTTCCCGTCGTTTTCTGCGATAGAGCAGCCTCCGCAAGCGCGATCTGCGCTTTAACGCGCAAGAAGCTATCGGGCGTTACGGAGATCGAGTCGATGCCGTGCTCGACGAGAAATCGCGCGAATTCGGGGTGGTCGCTCGGGGCTTGACCGCAGATCCCGGTGTGGCTGCCAGTCTTTTTCGATGACGCCAAGAGCCGGGCTATGGTGTCTTTGACCGCTGGATGGCGCTCATTGAACAGGCCACTCAATCGTTCGCTGTCCCGGTCGATACCGAGCACGAGCTGCGTCAGGTCGTTAGAGCCAATAGAGAAACCATCGAAGCGCTGCGCGAATGCCTCGGCGACCACGACGTTTGAGGGAATTTCCGCCATCACATAGACCCTGAGCCCAGAGCGCCCGCGTCTTAGTCCGTGCTTCCCCATCTCCTCGATGACGCGATCAGCCTCCTCGGGCGTGCGGCAGAACGGAATCATCATGATGATATTGGAAAGGCCGATCTCTTCGCGCGCACGGGCGATGGCACGGCATTCCAGTCCAAAGCCATCACGATACCCGGGATGATAGTAGCGACTCGCGCCCCGCCAGCCGATCATGGGGTTTTCCTCCTTGGGCTCGAAGGCGGCACCGCCGAGTAGCTTGGCGTACTCGTTCGTCTTGAAGTCGCTCATCCGGACTACAACCGGATCGGGGTAGTAGGCTGCGGCTATACGCGCGATCCCACGCGAAAGTTTGTCCACGAAGTATTCCGTCTTGGTGTCGTAGCCGGCCGTCAGGCGCTCGATCTCTGCGCGTGCTGCTTGGTCGGTGATATCATCGAAGCGGATCAAGGCCATGGGATGAACCTTGATGTGGTTCGAGATGATAAACTCCATACGTGCGAGGCCAACGCCATCGGCAGGTAAGCGCCACCAGCGAAACGCAGCTGAGGGGTTCGCGATGTTGAGCATCGCCCGAGTGCGCGTACTCGGGATTTTCGCGATGTCGATCTCGGTTACGTCGATGTCGGCGATGCCGTCATAGACTTGACCTTCATCACCTTCGGCGCAGGACACCGTGACGTCTTGGCCATCGGATAGCTTCTCGGTAGCGCCATTTGCGCCTACGATCGCGGGAAGGCCGAGTTCGCGGCTGACAATGGCGGCGTGGCTGGTTCGCCCACCATGATCAGTCACAATTGCAGAAGCGCGTTTCATGATTGGGACCCAGTCAGGATCGGTTATCTTTGTAACCAAGACCGCGCCCGGTTTGAATCGCTCGATCTCTTCGGGGCTATCGAGATGGCAGACCTTGCCAGTGCCGATCGCATCGCCAACGGCCAGCCCCGAAACAAGGCGATTCCCCTTTTCTTTCAGCTTGAAGGTCTTGAGCGCTCCGGCCTCACGTCGGGACTGCACGGTCTCGGGACGTGCTTGCACGATGTAAAAGCTGCCAGTCTCCCCGTCCTTGGCCCACTCCATATCCATGGGGCGCCCGTAGTGCTGCTCGATCAGCACGGCCCAACGAGCGAGCGTCAGCGCCTCCGCGTCCGTGAGCACGAAGCTACTGCGCTCGTCCTTGGTGGTGTCAGTAAGGACGGTCGCACCCTTTGCTCCATAGACCATCTTGCGGCGCTTGGCGCCGAGCGACTTCTCGATGATGGGCACGAGCGAAGGCTCGTCGAGCAAAGGTTTGAACACCTGGAGCTCGTCCGGGACGACCATGCCTTGCACCACCGTCTCGCCGAGGCCCCAGGCACCGGTTATGAGAACCGAACGGGGAAAGCCGGTTTCGGTATCGATAGAGAACATCACGCCGGAACACGCGAGATCGGAGCGCACCATGGTTTGCACCCCAACGGAGAGTGCGACACTCATGTGATCGAAGCCGTGGGTCTCGCGATACGCGATGGCCCGGTCAGTAAAAAGGGAAGCGAAGCACTTCTTGCACGCCTCGAACAGCGCTTGCTCGCCTTTGACATTGAGATAAGTCTCCAACTGGCCCGCGAAGCTAGCCTCGGGCAAGTCTTCGGCGGTGGCGCTGGACCGAACCGCTACCGAACTGGCGCCGTCCGCACTCATGTCGCGGTAGGCCTGGTAGATTGCATCCTTGAGGTCCGGCGGGAGTGGAGCTTCGAGAACGAGATCACGAATTGACCTGCCAACGTCGGCAAGGTTGCCAAGCTTTTTGTCGAGTATGGCGATAGCTTGCGCGATACGAGGCTGCAAGCTGTTGGATTCAATGAAATGCCAATAGGCGGCGGCAGTCGTCGCGAATCCCCTAGGCACGTTAATGCCCGCCTCTTCTAGCGTGCCGATCATCTCACCGAGCGAGGCGTTCTTGCCACCGACACACGCGACATCGCTGCCGCGAAGGACGGAGAGCGGAAGGACGAATTCGCGCCGATCGCTCATGTTACGACCTTTGGTCAAGAGTTCTCGCACCGGTCATCGTGACTCATCGCCCTAGTGAACAGAATTACCTTCTGGAATCGTGTTGCACGTTGATTCCTGTCAAGCATTCGCACCTCAACCCCGAAGAAGCCGCACAAACAACTAAACCGTCGGCCCCATGTCGGCGCATCGTTCGCTTGTGACACTTGGCGAACAGACGAGCATCGATGGCTGACGTTCCCGCCATTTTTAGAGGCAGACATTATGCCGGACTGCTTTATTTGTCCTCATCAAGGCCGGCGAGGAACTTTCCTGCTTCAACAGGAAAAGGGAACACAATTGTCGAGTTCTTTTCGCCGGCAATGACCCCAAGCGTGCCGAGATAGCGCAGTTGCATCGCTTCGGGGCATTTGGCAAGTATTTCTGCCGCGTCGAGTAGCTTCTGCGCCGCCTGGTACTCTCCCTCAGCATTGATAATTTTAGCGCGCCGTTCCCGTTCCGCTTCCGCTTGGCGAGCGATAGCACGAACCATGGTCTGGTCAATGTCGACGTGCTTAATCTCAACGTTAGCCACTTTGATGCCCCAGGCATCCGTCTGCGTGTCTAGAATCTCCTGGATGTCGTTATTGAGCTTGTCACGCTCCGAGAGCATCTCGTCGAGATCATGTTTGCCAAGAACCGAGCGCAGCGTCGTCTGCGCCAGCTGGCTTGTAGCCTGCAAAAAGTTCTCGACCTGGATAGTGGCGCGCTCTGGATCGATGACCCGAAAATAGATCACTGCATTGACTTGTACCGAGACATTATCACGGGAAATTACATCCTGAGTCGGGACATCGAGAACGCGCGTCCTTAAATCGACCCGCACCATTTGCTGAATGACTGGGATGATTATTATGAGCCCCGGCCCCTTCACGCCGGTGAACCGGCCTAGCGTGAAAATCACGCCGCGTTCATACTCGCGCAGGATCTTGATTGCCGCGCTGAGAAAGACCAGCACCAGAATGGCGATGACGGCGTAGAAGGACAGATCAATAAACATATCGGGATCCTTTAGCTTTTGCCCATGGCCGTTGGCTCAACCCTCAACACCAAGCCGTCAACGCCAGTCACACGTACCGGCTGACCCGTACTGAGAGGTGCTTCAGCGATGGCCTTCCAGCGTTCGCCGTGGGCGATGACATGGCCGCGATCGCCGTGCCAATCCGTGACCTCTCCGAGCGCGCCGCTCATCTGCTCAATGCCGGTCGCGACCCGTCGTCGATACGAGGAAATCGCGAGCCGCGTCACGGCGGCGGCTAAGACGAGGCTAGTCACTGCCATGGTGCCGATTAAGGCCCAGGAGACCTGATACTCTGGCACTTCTGTATCGATCACAATGGCGGCGCCGATCACGAAGGCTGCCGCCCCACCGATGCCAAGAGCACCGAATGATGGCGCGAAGGCCTCTGCCACCATTAGCCCGATGCCAAGCATTATGAGACCGATGCCCGCATAGTTTATTGGAAGTAGCGCAAGAGCGTAGAGGCCGAGAAGTAGGCAGATTGCTCCAACGATTCCTGGGATCAGCGCCCCCGGATTTATGAACTCAAAGATCAGCCCATAGACGCCGATAAGCATCAGTACCAGCGCCACGTTTGGATTGGTGATCGTGGATAGCAGACGCGTGCGCCAATCGGGTTCGATGTATTCAGTCGGCAGACCTTTCGTGTTCAAAGTCACTTCTTGCGTGTCGATTTTGACTCTGCGGCCATCTGTCTGTGCGAGAAGATTATCAATATTTGTGGCGACGATATCGACGACGCTGCTCTCAAGTGCATCGGTTGCCGACAGGCTCTCCGCTTGACGAACTGCCTTTTCAGCCCAGTCGGCATTGCGGCCTCTTAGCTCCGCAAGTGACCGAATATATGCGACCGCATCGTTGACCGCCTTTGCCTTCATGGGGTCAGATGTGCCCGCTGTGGAGTCTTGCTCTTTTTTGTCAACTCGCCTTTTTTCATCGCTGCCGTTCTTTGCATTATCCCCATCGCGATCGGCGAAAGGCAATCCACCGCCAATTGATACGGGCGTCGCAGCACCAAGGTTTGTTCCAGGTGTCATCGCTGCAATGTGACTTGCGTAGAGTATGTAGGTCCCAGCGCTCGCAGCTCGGGCCCCGCTTGGATGAACGTAAGCGACTACAGGAACTTTTGAGGAAAGGATGGCACGGTTGATGTCGCGCATTGAGGCGTCGAGACCGCCGGGTGTGTCAATTTCCAGGATGACTATAGGCGCTCTCCGCTGGGCAGCGGCTTCCAGACTGCGCGACACATAGTCAGCAGTGGCAGGGCCAATAGCACCGTCGATCTCTATAGAAACAGCAGCATTCCTGGTGACTTGGTCATCGGCTGCGTTGGCTCCCAATACAGCTAGGAGAACACTAAAGCCGAAGGCCAGAAAATACCTCGACGCTGATACTAGCATATTTTGCATAGGCCTAGCTCTGGGGCGCGGAACGAAAAGGGATTTCCAGCAATAGTACGCTGCCGGAGAGACCCAAGACCAAATCGAGTTTAGCGCGGCTTCACTATCAACTAGGAGGCAGGTTGCCTGCGCTTGGAACTTAGCCGATCCTAAACACGGGCCAAAAATGTTTCGTAAGGGCCAACGCCGCCCTGCCCCTCATTCGCGTTCCGGTCCCAGCTAATGGCCCGTAGCGATCATGTTGCTTGCTACGAGGTCGGCCTTGCGAGACAGACTGATTACCAAGTCTCTAAGCTACTCCAATCATAAGGCCTTGGACTTTGACGCAACTCAATGACAAATGGCGCGATGAGTATTTGTCTCCCCTACTCCAATTGTACACAGGAGCAACAGATGGCCGACAAATCATCAAAAGCTCCGGCAAAGCCGGAGGAAAGCCGTCATCACGTCAGTGCATGGGATCCGCTAGCGAGCCTAAGGCGTGAATTTGACCGACTATTCGATGATTTCAGTGCTGTTTCAGGACAGCGACCGGGCAGCGTCGTCAGTGCCGAACCCTTCTGGCGCGGCGAATTTGGCTTTGGACAGGCGCCCGCCGTCGACATCGTCGAGCACGACGAGAACTATCAAGTTACAGCTGAACTTCCTGGCATGGACGAGAAGGATATTGACGTAAAGTTCGCCGACGGCGTGCTTACCATCAAGGGCGAGAAGAGGGAGGAGTCCGAAGAGAAGCAGAAAGACTATTATCGTTCAGAGCGCCGCTTCGGTGCCTTTCAACGTTCGTTTCGCGTCCCCGATGGCGTCGAAGCCGATAAGATTGCCGCAAATGTCAAGGACGGCGTCCTAACGGTCCTTCTGCCCAAGTCGGACGACGCAAAGAAGCGCGAGAAGAAGATCCAGATCAAGAAAGGCTAAGGCCCAAGCTGGTGCCGAAGTAGAAGCCCCAGGAAATGGCATCTAGCGGACGTACCCTGTGTAAGCTTCCTGTCAGCTTCTGACCGAAAGCGGACTGTCTCAGCGAACCTTGTTGACCCTCATCAAGGCCAAATGCACAGCAAACTTGTATCAAGAGCCTTCCATGAAGAGAGCTCACTTAAAGCTCTGCGCCCCCAAAAGAGGTTGTTATGTCTATGCTCAAAGTTATTGAAGTCCTCGCCGAGTCCGATAAGAGCTGGGAGGATGCCGCGGAGTCCGCCGTCAGTACAGCTCAGGAGAGCGTACGCAACGTGCGTTCGATTTACATCAAGAACTTTGAAGCATCCGTCGAGAACGGCAAAATCAGCAAATACCGTATCAACGCCAAGATTTCGTTCGTGCTGGATTGAGCACGTCCGCGGCTCAGCGCACATCCTGTCAGTAGAGCAGCTCCATGCGATAGCCTGGGCTGCCCTAGCAGTCGTTACCCATCACTAGACCTTTTGCGCCACTCACATACATCACCGTGAACGTGGACATCACTTTCCGGATATGGCGCTAAGATCGCACGAAGGTGCCAGAATCTGAGCCTTTTTTGGCTTGAAAAACACGCCACGTCCTGAGCTTTTGATCCAAAGCAATTTCGATCACGCGCTGATTTCGTAAAGTCTCATTGTCAGAATTGTTGATCGATCTCTCGTTGGCTCGACAGTACGGTGTGCTCATCTCAATGACTTTCCACAAACGCATTCTGGAGTGGCAGGCTGATCATCCCAAAATCACTTGGATCGGTTGGGGCGTTGTTTGGGCGATCGTACTTGCACTTCTCTTGTGGGCTCGACCTTTGCAGTAGTCGGAGTTGACGACGAGAGGCGGTTCGGATGCGCCGAACCTGGAGATTACTTATAGCAGCAAGGGAGGACACTGATGAGCACTGGCCTCGATATCTTTGACAGAACCGTTCAAGAATCCAATCTCTGGCTCAAGGCTGTAATGGATCGGCTTGAGACCGCAGACCGCCATCGCGCTTATGTTTCCTTGCGCGCTGTTCTGCATGCTCTTCGTGACCGCATTGGTCCAGAGAGCGCGGCGCATCTCGGCGCGCAGCTTCCCATGCTGTTGCGCGGGCTCTACTATGAAGGCTGGGACCCGACGAACAAGCCGACCAAAGAGCGCCACCAAGAAGCATTTCTTGCGCGTATCGCGCAGGAATTGCCCCGGGCCACAGAGAGCGAAGTGGAACAAGGCGCTCTGGCGGTCCTCGATGTGTTGTCAAAACATGTCGACCGCGGCGCGGCCGTGAAGATCGCTACGATGTTTCCTCACGATTTGCGAAAGTTTTGGCCAAGCTTCATTCAAACCGCAGCTAAGAACCGCCAAGAGGGTGCAGCTTAGCGTCGGCTTCCGATTTCGAACAGATTTTGACCGAGCGCCAGCCACTCAAGGAAGCTCCCTACACTTACAGCGCTGCACTCGAGGGCCTCTACAGGGTCTAATTCGAGCAAAGACATCTTAGGGCGGACACGCCTTCTTTTGCTCTGAGCATTGGGAAGAAAGGTTGGAAGTTATACGCATCGAGAAACTCGGACCTAGTTGTCGTAAATGAGCAATTCTAGAGCTGAAACACCCAAGCACAATGCTCGGGGCGATATCTCTTATGCCGATGCCGAGATAGTCCATCCAGGTGAGCTGTGGAAGATTGAGACCGGCTCTGGTCCCTTCGTGGGTCTTGCCGTCCATGCTGGCCATGAGATGCGATGCGACCTACGATCGGCGCTCGCGATCGACGACCAAACTCGCTTGCGAGAAGAGGATCCGTATACTGAAAAAATTGCCGCGCTCTGTGGTACGCATATCCTAACTTTTCGGTCACGCTTTGAGGTCGATCTGAACCGCGACGCCAATGAAGCCATCTGCGTGCAGCCCGAAGATTGCTGGAACCTGCGCGTTTGGAAAGAGAATGACGGGCTAACCCAGACGATGTACCGCCGCTCGCTGGTGGAGCATGCGGCGTTCTATGAGATGCTACTTCCGCTTTTGAGAGAAATTGAGAAGCGAGAAGGCCGCTTTCTCGTCCTCGATTGCCATAGCTATAATCACCGACGCGCCGGTCCGGACCAACCACCGGCTGATCCAGAGCGCAACCCAGAAATTAATGTCGGCACCGGCAGCATGGAACGCGCTCATTGGGCGCCGCTCGTGGATCGATTTATGGGAAGCTTGCAAGAGGCGGATTATCTCGGGCGGCATCTCGACGTTCGCGAGAACGTGAACTTTCGTGGACGTTATCTCGCGCGTTTCATCCATACGCATTTTCCTCGTAGCGGCTGCTGCCTCGCTATTGAGGTAAAGAAGATTTTCATGGACGAATGGACCGGCACTTTGAACGTGGCGGCTTTCGACGCCCTGCTTAGAGCGTTTCAGGGGGCGCTTGACTGCATCGAGGAGGTTCCGTGGACCCGCTGAATATCGACTCGGATGTGCTCCTAGCAACTGACGAAATTGAGCAAATGGTCTTGACGCTTAAAACCGGTGAGCTTCTGCGTAAGAAGCTTCCTGGCGGCGGACGTATCCATATAGATCGTCCGCAACCTTTTCTTTGTGTTTATCGGCGTCCCGAAACCAGACCAGATAAGGGCACTGAGCAGCTCTTGTTGGGGCAAGCATCCTATATTTTGAGCAGCGGATCGGAGGAGTATCGACCTCTTCTGAAAGCGCTCATCACCAGGCTGTTAGATGTGATTGTGGAAGCTTATGGCGCCGCTCTTGTGCTCGAGCTTTGGTCTGCGCCAGACGAATTGCCCGTCACACCAGACGAAGCCCCTGCTCCCGCGCGGTTCGGCATAGTTGCAGCACGTCATGGTGTGCCGGAAGCAACAATCGAGTCTCTTGAACACTCTCTAATAGCGACAACACGCGATAGGGCACCCGAGATCAGGATTAATTATTCCTCGGGTGCAACATCTCCTGGGCTGCCACCATTACTTTCGCCCGAGGAGGAAAAGCAGCAGAACGCTTATTTGGTCGGCCTGGAAGTTCCTCCGATCTACCGCGATCCGGAAACCGAAAAGGTCATCCCTATCGAGCTGAGACGTTTCACGGGGCGGCTCGGGCGGGCTCTCAGACAGGCTTTCTTCACCTTTGTCCATGCTCGGGCGCGCTATAGGCCCGCGCACTACGAGGAGCTGGGACAAAGGGCCATGACCCGAGCCGTGTCCGTCGCCGATAAGGGTCTTGCCGAAGTTGGTGACTCGTTTGACCTGCTCCTTCACGCGACGCCGGTCAACACCGACGCTGCATATCAGCAATTTGTAGACGCCGGCTGCCAGGCCATTCCTGAGTTTCTTTATCGCCCACAGACGATCGATCCAGGAGCACTTAAACTTGCGCTCTACAAAGTTCCGATCGAGCGTATCGAAGACCCTGCGCTGTATCATCTATTTGCTGCCCAGCGCGACGAGTTTGATCGTATGATCACTATGATCGCCGACCGAGGCACACCACACTTCCTGCTTGAAAGTCAGCAGGTTTTCGGTCGTCCGGACGAGCGACTTCTTGCTTTAGCTCATCGGCTGCTCAAGACCCTACAACCCGAAGCGCATGGCAATGGCGGTCGGATGGTTAGTGCCAAGTGCTTTGCTGGACTGGCCGAACGCGAACTCGCACACTATCGCCAGGACTGGCCCGAGCTTCCAGCGCGCGTTGAGCTCCGAAGTGACGTTCCCGGTTTGATGGTCTCGCGCGGCCATTTCCTTGTCGGCAATTCTGCAGAGGTGTCCGAGACTCGTGTCAGTGCAACACTCCACCATGAAATCGGAACACATATCCTCACCTACTATAACGGCCTGCAGCAACCGCTCTCCCAATTTCATACGGGAATGCCGGGTTATGAGCAGACGCAAGAGGGTATCGCCATTGTTTCAGAGTATCTTTCAGGCGGACTGACAAAACAGCGAATGCGTCTCCTAGCCGGACGCGTCATAGCCGTCGACAGTGTCGTCGAGGGTGCAGACTTTCTCGAAACTTTCCGACTACTTCAAGTCGCCCACGGGTTCGGCAGGCGAGCAGCTTTCATCATCGCGATGCGGGTGCACCGCGGTGGTGGACTGACCAAAGATGCAGTCTATCTGCGCGGCCTACTTGGTATTCTCGATCATCTGGCCAAGGGCCACAGCTTCGATGATCTGATGCTCGGAAAGGTCGCCCTTGACCATATCGAGATTGTCGCGGAATTGCGCTGGCGAGGTGTTATCTCGCCGGGCCCGCTTAAGCCGCGCTATCTGGAAGACCCCGAAGCACTCAAGCGCTTAACGGCGTTGCGCGAAGGGGTGGACTTACTGGCACTCATCGATCGAGGTTCGCTATGAGGCTCGCCTTCGTCATCAACGACCTTGCAACCGAATTGACCGACTACACCACAACACATCTTGCACTCGCAGCCCATCGCAGGGGCCACGAGGTCTGGTATGTCGAGGTCGGACGGTTGGCATTGGCTCCAGACGGCCAGGTGCATGCTGATGCGCGCCTTCTTGCCTCCCAGCGATTTGCATCCGCAAGCGATCTGATGGCGTCATTGAGGTCCGTTGACAGGGCCTGTCTCGACTTAACGGTCGATAAACTTGACGCTCTGTTTCTGCGCAACGATCCTGCAGCTGACGCGTTAAGTCGTCCTTGGGCGCAGCTCGCTGGCGTAAACTTCGGGCGCCTTGCCGAA
>NZ_JBAWCQ010000003.1:0-13385 GCF_049590335.1 Methyloceanibacter sp.
GCGCGGTAGATTTGCGGGCCCTGGCCATGGGGCACCGAACACGTGTCGGGCATGATCACGATCGGCGCTTGCAGACCTTTGGCGCCATGCACCGTCATGATCCGCACTTCGTCGCGGTCTTGATCCATATCGCGTTTGACGTCGATGTTCTCGTCGCGCAAGGCGGCGATGAAACCTTGCAGGGATGGCGCCGCGTCGCGCTCATACGACAAGGCGGCATCCAGAAACTCGTCGATCGCTTCGGCCGCCTCGGGCCCGATCCGCGAGAGCATGCGCTTGCGCATGCGCAAGGAATCCTCGCCCAGAAGCGCGGCGAAAAACTCGTATGGCGGCAGCATGTCGGCCTGGCCCAGCAGCGCGCGTAGCGTCTTGGAGGCTTCAGCATAACAGGGATTGCTTTGCAGCGCCGTCCAGAGCGAGCCGTCGCGTCCGTGGGCCAAATCGAACAGTGCCGTTTCGTCGAGGCCGAAAAGAGGGCTCTTGAGCACGACGGCCAGGGCCAAGTCGTCCTCCGGCATCAACAGCACGTCGGCGAGGGCCATGAGGTCCTGCACGGCGAGCTGTTCGAGCAGGCGCATACGATCGGCACCGGCGACAGGGATTTCCGCCCGCTTGAGGGCGCGGATCATCGGCGCGGTGAAGGGCTCGCGCCGGCGCACGAGAATGAGGATATCGCCGGCCCGGATGGGACGATCCTGGGATTCCAAGAACTCGCGCGTATCCAGCCAATGCCGGATCTGCCCTGCAAGGCGCTGACAGAGGGCTTCGAGCGCGTCGGTCCCGTTCTCATCTTCGTTCCAGGGCTCGAACGGCGCGCTTGCGGATGGTGCCTCCGTCGTCTCCACGTCCCAGAGTTCAACGAGTCCGGCCTGTCCCTGGCGGGCGGCATAGTGCTGGATGGCCGTGCCTTCCAGAAAAGTCAGACCGCAGGCCGCATCATCCTGCGCGAACACATGGTCCACGGCCTCCAGAACGGGGACGGTCGAACGGAAGGAGACGTTGAGCGGAACCTCGCGCCAGGTCATCTTGGCGGCCTGCGCGGCCGCGCCGAATCTGCGCCCCGTCTCGCCGAAGCGCACGGGGTTGGCTCCCTGAAAGCTATAGATCGATTGCTTTTCATCGCCCACGGCGAACAGCGTCCGGGGCTGCGCCCGTGCGCCTGCGCCGGCAAAGAACTCATCCGCCAGCGCCTCGACGATGGACCACTGCTCGGGGTTCGTGTCCTGGGCTTCGTCGACCAGGATATGGTCCATGCCCCCGTCGATTTTATAGAGCACCCAGGCGGCCGCATTACTGCGCGACAAGAGATCCAGCGTCTTGACGATCAGGTCGTCGTAATCGAGCGCCGCCTCACGCCGCTTCTCCACGTCATAAGCGGTTTGAACCGCATCGGCGAAAGTGAACACCGCGCCGGTCGCCTCCACGACGCGCAAGTGAGCGAGGTCCGTTTCGATGCGCGCGAACGCGATCTTCGCCTCGTCCAGCAACGCGGCAGTGGCGGGCGCGCCATTAAGAACTGCCTTTCCAATCAGCTTCGCTCGAGGTTCACCCTTCTTTGTCAGAAAGAACTCTTTCAACAACGCCACGCGGTTCGATTCCGTGGCGAGACGTGCACGGCGCAATGTTTCCTCAGCACCTTTGTCTGTCTTGGTGTTCCCGAACGTAGAAAGTGCTGTCGCTGCCGTACTGATCTGTTCGTCTGAAAGGACCGAACATTGAGCTGCGACGAGCGCGTCTTCGTCACTGTCCTCGATCCCAAAGAAAGTCTTGAGCGCTTGGGTCTCCAAGTCTGGCCAGTGGGCCGTTGGCGCGCGCTCTGCATGGCGGTGGACAATCCGCGCAAGCTCCGCGCGTTTCGCGAGGATCTCACCCACCACTTCGCGGAACTGGTTTTCGCTGGTCAGCCCAACCACCTTGGATAGCGCGAGGCCCAGCGGGCTATTCGGAGCCGCAACGGCCTTCATGGCGACCGTATCGAAGGCCTCGTTTCGCGCGCGCGTGGCGCTCGTCTCGTCGAGCACGGTGAAGTTCGGCGTCACCGTTGCCTCCAGGGGAAAGCGCTGCAGCAGCCTCTCGCAGAAACCATGAATCGTGTGGATTTTTAGTCCGCCCCGCGCTTCGAGCACGCGTGCGAAAAGCCGCCGCGCGGTCTGCATGTCCTCTTCGTGGAACGGCTCTTTGAGAAGCTGGCCGAGTTCGGCTTGAAGCTTGCCGTCGGGCATCAAGGCCCAGCCCGACAGCGTCTTGAGCAAGCGGTTCTGCATCTCCGCCGCGGCGGTCTTGGTGTAGGTGAGGCACAGAATGCTTTCGGGCGCGGCGCCGGTCAGCAGGAGCCGCAATATGCGCTTCACTAGAACGGCCGTCTTGCCGGTGCCGGCATTGGCCGACACCCAGACGGAGGCCTGCGGCTCGGCGGCGCGCGCTTGATTTGCATCCGCCGTCTGAACGAGTTCGGCGGGCTCGGTCATGACCGCTCACCTTCGGTCAGCCATTCCGGCACACGGGCTAGATGTGCGTAGTCGTCGACCCGGTAGGACGCCGCAAAGGCGGCGTTCGCGCGGCGTTTGACCTCGTAGGGCGTATCGGGACTGTCGAAATGGGCGATCAACGACTCGAGCTTTTCGAGTGCGAGCGCGGCAAGGACATCGGGGCTTTCCTTGCTCGCGTCTTGCTGCTCGCCGCCGCCCCCGCGGCCCGAGGCGTGAATATAGATCAAGCCGCTCACATGAGCGCCCCCAAGCGCGTCGAACCCGCCGCCTTGAGCGATCGCTGCCTCGAGCGGCAGCTGCGGCCGGTAGAGCTCCTTCACATGACTGGGGACCGGCGGCGCGCCGGTCTTGTAGTCGTAGATCACGAGACTCCGATCATCCATCTCGTCGATGCGATCAGCGCGCGCCGTAAGCCGAAAACCCGACGGCAGCGTCAGCGCCCCGGAGAGCTCCGGCAAAGACCTTACGACGTTCGCACGCCGTCCCGGCTCGGTTGCGGCGAACCACGCGGCGAAGCGTTGAAAGCTTGGGCGCCAAAACGCATGTAGGCTCGGATCATCCCCAAGAGTGTCGAACACTGCATCGCCCAGCTCTTCGAGGGCCGCCTCGATGTCGTCCGGCAGCGCGTCCGGATAGGCCTCGGTGAAACGGTTCAGGATCAGATGAAAGGCCGAACCGCGCATGGCGGCGTCCGGAGCCGTGCCGAGCGGCGTCAAGGGTACGAGCTTTAGGATGTGTCTTGCGTAGATCTCGTAAGGGTTGGCAATCCAGCGTTCGATTTGCGTGACGCTCAGGCTGCGCGGCCGCGCCGAGACGGGCGGGCAGGGCCTTGGCGGTTTCGCCGGCGCGAACTTCTCGATCGTGTCCCGGTCCCGCGCCCAGGCCACCCAGTCCTGGGTCGGCGCAAGCTCGTCGCGAAGCCCGCCTGCATCGACCAACGCCTGCAGCCGCTGAAGCCAGCGCGATGGGACGGTCGGCACGCCTTCGACCTTCAGCGCACGGCTCAAGACCACGGACTTGGCGCCGAGGGCCTGGGCGAAATCGTGGGCGGAAAGACCGATGCGGCGCTCAGGGGACGACAGGCCGAGTTCGGCGCGCATGGGGTGGGTCAACCACGGGTCCGCCTCTTGCCGTTTCGGCCAGGAGCCCTCGTTGAGGCCGCCCAGCACCATCAGATCGGGTTGCTGCAGGCGAGCCTCCATCTGGCCCCAGATGAACAGCCGCGGATGGGCGGGCCGTCGCGGCCGCACCGCCTGGCCTGCCAACAGCGTGCGGTATACGGACGGATAGCTCCCTGCGGGCAGTTGGAGCCCGCCGCCCTCCTCGATGAGGCGCGACAGCAGCACCGACAAGGCCTCGCCCGCGTCGCCGCCCCAGAGCGGCACTGCCCCGGTCTCGTCGCGCGCTAGGGCTTCAGCCGCGGCCGCATGAGCCTGCACGAGAGTTGCTGCGCTGTGATGCTCCCCGTCATCGCCAAACAAGTCCTCCAGTGGCACCAACGCCGCCTGAAGAGCCCCTATGAGCCAGGCGGCCTCCGCCCGCTCAGCCTTCGTCAAAGGCGCTTTGGGGTCAAGTCTCCGCAGGGCTTCGGCGGTGCCGGCAAGCCCTCGGCCAAGATAGTCCTTCCGGAAGATGGCGCGCTCCAGTGCACGCGCGATCCGGCGGATGTCGCCCGCCGGCGCGGCCAGACGCGCCAGCGGGTGCTTCAGCAGCGCCATCAGGTCGGGCGGCGCGAAACTACGTTCAACGGCGGCCAGGATCAGATCGAGAAACGCACCCGGCAGGGTGCGCCGAATGGGCGTCCCGGCGGAGTCGTCGATGGCGAGGCCGTAATCCTTCAGGCGCGCCGCCACGCGCCGCGCGAGCTCCCGGTCCGGAGTCACGAGAGCGGCTGTCCTGTCCGGCTGTTCGATGCACCCGCGCAAAATGAGTGCGATGACTTCGGCTTCGTCATGGGCCGTCGGGGCTTCGACAAGGTTGAGCCCTTCAAGCGCGGCGGAAAGGCCAGCAGCGGGCCGGTCTCCTGCGCCCTCAAATGCCTGCTGCCAGCGTTCCGTGGTCTCGGCGGGCCGCAAGGTCTCGCTCACCAAGCGCAGCCGGGCCAGTTCGGGACCGTCAGGGGCGCTGCCTGGGACGGGCATGACGTCGTCACGGGTTGCGTCGAGCTTCTTCAGGAGTTCGGCCATGCTAGCTTGCGGATGTTCGGGATGGCGACCGAGCGTCTCCCAGCTTTCCGCATCGAGCGTCAGATCGAGGCCCGGCAAGACCACGGCGCCGTTTGAAAGCAGAGCGATGGTTTGCAACAGCCGCGCGGTGGCCGGCACGGTGCCCGTGGAGCCTGCGGCAATAACGGGATGGGGCGACCCCGCAGCTAAGCGCTTCGTTTCCTGCGCCATCAGAGCATTGCGCCGGCCGACCGGCGAAACGAGACCTACCTCATGCAGGAAGTTAGGCCATTGCTCGGTGAGGATGGTGAGAAAGGCCACCGTCTCGGCCCAGTGGGCGGCGAGTTCTTTCGGCACGAGCGTATCGAGCGTGCTGAGATCGGCCTCCTCGGAGTCGGCGGCATCCATGAGACTGGCTAAGTCCGCCGCGAGGCCGGCCGCTTGTGCCGGGGTCATCGGGAGCCGGCCTTGCAGTCCGACCGGCCCTGCCACCCCGGCGCCACGGGACCAGGCCAGAATCATGCGCATCAGCGCGATCAAGCGTGCGGTGGGTTCGATAGCCGGTTTGCCGAGGTTGGTATCGGTATCGTCGAACCGCTCCGCGTTCAGGATGAGCGCTTCGTCCTCGTCCGCATGACCGAGCGCCAGGATACGGGGCAGCAGCAAGGCCTCGCCGCCGGACTCTTCCAAAAACGCTTCACGCAAGGTGCGCGCCGCGCGCCGTGTGGGCAGATAGATCGTGGTATGCGGCAGGGAAAGACGGTCGGGTTTCATGCCCCCGGGGGTAGGCAAATCACCGGCAAGGATCGCCCTTGCTAAGGTCGTCAGGAACGGCGCCGAGGGCGGGATTGTGTAGAGGCGGGGCTGTGCGCGGGGCTCAGACACGCGGGTTGCTCATGCGCCTTCGTGCTCGAAGGAGGCTTCCGCCTCGGTGAGGGCGTCAGGTGTACCCACATGCATCCAGCGGCCGTCCAGGCGCGCGCCGTAGAGACGGTCCTTGGTAAGGGCGTTGTCCCAGAGCAGGTTCAGCGAGAAGGGGCCTTCGGGCGCGCCTTCAAAAAACGCCGCCGTGCATAGAGAAACGCCGGCAAAGGCGAAGGGCACGACCTGCCGTTCGCCACGCCGCGAGATGCGTCCGTCCGGTTCCATATCGAAATCGCCGCGCCCGCTATAGCCGATGCTGGTCGACAACGGTGCGAGCAGAAGCAGACAATCCATCAGTGCCGGATTCCATTGACGCAACATCTGGGGCAGGGCCGGGGTCACGCCCTCGCTCCAGACCGAATCCGAATTGTGGATGAAGAACGGCCCTTCGCCGAGTAACGGCAGCGCCTTGGTGGCACCCCCACCCGTGTTGAGCAACTGTTCGCGCTCGTCCGAGATGACGGTTTCCGGGCCTCGGTCCGCGCGGGCCGCCATATGCGCTTCGATCTGCTTGGGCAGGTAATGCACGTTCACGACCGCCGTCTCGACTCCGACGGCGTGGAGACGGTCTAGGACATGATCGATGAGGGTCCGGCCCATAAGCGGCACGAGGGGCTTGGGCATGGTCTCGGTGAGGGGGCGCATGCGTTCGCCGAAGCCGGCGGCGAGTACCATCGCTCTGCGAGCGAGAGTCATGGCGATGTCCTTCTAGAGCGATTTAGGCGGCAGATCCTCGGCGCTCGGGAACGCTCGGGCATAGAACGCGCGAAGATCGGCGAGCGCCGGATGGGCGAGATTACGTTCCAAATAGCGGGCCACCCGCGGCATATGTTCAAGATAGGCGCGCTTTCCGTCACGTATGGCCAATCGGGCAAAGATGCCGAGGATCTTGGAGTTCCGTTGGGCGCCGAGCGTGGCATAGAGCATTCGAAAATCATCGCTTGAGAAAGTCCCACCCCGTGCCGTACGGGCGGCACAGTACCGGTCGAGTTCGGCCCGTTCAAGCGCTTCGGGCACGTCGAGGCGGGCATCTTGAAGCATGGAGACGAGGTCGTACGCCAAGGGGCCGTAGAGCGCGTCCTGGAAGTCCAGAAGGCCGACGTTTCCGATGCCCTCGCGCTCCGGCAATGACATCAGATTGGGCGAATGGAAGTCTCTGAGAACCCATCCGGGATCCGCCTGCGCGGCCGCCTCTAGATGTGGCCGCCACAGGGATTCGAACTCTGCCCGGACCTCTCGGGGGAGGTCTTGTCCCTGGGCCGCCGGCCAAAGCCATTCTGCGATAAGCGAGGCCTCAACCAGCATGGCCTCCGCGTCGAAGCGGGGAACGGCGTAGGCGTTATGACCCTCCACCGGCAACGTTGGATCTGGCGGCGCTTCGGAGAGTGCGAGCAGGACGTCGACGGCCTTGCGCCACAATTCGGGCTGGCTCACACCGCGCGCGAGCACCGCTTTGAAAACCGTGTCTCCGAAATCCTCCAGGACGATGAATCCCTTGTCTAGATCGAACGCTAAGATCTCGGGTGCCGAAAAGCCGCGTGCCCGCAAGGCCTCGGCAACAGCGACGAAGGGTTTGATGTCTTCGGCCAAATGTACGAGAGCGCTATAGGGTTTGCCGTCGCGGATCGGCGGCCCGTCGGGCTGCCGGGGCGAATTCATGAGCACCGCCTGCCGGTCCGGAAGCACTAGCCGCGCGTAGCCGCGCGCAGAGGCGTCTCCTTGCAGATACAGCGCATCGGCCTCGGCGAACGCCGTGCGCTCTAGGAAGCCTGCCATCGCTTGAAGCCGGTGCAACCTGCTCGCCCAGTTTCCATGGCCCGTCAGGACCAGCGTGCGCGTCTCGTGCTGTCCCGATTCATCAAAAACGATGTCGAGCCGGTCCTGCGGAAGCCAGCCCGCCGCCCGTTCGGGCCACTCGATCAGCAAAGCGCCGTCGGCCAAGGCATCGTCCAGGCCCAACTCATCCAGTTCGCCGGCATCGAGGCGGAAAAAGTCGCAATGGCTGAGGGCCAGGCGCGGCGTTTCGTAGCGCTGGATCAGCGCGAAGGTCGGGCTCGGCACTTCGCTTCCCTTGTCGAAATGGGCCACCAGCGTGCGCGCCAAGGTCGTCTTCCCGGCGCCGAGCGGACCCGACAGCGTCACCACGTCGCCGCTCTTGAGATTGAGCGCGATCCGGCTGGCAAGGCGGTCGAGACGGTCCAGATCGACGCCGTCCAGCCTCCAGATTTCGGTCATCCGGCTTGTTTGGCCCGCATGGGGTCCGTCTCTGTCTCGGGCGCCTCCAATTCCTGTCTGAGAGGCAGTAGCACCGTAAATCGCGAACCCCGGCCGGTCGCGCTATTGAGCGTGACCGTGCCGCCATGAAGTTCGGCGAGGCTCCTCACGATCGACAGTCCGAGCCCGGCGCCACGGTGACGCGAGCCTTGGGTCCGGCTTTCGAAGCGATCGAACACGGTGTCTTGGAAGTCCTCTGGTATCCCTGGCCCTTCATCCTCCACGGAGAAGGCGATCATCGCGCCATCGCGCCGGCACCTTAGGCGGGCCACGGAGCACGGCTCCGAGAAGCCGATGGCGTTCGCCAGTAGATTATAGAGGATCTGCGTGACACGGCTAGCGTCCGCGAACACCTCGTCAACCCCGTCCTCGATCTCGATATCGAGCCTGACTTCATTCTGCTTGAGCCGTTCCTCGACGCCCTGTTTGGCCGCCTCGATGATGGACGACACATGCACCGGCGCGAGCTGGAGCCGCAGAGAGCCGGCGTCGATCGTGGCCAGATCCAGAATGTCGTCGACGATGGCGCGCAGCGTCATGCCCGAAGACAGGATGTCATTCACATATTCGCGCTGCTTGTCGTTCAAGGTCCCGAACACGGGCTCGACGAGCATCTGCGCAAAACCCAGCATGCTGTTGAGCGGAGTCCGCAGTTCGTACGACACATGCGAGACGAAGTCGCTCTTGAGACGGTCCGTCGTTTCCAGCGCCTCGTTTTTCTCGATCAGCGCGCGTTCGGCGCGTTTTGAATCCGTGATGTCCGAATAGGTCAGAAGCGTCCCGCCATCGGGCAGGGGTAGAGCGGCGCAGGACAAAACCGTGCCGTCGGGGCGGTCGAACTGGCTGTCATAGGAGCGCCGTTCGGCCACGATCGACGTGACGATCGCCCGGGTCCGCTCCCACTCCTCCGGCGTATCGTAAAGCAGGCTGCACCAGGCCGTGACTTCGTCCACATGCGGCTCGGCATCGAGGAGCTTTGGCGTGAGGCACCAAATGGATGCGAACGCACTATTGTAGAGCCGCAAGCGTCCGTTGGACCCGAACACAGCGACACCTTCGCGCAAGGTGTCCAGGGTCTCGCGCTGCACTTGGCTGAGGGCGTTGAAGCGGCTTTCCAGCGCGATGTGCTCGGTGACGTTCTCGTACAGATAGGTCACGCCGCCATCACTATTGGCGTCGGCCACCACGTGAAGCATGCGGCCGTCCGGCAAATGCCAGCGGTCGTCGACCTGCTTGCCGGTGCCATAGGCGGATAGCCAATCCTGCTTCCAGACGCGGAACTCGGCGCGCTCCTCGAGACGACGCGCCTGACGCAGCCGGTCGAGTATCTCGCCGTCGCGCGGGCGTGTGTCGAGCCAGGCCGCATCGAGCTGCCAGAGATCGACATAGGCTTGGTTGTAATGGGCGAGCCGCTGCGTGGAGTCGAACACTGCGAAGGCTGTCGCGAGACGATCGAAGCTCCGGAAGTGCGTGTCGAGTAGCGCCCGCGCCTCGGCGTTGTCGCGCTCGTTGCGCTTGGACTCGTCGAGCAGGGAACGAAGGGCGGCGACCTGCTTCTCGAGTTCCTTGTGCTTCACCGAAAGCTCGGCCAGCTCGAGCCGTTGACCGGCGATATCGCGGATCTTCAGAACCAGGGTGTGGCCCGCGGTGCGTCCGTCGGCTTCCACATAGCGCTCACGCTTCGTGTGCAGCATCAGATTGAACGGCTCGCCATGTTCGGCGAGCGTCTTCATGGCCGCTTCGAGGTCCGCGGCGGAGGTGTCGTCGAGCCATTGTTCGAAGGCCAGGAGCCGCATGGCATCGCGCGGCACCCCGAATGCGCCGGGCAAGTTAGAGACCAGCAGTTCGGGCTTGGCCGATTCGCCGAGAGTGAGGAGCGCTTGGGGTTCGGCGGCAAGAACGGTCTCGAGCGTGTTTTCGCTCAAGGCCAGGCGTTCGGCTTCCGCTGCCGCGGTGGCTTCGCGCGCCCGGGCCTGTTTGATCGCGCGTAGGCATGCGATGATCATGCCGACCGAAAAGGCAATGACGCCCAGATCGATTCCGAGTTTGAGAAGTGTCACGGGGCTGAGGAAGCCGCTGTCTTCGGCGTGGGCGCTCTGGATGGGCAGCAGCCACGCCGGAACGGAGTAGGCAAGAACGCGGGACAGCGTCATAGGCCACCTTGATTCAGGCGTTGCCTCCTCTGTGCTGGTCCGCATGGTCCCCCTCGCTCCACGCCGCCGTTATGATGCCGATCGTCCGGCGGCAGTGCTCTTCTACGCCGCGTCTGACGTTGCCCTTGCGATTCTGAAACTTACGCGTCTGAAGGCTTGCCGCCGATTAGACGCGAAACCGAGCTGACGGACGCCAGCCGCAAGGACGAATCACTTTGAGATTAACTGCTTCGCGGACTCTTGCCCACCGCTCAAGACTCTTTGATTGAGCCGGGAAAGGTGCCTTCAAGGTCCCGTTTTCTGGGCTAGGGGGTGTCTTCGAAATGAAGGCTTGTGGACGCAAACAGGTCTTCGACGGTGAGTTCCCGTTTCGCGAGCCCTTGTGCGTAGGAGTAACGGAAAAGGGTCTCGAGCGCTTTGCGGTTCCGGTCGATGCCATAGGAATAGAAGTTCGGTCCCATGAGGGCTTTCGTGTCCTCTAGTTCCTGTCCGAACCAGGGAAGCATGTTTGTGGCCCATCCGAGCTGTGCCATCTGCCGGTAGGCGGCAGACTTTGCTTCGACGAAACCGTCAAAGACCGCCTTTAGCAGCCAGGGGTTCTCGGCGGCCACATCGCTTCGGATCGCCACAGCATGCATGATGGGAAAGATGCCGGTCCGCTTGAAATAGGCGCGTTCAACAGTCCTATGATCTGGAAAGAGCCGTCCGACCAGAGGGTTCCCCCCTTGGTAGCAGCGCGGTTCAGCAGCGTGAAAGAGTGCGTCCACCACGCCCTGTTCGAGGAGATCGCTGTCGTCGAGGCCCTCCGGGCCTGTGGTGATGTCGAGGCCCTCGGGGAAGAGGTTCTCCTGTACCGAAGTCTTGCCCGAAGCGCTGGCCGAGGAGTCTTCGGCGGAAACCACCCACTCGATCTCGTTCGGTTTCACGCCATATTCATCATCGAGGATTCCTCGGATCCAAGTCAGCGACGTCGAGGAATAGCCCGGCGTGCCGACGCGCCGTCCGCGTAAATCCTCCGGGCGCTCGATTCCTCGATCCGTACGGATGAAGACGCTTTTGTGCCGGAACTGACGCAGCAGAAAGATCGGCAGCAGCGTATAGTCGCGGAACCCTTCATTGGCATAGGCCAGCATGAACGGGTGCAATCCGATCTCGGTAATCGTCCGCGTGCGGGGCTCATCGAACGCATGGCTGTTCATGTCTCCGATGGCGTCTTCCTCGAAGGTAACCGTGCAGCGGTCGATCCCAGTCTGGCCATTGGCGAGTGCCGCGACGCGGTCGGTTCTATAAGCCGAAACAGTGACCGGTAGCGAGTCGGTGCACCCCGCCGCCAAAGCATTTCGGGCCCGACCAAGGAAGGGAGCGGCTCCCACGACGACCGCTCCGGTCAGAACCTCGCGCCGGCTCGCGCCCGCCCTGTCTCGTTGCGTCACTGCCCGATGCTCGGGTCCATGCTCGGATCGAACGGCAGTTCGTCGAGATGCTCCACATATTCGAGAGGGTCGAAGGGCAGCTTGGAGACATCCATCTTCGGTTTCCCCAGCGCTTCGATCTCAGGCGTGGCGTTCGAAATCCCCGTCCAGGGCACTCCGAACTTCTCTGAGCTGTTGGGATATTTCTTCATCCACAGTTCGTGCCGGAGCCGCATGCGGTTAAACGGACTCTTCAAGTGAATGAGGTTCGTTAGCATCGGCGTCTTCTCTCGCGGGTCTGCTGGGAGGAAGTAGAAAGCGGCGGGAATGCCACTCGCTTCGCCCACGGGATCGGGCGAGATCCAATGACGCTTGTAGTTTCCCTTCACAGTCGCGCCGAGCTTCGGCCCGGCATAGATGAAAACGTAGTCGCGCCGGCTGTTGGTATCGCCCTCCAGCAGCAGCGCCGTTTGATCGACGCCGTCGATAACGCGGTCTGTAGGAATGTACTGCGTCGCACCGGCCAGGTTGGCGAATGTCGTGAACAGATCGACCTCGTGGATGATGTCGCCGACCAGCTGGCCGGGTTTGATCACGCCGGGCCACCAGGCCATCGCCGGCACACGGACGCCTCCTTCGAGAAAGTCGCCCTTGCCCCCGCGGAAAATTGTCTCCGCCATGCCGATTCCCGGCGGCGGGTTGTGGGACATGGGCCCGTTGTCGGCCATCGCGACAATCAATGTGTTGTCGGCAATGCCGAGCTCCTCGAGCTTGGCAATAAGCTTTGCGATGAACGGGTCGATGTTGCACTGGAGCCCGTCCTGTAGGAGGCTCCGCGCGACCGCACACTTATTCGGGTTAGGCAGGAAGCTCGCGAGGTTCGGCCAGTTGGCCACGTAGAAGGGCTTGCCCTCCTTAACGCTCTTTTCGATGAAGTCGAGCGTGCGCTTCTGCGCCTCCGGATCGATCTTCATATAGGTGTCGTGGGAATTGTCGCCCCATTGCTGCGTCTTCTCGCCCTTCTTGCCTTCGGCGATCATCACCCAGCCTTTGGTCACGAAGCTGTCGTCGAGCTTGTAAGGGTCGGGCGGCAGCATGTCTTCGTGCAGGCCGATTGACGCATTGGCGCCTTCGGCGAGCTTGGTATTCAGCGACAGGATCTGATTGTAGCCGGTGAAGAAGGCCTCATCGAAACCCTGGTTGTGGGGATAGCTTTCTTCGATGTCGCCCAGATGCCACTTGCCGTAGAACGCGGTGTTGTAACCGGCCTTGGAAACCACCTCGGCCATCGTTACTTCCTCGCCGCGCATGCCGTGACTCTCCAGCAGCATGCCAATATTGTACATGCCGTTGCGGATCGGGTGGCGCCCGGTCACGACTGCGGCGCGGCTGGGCGTACAGCCGACCTCCGTATACATGCGCGTAAACAGAATACCCTCTTCCGCCAGCCGATTGATGCTTGGCGTCGTCAGGCCACGAACTTTTTGAACCGCAGGAATGCCCACATCACCAAAAGCGGTGTCGTCCCACATGATGTGGATGAGGTTGGGGGGGTGGCCGTGTTTCTTCTTCAACTCGTCGAGCTTCGCTTGAAGCGCGGTATCTTCGGCGGCCCATTCCTCACCATGCTGTGCTTCGATCACGTAATACTCAGCGTCGTGGACAATCTTGTCCTCGGCGGCGGCTGTCCCGGGCGAGGCAAACAGCGTTGCGGCGGCAAGGCTGGCGGCGAAAACTATGGTTCCCCTCGGGAAACGCCTCATAACGAAGTCTCCATGTGTTGGATTTCGGAATATTATAGCCGTCAATATCGAACAGGTAGTGGCAGAGCGGTGACCTCGCAAGCGGTGTGATCGAGAAACCGCAAGAATTCGATCTCCGGCGTCTGAACTTTGCGCGGATTTACGATCGCCATCCGACTCGGTGCCTGCTAAGCTCTCGCCATCTAACAACATTCCTAGCATCGAT
>NZ_JBAWCQ010000004.1:0-36758 GCF_049590335.1 Methyloceanibacter sp.
GCCCTCATCCGGTTTCTCAAGCAGACCCGCAATATGCAGCAACGTGGATTTGCCTGCGCCCGAGGGTCCGAGAAGCGCGACTGTCTCGCCCGGATAGAAGGTTGCGCACGCTTTCGTCAGTACATCGATGCGGCGGTCGCCTTGGGTGAAGCCCCGCTCGAGGTCCTCAAGCCGCAGCGCCGGTGTTCTTTGGGTCGCTTCCAATGTCCCCCCTACTCGTAGCGCAGCGCTTCGACCGGATCGAGCCGGGAAGCCCGCCAGGCCGGGTACACCGACGCCAGAACGGAGAGGGTCAACGCCATGATCACCACCGAAGCCGTCTCTCCCACATCCATTTTGGCCGGCAATTCGGACAGATAGTAAAGCTCGGCGGGAAAAAGCTCGGTACCCGTCAGCCAGGACATGAACCAGCGGATGTGATCGATGTTCAAGCACACCAGGACGCCGAGGACGAGGCCCGCCAAGGTTCCGGTAACACCGATCGTGGCGCCGGCAATAAGGAAAATGCGCATCACGGAACCGCGCGTCGCCCCCATGGTTCTCAGAATCGCGATATCGCGCGCCTTATCCTTAACGAGCATCTTCAGGCCCGAAATAATGTTGAGCGCCGCCACCAAAACAATCAGCGTCAGGATCAAAAACATCACGTTGCGTTCGACCTGGAGGGCTGAGAAGAACGTCGCGTTGCGCTGGCGCCAGTCGGTGACATAAACGGACGGCCCGCCGGCCTCGAGGATCTTGGGCGCAAGCTCGGCCACTTCGTCGGGCGATTCCAGCACGACTTCAAGGACCGTCACCGAGTCGGGCTGATTGAAATAGATCTGCGCTTCGTTCAGCGGCATGAACATGATGCTCGCATCGTATTCAGACATGCCGATCTCGAAGATCGCTGAGACAGGATAGCGCTTGATACGCGGTGCCGTGCCGAGTGGTGTTGCCGCTCCGCGCGGAGTCAGAATGGAGACACTGTCGCCGACCTTCACGTTGAGCGTGTTGGCCATGCGGCTGCCGATAGCGATTCCCGGATTTTTGTCAAAGCCGTCGAGTGTGCCGAAATGCACTTTGCTCGAAATGGCACTGAGGCTCTTGAGATCGTCTTCGCGCAAGCCGCGGACCAGAGCGCCTGTCGAGCCGAGCGGAGTGGAGGCGAGAACCTGACCTTCGACGAGCGGAAGGGCATATTTCACGTCGTGGACGTCTCGAACACGCTTGGCGACTTCGTCATAGTCCGTGAACTGCCCAACGCTGTGCACGACGACGTGGCCGTTCAGCCCAAGCATTTTGTCGAACAGTTCTTGCCGGAAGCCGTTCATGACCGCCATGACGATAATCAGGGTCGCGACGCCGAGCATGATGCCGATAAACGAAAAGCCGGCAATGACGGAAATGAAGCCTTCCTTCCGGCGGGCGCGCAAGTAACGCAGCGCCACCAGCCATTCGAAAGGAGCAAAGACGCGCGTGCTCGGCGCCGACGCGCTCTGCAACTGTCCGGCTGTCGTGTCGCTTGCACTCATGCGTGGTCCCTACCCTGGCCGGCGGCTGCTGCTGTCAACATAGTCAACGCGGAATCGAAGGTAAGACTATGGCGGGCGCCTGTCGCGCGTTCCTTAAGCTCGACCTCGCCGACTTTGAGGCTCTTGGGTCCCACGATCAACTGCCAAGGAAGTCCGATCAGGTCCATGGCGGCGAACTTTGCGCCCGCTCTGTCGTCGCGGTCGTCATAGAGCACGTCGAAGCCCGCGTTTTGCAGTCGAGTGTAATATGCCTCGCAAGCGGCATCCGTGTCGGCAGCGCCAGCCTTCAGGTTGATCAGGCCGATATCGAAGGGCGCGACAGATTGCGGCCAGATCATACCCGCCTCGTCGTGCGAAGCCTCGATGATGGCGCCGACCAGGCGCGACACGCCGATGCCGTACGAGCCCATCTCGACCGGGGTCAGCTCGCCGTCGGGACCTTGCACCTTGGCCCCCATAGGTTCGGAGTATTTGGTTCCGAAGAAGAAGATGTGGCCGACCTCGATGCCGCGCGCGGTTACGCGATCGGCCTCGCCGACAGCCGCTTCGAACCGGGAGGGATCGTGCATCTCCGAGGTGGCGGCGTATTGGCCAGTCCAGCTACGAACCAGCGGGCTGAGGTCGCTGTCGTAGTCCAAATCGTCCCCTGGGGGCTCCATGGCGAGATAGTCTTTGTGGCAATAGACTTCGCTCTCACCCGTATCGGCCAGAATGATGAACTCGTGGGAAAGGTCGCCGCCGATCGGTCCGGTCTCCGCAGCCATGGGAATGGACTTCAGTCCCATGCGGGAAAAGGTCCGCAGGTAGGCCACGAACATCCGATAATAGGATTTGCGCGCATCGTCCTGGGTGAGGTCGAAGGAGTACGAATCCTTCATCAGGAATTCGCGGCCGCGCATGACGCCGAACCGCGGTCTGATCTCGTCCCGAAACTTCCATTGGATGTGATAGAGGATGCACGGCAGGTCCTTGTAGGACTTCACCCCGTCGCGGAAGATCGCGGTGATCAGTTCCTCGTTCGTGGGGCCGAAGAGCACGTCGCGCTCGTGCCGGTCCTTAATACGCAGCATCTCCTTGCCGTAAGCGTCGTAGCGGCCGCTCTCGCGCCAGAGATCCGCGGACTGGATCGTCGGCATCAAGAGTTCGAGCGCCCCTGCCCGGTCCTGTTCCTCGCGCACGATCTGCTCGATCTTGTGCAGCACGCGGTATCCCAGAGGCAGCCAGGAATAGATGCCGGCGCTTGACTGGCGGATCATACCGGCGCGCAGCATCAGCTGGTGTGAGGCGATCTCCGCTTCCTTGGGATCGTCACGCAGGATGGGGATAAAAAAGCGGCTGAAGCGCATCGTTATGCTCTGACGGCGTTGTTGCGGGCGGTTTCCACAGATAGGCGGCAAGTCGTCTTGGTTCTTGTCTTCTCCTAGGCCCATTGCAGCGGCGATGGTTCCGTGACGCCCCCCTGGATGCGGCTAATAGCCAAGTTCGGAGGGTGAGGCAATCGACGGGCCAACCTTTGTGGTCAACAGGTGGTGATTCTCGGGCTGCTGGAGGTGCTCCTCCTGGCAAAAAGGCGCCGTTATGGCGGAAGCTCGAAAAAGAGCACTCATTCAAGTCAGTTAGCGTGTTTGCCGAGTCAGATTTGAGCACAATCCGAGCTCAATCGGCCCATTCCCTGTTTGGTTGGCAAATAGGGTGATCAAGTTCTTCGCGTAAGTCTGTGTCGACCAATCACAATCGTGGTGACAATTTGGCGCGGGCGAGCTAGTGTCCGCCCACAACGCAAGAGCGCTCAGCCCCTTGGCGGCTTGTGACGTGAAGCGTTTAGAGATTGGACACGGTCAAAGACCAATACGGTCCGAGTCTTGGGAGGAAAGACTCCAGGCGCGCGTTTACCTGATTGACAAGCGCAGCCGCTTTTCCGCCTTGCTCCATATCCGAATGGATAGGAGCTGTCTCGGCGGTGAGGACAAGGAGTAAGGACTTAAGGAGCAAGGTCCCTCGGGACTTTGCTCTTTTTTTGGCCTATCGTCTGCGCCTAGGGGCTCATGCTTGGCCAGCCTCTCCACTAACCGGCCTCTTGGACCCGTTCGTAGCGCGGAAAGAATGGAATTTCGTCCAGCGTGATCACGTGGTGGACTATGATCGCGTAGATACCCGCAAAGACGATGCCGGACACGATCGTCGTGGCGAGAATCTTCAGGAGCATCTTTGGTTTATGTGGGGCGCTCTCGGCGAATCCGGCATTGCTCGCCTCGCCGACCTCCTCCGAGGTCCGGACGCCAAAGGGCAGAATAGCAAACAGTACAATCCACCAAATCACGAAGTAGATCGCGACACCAAAGCCAAGGCTCATGACTTACGCCTCTTCGAGTTCGACCAGGGTCCCGCAAAAATCCTTCGGATGCAGGAACAGGACCGGCTTGCCGTGGGCGCCGATTTTAGGCTCGCCATCGCCCAGCACGCGCGCGCCGTCCTTCATCAGCTGGTCCCGGGCGGCCATGATGTCCGGCACCTCGTAGCAGATATGGTGGATGCCGCCACTCGGGTTACGCTCAAGGAAGGCCGTTATCGGAGACTTGTCGCCAAAAACCCCTAAGAGTTCGACCTTGGTGTTCGGCAACTCGATGAAAACCGTTCGAACGCCGTGTTCGGGCTGATCCTCTTCCGGAGAAACCCTCGCGCCCAACGTATCGCGATAGACTGCCGTGGCGGCTGTTAGGTCTGGCACGACGATGGCGACATGGTTCAAACGGCCAATCATCTATCTCTTCTCCAGTTCAAAAAGCTCTTCGTCAGTCTAAGCGGGAATTGAGGCGCCCGAGGGCCTAATCCCAAGAGCCCCTTTTTGCGGCTGTTAGAGGACCGTCGTCAACACAGTGCAGACCGGCTTCTTGCCCCAAGCCTGATTCAGGGCCGCCCGAACGCCACGTCGGACCGCCTCCGACACGAGCTGCGGGTCCTTGCGGCGCGGGCGCGGAATACTCTCGACCGTCCCGACCGCAGCGTCGCGCGCGATCTCCTCGAGGGGCACGCCGTCATTGTCTTCCTCGGGCAGCCCCATCAGTGCGACTTCCGGCTCGGCGACCAGTTCGCCCTTTGTCGTCAGGACGAGAGATACGTTGGCGATGCCCGCGAAGGCGAGTTTACGACGGTCGCGGACTTGGCCGTCGTCGGCAGAGGTCAGTATAGTGCCGTCGCGGTAGAGCCGGCCGACGGGAACGTCGTCGACGATACCAGCGGGCTTTGGCAGAAGGTGCACCATCGAGCCGTTGCGCGCCCGGATCACATGCTTGACGCCGAGGTCTTCGGCAAGCTCGGCATGCGCCTCCAAATGGCGTCCCTCGCCATGCATCGGTACAGCGATGCTGGGCTTTAGCCAGCGATAGAGCTGCTCGAGTTCCCCTCGGCGCGGGTGCCCGGACACATGCACCAGCGCATCCTGGTCCGTGAGGATTTCGATGCCTTGGTCGGACAACGCGTTCTGAACCCGGCCGACGGACTTCTCGTTTCCGGGAATTGTGCGCGAGGAAAAGATGACCCAGTCGCCCTGTTTGAGCGACACATGGGGATGTTGGCCGGCGGCAATGCGTGACATGGCCGCGCGCGGTTCGCCCTGACTGCCCGTGCACAGCGCCACCACGTTGTTGGGCGAAAACTGGGCGAAGGACGTTTCCGGATGAAAGCGAAACTCGGGATCGAGATAGCCGGTGGTCTGCGCCGCCTCGATCACCCGGTACATGGCGCGACCCACCACAACGAGCTCGCGGCCAGTCGCGCGTGCCGCGCTCGCCACCGAGCCGAGCCGGGCGACATTGGAGGCGAATGTGGTGACGGCGACGCAGGACGGCGCCTTCTTGATGAGCTTTGTCAGGTTCTCGGCGACTTCGGCCTCCGAGGGCGAGACGCCTTCGCGGATGGCATTGGTGGAATCGCATATCAGCGCGTCGAGCCCTTCGCGGCCGATCTCGCGCAGGCGATTCTCGTCGGTCGGCGCGCTGGTGAGGGGTTTTTTATCCAGCTTCCAGTCGCCCGTGTGGAGCGCGGTTCCGAGCGGCGTGCGAATCGCCAGAGCCGTGGGCTCCGGAATCGAATGGGACATGGAGATCAGCTCCACATCGAACGGGCCGATTTGCCGCCTTGCGCCGAGAGGGAGAACTTCCAGCGGGAGATCGTCGTCCTTGATCCGCATCTCACCGAGCTTGCCGCGCAGCATTTCAGCGGTGAAGGGCGTTGCGTAGATCGGAACACGGCCGATCAGCGGCCACAGATCCGGTATGGCCCCATAATGATCCTCATGGGCGTGGGTCAGGACGAGCCCCGCGATGTTGCGGCTTTCCTCTTCAAGGAAGCGGATGTCGGGAAGAACGATGTCGATCCCGGGCTCGTACTCGCCGCCGAAGGTCACCCCCATATCGACGATCAGCCAGGTATTGGCCCCGTCCCGGCCATAGCCGTATAGATAGAGGTTCATGCCGATTTCGCCGATACCACCGAGCGATACGAAGACCAATGCGTTTTTAGATTTGCTGTCTTTTTTGGCCATAGCGTCAGTTCATGAAGAACACGTCGCCGGCCATCACGGTGCGCGTGCCACTGTCCGTCTTGAGCCGAAGTGCTCCCTCGGGATCGAGACCTGCATAGGTGCCCTCAATCTCGTCGGCGCCGATCTGCACCACGAGCTTCCGCCCCGTCGGTCCGGCCCGGTCCAGCCAGGCGCGTCTTATGCTTGGGAAGGTGGCGCCCTCGTCCCACCGTTCCAGCCACTCATGAGTGCTCGCCGCGAGAACCTCCAGCGCCTTGGCTGGCGTGATTGTCAGCCCATAGGCTTCGAGGCTCACCGCAGGCTGAGGGAGATCCTCGGGATGGTTCGCGAGGTTGATGCCCGTGCCGATCACGACGGAGGAGCGCTTGTCGTTGGGTGCCCCCATGTTCTCCAGCAGCATCCCGGCGATCTTCTCTTCGTCCAGCAACACGTCGTTGGGCCATTTCAGCAGTAGCTTCGAGCGGCCCTCATAGGCGATCAGCTTCGAAATGGTCTCGAAGGTGATTATACCGGCCACGAGCGCAAGCTGGCTGGCCGTCTGAAGCGGACAGTTAAGGCGAACGAGCAGGCTGGCGAACAGATTGCCGACTTGCGAGGTCCACTCGCGGCCCGCACGTCCCCGTCCTTTGGACTGACGTGCCGACCAGATCCATAAGGGCCCAGGCTCACCCATATCCGCGCGGCGTTTGGCCTCGGCGTTAGTCGAATCGACAGTGTCCAATTGGACAAGGCGATAGCCAGCAGGAAGCTTCGGTGTGGTGCGCGCAAATTTGTTCATTCAGACTGGCGGCCAATGGTTCAAAAAGGCTTAAGGCTTTTAGCGTCCCGCAGCGTCAATATCGAGGCTGACTCAAAAGAGCGATTTTGCAGCGGTTCCGGCAGCCGCGACAAGTGGCAAGGGGTAGACGAAGAAGAACATGATCAAAATACCGGCAGCGCCCAGCACGATGGCGAGCGGCCGGGGCATTGGTTCGAAGCCCTTCACGGGCTCATCGAAATACATGAGTTTCACGATCCGCAGATAGTAGTAGGCACCGACGACGCTGAGGAGCACGCCGATAATGGCGAGCGCGTAAAGTCCCGCTTCGATGGCGGCGAGGAATACATAGAACTTGGCAAAGAAACCGGCGAGCGGCGGGATGCCGGCCAGCGAAAAAAGCAAGACTGCGAGCGCGAGCGCCATAAGCGGGCTCGTCCGCGAAAGCCCGGCGAGCTGATCGATTTCCTCGACCATCTTGCCGTCGCGGCGCAGCGACAGAATGACTGCGAAAGTCCCAAGCGTCATGACGAGATAGATCGCGAGATAAATGATCACGCCCTGAACGCCCTGTTCCGTCCCGGCTGCAAGCCCCACCAGGGCAAAGCCCATATGGCCGATCGAGCTATAAGCCATCAGGCGTTTGATGTTGTGCTGACCGATCGCGGCGAAGGCGCCGAGCGCCATGGAGGCGAGCGACAGGAAGATCACGATCTGCTGCCATTGATCAGTAATGGCAGGAAAGGCTGAGATCACCACCCGTACGAACAGTGCCATCGCGGCTATTTTGGGCGCTGCCGCGAAGAAGGCGGTGACCGGAGATGGCGCTCCTTCGTAGACATCCGGCGTCCACATATGGAACGGCACGGCGGAAATCTTGAAGGCGAGGCCGGTCAGCAGGAACACCAGGCCGAAGATCAGGCCGAGATTGGTGCCGGACGGCTGGGCCGCGTTCGCGATCTCGGAGAATTCGGTGGAACCGGTAAAGCCGTAGACGAGCGATGCGCCATACAGAAGCATGCCCGAAGACAGTGCGCCGAGGACGAAATATTTCATGCCGGCTTCGGAGGAACGCGTCGAATCCCGCTTGAATGCGGCGACGACATAGAGCGCGAGGCTCTGCAATTCGAGACCGACATAGAGTGCGATGAGATCGTTGGCCGAGATCATCATCATCATGCCGGTAGTCGCAAGAAGTAGCAGCACCGGATATTCGAACTGTACGCCCCCCTCGTCGCGCCAGAAATCCCGGGACATGATCAGTGCGACTGCAGCACCGGTCAGCGCGAGAGTCTTCAGCATGCGGGCGAAGGGATCGATGATGAAGCTTTCGCTAAACAGCGTCACGGTATTCTCGCCCATGGTGACGAAGATGTTGGCGAGAACCAGCACCGCAACGGAGAGCCATAGGACAAGTTCGCCGCGATCGTTGCGCCCAAACACGCCTACCATGAGCAGCGCCATGGCGCCGACGGCGAGGGTCAGCTCGGGTAGAAGGGGCAGTAGGTTGAGTTGTTCGGTCATAGCAGTCTCGCTCACGGCGCCAGCGCCAAGCGCGCCTGTTCGGCGGCGGACAGGTTCGCATTGAAGTCGGCCATCAGTGCTTCGACAGAGGTCGCCGTCACGTCAAGGACCGGATTGGGATGGAAGCCGAAGAATATGACCAGCAGGATCAGCGGCACCATGACGGCGAATTCGCGCCAGGACAGATCCTTGATGAGCTTGAACGCGGGATTGGTAATCTCGCCGAACATGACGCGGCGATACAGCCATAGCGCGTAACACGCCGACAGAATGACGCCTGTGGTCGCGAGCATGGCGACCCAGGTATTCACTTGGAATATGCCCAACAGGCTCAGGAACTCGCCGACGAACCCGGACGTGCCCGGCAAGCCCACATTGGCAAGGGTGAAAATCATAAAAACGGCCGCGTAGAGCGGCATGCGATTCACGAGGCCGCCGAACACCGAAATCTCATGGGTGTGCATGCGGTCGTAGACGACGCCGACGCATAGGAATAGTCCCGCCGAAACGAGCCCGTGGGAGAGCATCAGGAAGATGCCGCCCTGAAGGCCCTGCATAGTGAGTGTGAAGATGCCGATCGTAACGAAGCCCATATGCGCGATGGACGAATAGGCGATCAGCTTCTTCATGTCCTTCTGCGCAAGGGCGACCAGCGAGGTGTAAATCACCGCGATCACCGAGAGGGTGTAAATGAGCGGTGCGAAGTCGGCCGAGGCCAGCGGGAACATCGGGATAGAGAAGCGCAAGAAGCCGTAGCCGCCGAGCTTCAGGAGGATGCCGGCCAGCACGACCGAACCGGCCGTTGGCGCCTGCACGTGTGCGTCCGGGAGCCAGGTATGCACGGGCCACATGGGCAACTTCACCGCGAAGGATGCGAAGAAGGCGAGCCAGAGCCAGGTCTGCATTTCCGGTGGGAAGTCGTGTGCCAGGAGCTCTGGAATGTTGGTGGTGCCCGCCTGCCAATACATGGCCAGAATCGCGATCAGCATCAGGAGCGAACCGGCCAGCGTGTAGAGGAAGAACTTGAAGCTCGCGTAGACGCGGTTCGATCCACCCCAAATGCCGATGATGAGGAACATCGGAATAAGACCGCCCTCGAAGAAGAGATAGAACATCACCAGATCGAGCGAGCAGAACACGCCGAGCATCAGCGTTTCGAGGATAAGGAACGCGATCATGAATTCCCGCACCCGTATCCTGATGGCGCCGTAGGTCGACAGGACCGTGAGCGGCATTAACAGCGTGGTGAGGACGACGAACGGCATGGAGATGCCGTCGATGCCCATTTGGAACCGGATCGGACCGAGCCAGTCGCGTTCTTCAACGAACTGGAACTTGGCGGAACTCGGATCGAAATCGATCCACAGCAGCAGCGAAATGGCGAACGTGATCAGCGTGGTCCATAGCGCGATGTAGCGCGCGTTGCGGGCGGTGCTGTCGTCGTCACCACGCAGTGCGAAGATCAGCAGCGCGCCAACCAGCGGCAGGAACGTGACGGTCGAGAGGATGGGCCAACCATAGCTCATGGCTTCAACGCGCCCCCTGTCACGATGAAATAGGTGATCAGAAGGACGACGCCCATCAGCATGACGAACGCGTAGTGGAAGATGTAGCCGGTCTGCAGCTTCACGACGCCCTTGGTGACATCCAGAACCCGTGCGGCGACACCATTGGGCCCAAGCCCGTCGATGATCTTTCCGTCGCCCACCCGCCACAGGAAGTTGCCGAGCCATTTGGCCGGAAGGACGAAGATGCGGTCATAGAGCGCGTCGAAGTACCAGGCGTGCAAGAAGAACCGATTTGTCGCCGGGAGGCGCTTGAGCAAGCCGAAGGGAAGAAGCGGCCGCCACATATAGCAGTACCAGGCGATCAGGAAGCCGAGCGTCATGGCGATGGTCGGCGACAAGGTTAGCCAGAACGGAATGTCGTGATGCTCGCCCTGGGGCAGCACGATGGCGTCTCGCCAGAAGCTTGCCTGATCGGCGCCGATGAAGAGGTGTCGGAAGCCGAGACCTGCGAACAGTGCGCCCGCACCAAGTACTAGCAGCGGTACGGCCATGGTCCAGGGCGGCTCATGCGCATGATCGCGCACATCCTTCGCCCCGCGGAAATTGCCTTCGAAGGTCAGGAACATCAGTCGCCAGGTGTAGAGCGAAGTCAGGAAGGCGGCGCTGAGCACCATCCAATAGGTGTATTGGCCAACGATAGAATGATCGAACCAGGTCGTCTCGATGATGAAGTCCTTCGAGAAGAAGCCGGAGGTGAGCGGGAACGCCGTCAGCGCCAGCGAACCGATCAGTGTCATGGCCCAGGTAAAGGGAATGATTTTCCGCAAGCCCCCCATGCGGCGCATGTCTTGATTGTCGGCGAGCGTATGGATGATCGCGCCGGCGCACAGGAAGAGCAGCGCCTTGAAGCAGGCATGAGTGAACAAGTGGAACATGCCGGCGCCAAATGCCCCCACCCCTTCGGCAGCGAACATATAACCGAGCTGCGAACACGTCGAATAGGCGATCACGCGTTTAATGTCGGTCTGTACCACCGCGGCCGTCGCGGCGAAGAAGGCGCTCGTTGCGCCGATAATGGCGACGAAGGAGAGCGCGTAGGGCGCAAGGTCGAACAGCGGCGACAGGCGCGCGACCATGAACACGCCGGCCGTCACCATGGTCGCCGCGTGGATGAGTGCTGATACGGGCGTCGGGCCCTCCATGGCGTCCGGTAACCAGGTATGGAGCAGGAACTGCGCCGACTTGCCCATGGCGCCCATGAAGAGCAGGAAGCAGATCAGTTCCAGAACCGGAACTTCCCAGGACAGGAAGGTCATGGTCTTGCCGATCTGGTCCGGCGCGGCGGCGAAGATCGTGTCGTACTGGACCGCGCCAAAAACATGGAAGATGGCAAAAATGCCGAGCAGGAAGCCGAAATCGCCGACGCGGTTGACGACAAACGCTTTGATGGCGGCGGCGTTGGGTCCGGGTTTTTTGTACCAGAAGCCGATCAAGAGATAGGACGCAAGGCCGACGCCCTCCCAGCCGAAAAAGAGCTGCACCAGATCGTCCGAGGTAACCAGCGCGAGCATGGCGAAGGTGAACATAGACAGATAGGCGAAGAAGCGCTCCTTGTGCGGATCCTCGTCCATGTAGCCCACGGAATACAGATGCACGACCGACGAGACCGTGTTGACTACGACCAGCATCACGGCGGTCAGCGTGTCGATCCGGATGGACCAATAGGTCTCGAAGGCGCCGGAATGCATGAAGCCGATGAGCGAGATGCGTACATCGTTGCCCTCGATGGCGACCTGATAGAACGCGATCCAGGACAGGAATGCGGCAACGAACATCAGCGAGATGGTCACGATCTCGCAAGCGCGCGCGCCGACCCAGCGGCCGAATAGCCCCGCAAAGAGGGCCCCGATCAGGGGAAGGAAGAGGATTGCGTGATACATCGCCTGCTTTCCTCAGCCCTTCAGTTGATCGATGTCGGCAACGTCGATCGTGCCGCGATTGCGGAAGTACACGACGACGATGGCGAGCCCGATTGCGGCTTCCGCGGCCGCGACAGTCAGGACGATCAGCGTGAAGACCTGACCGACGAGATCGCCGTGGAACGAGGAAAAGGCCACAAAGTTGATGTTCACCGCCAGCAGAAGCAGTTCGATCGACATCAGGATGACGATGACGTTCTTGCGGTTCAGAAAGATGCCGAACACGCCGATCGTAAACAGCACGGCAGCGACGGTTAGGTAGTGCGATAGACCAATGGTCATTGCAGCCCCCTCCCCGTTTCGACTTTGACGACTTCGACCGCCGTCTCAGGGCTGCGCCGAACCTGCTCGCCGATGTCCTGGCGTTTGACGTCGCGCCGGTGGTGTAGCGTCAAGACGATCGCGCCGATCATGGCCACGAGCAGGATCAGCCCGGCGGCTTCGAAGAGATAGACATAGTCGGTGTAGAGCAACCGGCCCAACGCCTCCGTATTGCTGACTTCGGCGGACGGCGGTGTCGGGGCATCGCTCGCAAGTTTGGGTGCCGTGACCCAAGCGCCGACGACGAAGATCAACTCGACCATCAAGAGAAGACCAACAACCAGGCCGACGGGAAGATATTTGAGTACGCCCGAGCGCAGCTCCGTGAAGTTTACGTCGAGCATCATCACGACGAACAGGAACAGCACCATTACCGCGCCCACATAGACGACAACCAGAATCATAGCGAGGAATTCGGCACCCAGCAGCACGAACAGCGCCGCGGCATTGAAAAAGGCGAGGATCAGGAACAGGACCGCATGCACGGGGTTCTTTACCGTCACGACCATGAAGGACGCGCCGATCAGCACGATGGCGAAGAGATAGAAGAACAGTGCGGCCAGCATCAGAGCGCCTCTCCTGTTCCGGAGAGAACGCCCGAAAGCGGTCTCGCGCGTTCGCCGTGCCTATTCAACCTTGCCCCCAAAACATGCCCCCAAAACTCCGCCCTCATGGCCGGAGTGTTCACGCTCGCCTAGCGATAGGCCGAATCCAATTCGATGTTCTTAGCGATCTCGCGCTCCCAACGGTCTCCGTTCGAAAGCAGCCGCGCCTTGTCGTAATACAATTCTTCGCGTGTCTCCGTCGCGAATTCGAAATTCGGTCCTTGGACAATGGCCTCGACTGGACAGGCTTCCTGACAGAAACCGCAGTAAATGCACTTCACCATGTCGATGTCATAGCGCGTGGTGCGCCGCGTGCCGTCATTGCGGCGTGGGCCGGCCTCGATGGTGATGGCCTGCGCCGGACAAATAGCTTCGCACAGCTTGCAAGCGATGCAGCGTTCTTCCCCATTGGGATAGCGGCGCAAGGCGTGCTGGCCGCGGAAACGCGGGCTCAACGGTCCCTTCTCGTAGGGATAGTTCAGCGTGGCCTTCGGCGAGACGAAATACTTCATCGCCAGCCAAAAGGCAGACACGAACTCCAGGAGCAGGAGCGATTTGGCAGCTTGGGCGAACCGTGTCACGCGACTTCTCCCCTAAACACCGTGTTGCCAGACCCGCAGGACCACGGCGACAACAACCACTGCCGCGAGCGAGATCGGAAGGAACACTTTCCAGCCAAGCCGCATCAGCTGATCGTATCGATAGCGCGGTACGAAGGCTTTCACCATGGAAACCAGGAAAAACAGAGCGCAGACCTTCAGGACGAACCAGATGACGCCCGGAATCCAGGTGAAGGGTGCGAATGGCGCCGGCGGCAACCACCCGCCGAGAAACAGAATGGTTCCGAGGCTGCACAGCAGGATGATGGCGACATACTCGCCGAGCATGAACAGCATATACGGGGTCGACGAGTATTCGACCATGTAGCCCGCCACGAGTTCGGACTCCGCCTCGAGAAGATCGAAGGGCGGCCGGTTCGTCTCGGCCAGAAGCGAGATGAAGAAGATCACGAACATCGGGAACAGCGGCAGCCAGTACCAGCCGAACAGGCCAAGGCCCCGATCCTGCGCCAACACGATCTCGGTGAGGTTCAGCGAGCCGGCGCAGAGCAGCACCGTGATGATCACGAAGCCGATCGAGACTTCGTAGGAGACCATCTGGGCGGCGCAGCGCAGCGCGGAGAGAAAGGCGTATTTGGAGTTTGAGGCCCATCCGGCCATGATGACGCCGTAGACCTCCAGGCTTGAGATTGCGAAAACGAAAAGAATGCCGACATTGATGTTGGCCACGGCCCAGCCTTCGGAGACTGGGATCACTGCCCAGGCCGAGATCGCGAGCCCAGCGGTGATAATGGGCGCGAGAATAAACAGTCCCTTGTTCGACCCGGCCGGGATGATGAACTCCTTGAAGAAGAACTTCAGGAGGTCGGCGAAGGATTGCCATAGCCCGAATGGGCCCACTACGTTGGGTCCGCGCCGCATTTGTACCGCAGCCCAGATTTTCCGGTCCGCCAGCAAAACGAAGGCGATGAAGACCAGCAGCACCACGATCGTGACGACGCTGTGTATGACGATCAGGGCGGTGGGCCACCCATAGCTGGTCCAAAAATCAGCCATCGGTTCCCGCCGCTTTCTCGACGTCCGCGCGCATGGCGCTCAAGCTGGCCATGATGGTCGAGGCCCGTGCGATTGGGTTGGACAGATAGTAGTCGTCTATCGAGAGGCCGAAAGGATCCTTGCCGGGCTTAGCCTTGTGGCTCGCGAACTTGACAATGGGACCGGAGTCGGCCCTTTCGAGCGTGTCCAATTGCGCCAATTGGGGAGCGGCCGCATACATCTTGCTGCGCAGCTCTTGCAGCGTTTCGAACGGGAGCGGCTTGCCCAACGCATCGGACAGCGCCTTGAGGATCGCCCAGTCCTCGCGCGCGTCGCCAGGGGGAAAGATTGCGCGCGCAGTCATCTGTACGCGCCCTTCCGTGTTGGCGTAGGTACCCTCTTTTTCCGTATAGGCGGCACCGGGCAGAATCACGTCGGCGCGATGGGCGCCCTTGTCGCCATGGCTGCCCTGGTAGATCACAAACGCATCGCCGAGAGCCGACGTGTCGATCTCGTCGGCGCCGAGAAGGTAAAGAATGTCCAGATCGCCCTTCCCCGCGGCCGCAATCATTGCCCCGGTATCGAGGCCCTTCTTGCCGGGGACGAAACCTAGATCGAGGCCGGCGACCCGTGCTGCCGCCGTATGCAGAACATTGAAGCCGTTCCAACCTTCGTCGATCGCGCCGCTCTCGGTGACGATCCTGGCACCCATGGCGAGGATCTCGTAGCCATCGGGCCGCGCAAACGCCGCTTGCCCCAGAATGACCATGGGCTTCTTGGCGTCCTTGAGCACTTTGGCGAAGTCGCGCGCACCGCTTGCGATATCCGCCAGCGTTTCAGACCCTGCGCCGAGTCGCTCATAGGGATAGGTCAGGTCGACGTCCATACCGATCAGGCCGACGGGCAACTTGCCCTCTAACTGTTTCCAGCGCTTGCGGATGCGCGCATTCAGCACCGGTGCTTCGACCTGCGGATCGCAGCCGACAAGGAGGACGGCGTCTGCCTCCTCGATGCCGTCGATCGTGGTGTTGAACAGATAAGTGGCGCGCCCGAGCGTCGGATCGAACTTTGCGCCCGCCTGACGGCAGTCGATATTCGCCGAGCCCAGATGTTCGGCGAGCGACTTGAGAGCGAAGACCTCTTCGGCGGCTGCCAAGTCGCCGGCAATGGCGCCGAACTTCGCACCGCTGGAGCCCTTCACACGATCCGCAATGGCGGCGAAGGCCTCATCCCAGCCGCAGGGGGTGAGTGTGCCGTCCTTGCGCACATAGGGCCGGTCGAGTCGCTGCGTCCGCAGCCCGTCCCAAACATGGCGCGCCTTGTCGGATATCCACTCCTCGTTCACCGCATCGTTGATGCGCGGCAGGATGCGCAACACCTCCTTGCCGCGGAAGTCGACGCGGATCGAGGAGCCCACCGCATCCATCACGTCGATGGACGGTATCTTGGAGAGTTCCCAAGGGCGCGCCTGGAACGCGTATGGTTTGGAGGTCAGGGCGCCGACGGGGCACAGATCAACCACATTGGCGGACAGATTGGAGTGGAGGCCATGCTCGAGATAGGTCGTGATCTCCGCATCTTCGCCACGGCCAATCAGGCCGAGTTCCGCGACGCCCGCCACTTCCGTCATGAACCGGACGCAGCGCGTGCAGTGTATACACCGCGTCATCGACGTCTTAATGAGCGGCCCAAGATATTTGTCCTCAACGGCGCGCTTGTTGTCTTTGAAACGCCCCTCGTCGAAGCCATAGGCCATGGCCTGGTCCTGTAGGTCGCACTCACCGCCTTGGTCGCAGATCGGGCAGTCCAGCGGATGATTAACCAACAGAAATTCCATCGTTCCTTCTTGGGCCCGGCGCGTCGTCTCCGACTTCGTATTGATGGTCGGGGGTGTGCCGTCGCGCGCGGGGCGCAGATCGTTGACCGACATGGCGCAGGACGCCACAGGCTTGGGCATGCCGACCACTTCGACCAGGCACATGCGGCAATTGCCGGCGATCGACAGGCGCTCGTGAAAACAGAAGCGCGGGATCTCGACGCCCACGAGTTCGCAGGCCTGGATCAGCGTGATGCCGTCCGGGACGTCGTGCTCGACATTGTCGATAATGAGCTTCGGCATGAGATCCCTACTCCGCCGCTTCTGGTACGGATGGTGGGATTGCCTCGATGGCGCCAGCATCGAGGCGTTCTTCGATGACATGGCGGAAATTCTTGATGAGACCTTGGATCGGCCAGGCAGCGGCGTCACCGAGGGCGCAGATTGTGTGGCCTTCAACCTGCTTGGTGACTTCGAACAGCATGTCTATTTCGTGCTTCTGCGCATTGCCGACGGCCATACGCTCCAGCACGCGCCACATCCAGCCCGTCCCCTCGCGGCAGGGCGTACACTGACCGCAGGATTCGTGCTTGTAGAAATAGGACAGCCGGGCAATGGCGCGGATGATGTCGGTAGTCTTGTCCATGACGATGATGCCCGCGGTGCCCAGCCCTGACCCCAGCGCCTTCAATGCATCGAAGTCCATGGTTACATCGGTACTTTCCTCTGCCGTAATGCAGGGTACGGACGAACCGCCAGGGATAATTGCCAGCAGATTGTCCCAGCCGCCGCGCACGCCACCTGCATAAGTGTCGATCAGTTCGCGCAAGGGAATACCCATCTCCTCCTCGACCGTGCATGGTTCGTTCACGTGACCGGAGATGCAGTAGAGTTTGGTGCCAGTATTGTTGGGCTTGCCGAGCGCTGCGAACCAAGTTGCACCGCGCCGTAAGATGTCCGGGACCGAGGCGATGGTCTCGACATTGTTGACGGTCGTGGGGGCGCCGTAGAGGCCACAGTTCGCCGGGAACGGCGGCTTGAGGCGCGGCTGCCCCTTCTTGCCCTCGAGGCTTTCCAGGAGCGCGGTTTCTTCGCCGCAAATATATGCGCCCGCGCCGTGATGAACGTAGATGTCGAAGTCCCAGCCGATGACATTGTTCGTGCCGACGAGCTTGGCCTCATAGGCTTCCGCGATAGCCGCTTCGAGGATCTCGCGCTCGGCGATAAACTCGCCTCGGATATAGATATAGGCGGCGTGAGCCCGCATGGCGAAGGAGGCCAACATGGCGCCTTCGATGAGAAGATGCGGATCGTGCCGCATGATTTCTCGGTCCTTGCACGTGCCAGGTTCGGACTCGTCCGCGTTGACCGCAAGATAGCTCGGGCGTGGATCGTTCTTGGGCATGAACGACCATTTGAGGCCTGTCGGGAAGCCCGCTCCGCCGCGTCCGCGCAAGCCCGAGGCCTTGACCTCGTCGATCACCGCATCGTGGCCTCGCGCAACCATGTCCTTGGTGCCGTCCCAAGCACCGCGCGTCCGAGCCGCCGGCAGCTGCCAGCTGTGGAGGCCATAGAGGTTCTTGAAGATGCGGTCGGTGTCCTTAAGCATTAGTAGGGCCCGGCATCTTGGACTTGGGATCGGAGGTCCCCGCGTAGCCCGATTCTGGGCTCGACCTGTCGGCGCCGTAAATGGCGGTATCGCTGAGAGTATTCGGTCCGCTTTTGGGCGCGCAGCCCTGGCGGCCGTCTTGGGGCCCGGGCGGAACGTCCTCGCCCTTTCGAATCCGCTCGATGATCGACCCGAGCGTGTCAGGCGTCAGGTCCTCATAGTAGTACTTGTTGATCTGCGCCAGGGGCGCGTTCACGCACGCCCCAAGACACTCGACCTCGGTCCAGGAAAACATGCCGTCGTCGCTGACCGTGTCCTTTGGGCCGATATGCTTGCGGCAGGCTTCTTTGATGTCCTCGGAACCGTTCAGCATACAAGGCGTTGTGCCGCAGACCTGCACGTAGTAGCAGCCCACGGGCTGCAGGTTGAACATCGTGTAGAAGGTGACGACCTCGTAGACACGGATGAAGGCCATGCCGAGCATGTCGGCGATATAGCGAAGTGCGGGTTCGGACACCCAGCCGCCATTCTGCTCCTGCGCGCGCCAGAGCAGCGAGATCACGGCGGAGGCCTGACGGCCCTCCGGATATCTCTTGATCACGGCCTGAGCCCACGCGAGATTTTCGGGCGTGAAGGCAAAGCCTTCAGGCTGTTCCACAGCAAGGCGTCGGACGCTCATTTCAATCTTCTTTTACGGATGTGAAGGCCTTGCCTAGGCCAGCAACCTACCGTGTCGAATTGACTTCCCCAGCACTCAGAGTCTTGCCGATCTAAGCGCATTTCGCAACTGCACAATGCGTCACCGGTCGACCTCTCCAAAGACAACATCGATCGAACCCAGCACGGCCGACACATCGGCCAGCATGTGCCCGCGGGTCAGGAATTCGAGCGCCGCCAGATGGACGAAACTGGGCGCGCGAATCTTGCAGCGATAAGGCTTGTTGGTGCCGTCAGAGACGAGATAGACCCCGAATTCACCCTTAGGCGCTTCGACCGCGGCATAAGCCTCACCGGCCGGCACGTGATAGCCCTCGGTATAGAGTTTGAAGTGATGAATGAGAGCCTCCATCGAACCCTTCATCTGAGAGCGATTCGGCGGCACCATCTTGTGATTGTCCACCGTGACCGGGCCCGGTGTTTCGGTCAGAATCTCGCAGCACTGCTTCATCAGACGGATGGACTGGCGCATCTCTTCCATGCGGATCAGATAGCGGTCGTAGCAGTCTCCGTGCTTCCCGATAGGCACCTCGAAGTCGAGCTCGTCGTAGCACTCGTAAGGCTGGCTTTTGCGCAGGTCCCAGGCCGCGCCGGTGCTGCGGATCATCACGCCGGTGAAGCCCAAATCCCACGCGTCTTTCTGGCTGATGGCGCCGATGTCAACATTGCGCTGCTTGAAGATGCGGTTGTCCGTGAGCAGGCTCTCAATGTCGTCGCAGACTTTGAGGAAGGGATCGCAGAACGCGTAGATGTCGTCGACGAGCTTTGGCGGGAGGTCCTGATGAACGCCACCCGGCCGTACATAGGCCGCATGCATGCGGCTGCCGCTGGCGCGCTCGTAGAACACCATGAGCTTTTCGCGTTCTTCAAAGCCCCAGAGCGGCGGGGTTAGCGCGCCGACATCGAGCGCCTGCGTAGTGACGTTTAGCAGGTGCGACAAGAGCCTCCCGATTTCCGAGTAAAGGACGCGGATGAGTTGGCCCCGCTTGGGCACGGTCAGGCCGAGCAGCTTTTCAACCGTGAGCGCGAACGCGTGCTCCTGGTTCATGGGTGCGACATAGTCGAGCCGGTCGAAATACGGCACGGCCTGGAGGTAGGTCTTGTGTTCGATCAGCTTCTCGGTGCCGCGATGGAGCAGACCGATATGCGGGTCGACACGTTCAACTACCTCGCCGTCCAGCTCGAGAACGAGACGCAGAACACCATGGGCCGCGGGATGTTGCGGGCCAAAATTTATGGTGAAGGTGCGGTCGCCGTCCTGCGGAATGCCCGCATCCGGATGGCCGCCCGGAGGCTTACTCTCGAAGTCGGGCACGATTTCCTTGTGGCTATCGAGGTCGGTGTCGGCCATTACGCAGGCGCCTCCTCGAAGTTCTTCTCCCGCTTGGGTGCGAGGCCGCGCTCGAAGCGGTTCCACGCGACGATGAAGCGGTCGTGGGTGCCAGCGCTGATCTCGTCGACGCCGTCATGAGCCCGCAGTCTGAACTTCGCACGCGGGCCTCTGACTTCGATGCATTCAGCCTCGACGGTCACTGTGAGACCGGGGGGCGTGGCCGCCGTATGGGACACGTCCACATGCACCCCGACACTGCCCTCGCCCTCGTCCAAATGCGGTCCCAGCAGCTGAACGCAGGTCCACTCCATCAATCCGATCATGAAGGCCGTGGCGAAAACCTCCGGCATGGCCTGGAGCTCAGGCGACTCTTTGTACAGATGCGGTACCGTCTTAGTGACAGGCACCTTGTAGGCGAAGCTGTGCTTCAGACCGGGGCTCAGCGTGTCTTTCACGAATTCTCCTCCCCGTCTTCGACGACACTGGCTTTTTCGTCGCCCGGGATGGCTGTCTCCATGGCCTCCCAAGGGCTGAGATAGTCGAAGTCGCGATAATCCTGCATCAGCTGCACAGGCTCGTATACGACACGCTTTTGCTCGTCGTCGTAGCGGAGCTCCACGAAGCCGGTCAGGGGGAAGTCCTTGCGCAGCGGATGCCCCTCGAACTCGTAGTCGGTGAGAATCCGGCGCAAGTCCGGATGATCGGTGAACACGACGCCGTAAAGATCGAAAGCTTCGCGCTCGAACCAGTTGGCCGCCGGAAATATGCCGACAATGCTCGGAACGGGCGTGTCCGCATCGGTCTTGATCCGCACGCGGATGCGCGTGTTCTGCCAGGGGCTCAGGAGGTGGTAGACGATATCGAAACGCTCTTCGCGCTCCGGATAGTCGACCCCGCAAAGGTCGACCAAGCAACCGAAGCGGCACTTCTCGTCGTCCTTGAGGAGCGTGATGACGTCGCGGATGTCGTCGCGCGCGACCGCGATCGTCAGCTCGCCTCGGGTCACATCATAACCGGCGAGCTTCGGACCTAGCTTACCCGAAAGGTAGCTGCCCAGCTTGTTCAGTATGTCGTCCATCAAGCCCCCGAGGACTCGTGCGGTTCAGCGCGTGATCGTGCCTGTCCGTCGTATTTTCTTTTGAAGGAGGAGCACGCCATAGACCAGTGCTTCAGCCGTAGGCGGGCAACCAGGTACGTAGATGTCCACGGGCACGATGCGGTCGCACCCACGGACAACGGAATAGGAATAGTGATAGTAGCCCCCGCCATTGGCACAGGAGCCCATGGAGATAACATAGCGGGGCTCGGGCATCTGGTCGTAGACCTTGCGCAGAGCGGGCGCCATCTTGTTGCACAGCGTGCCGGCGACGATCATCACGTCGGACTGGCGCGGGCTGCCACGCGGGGCAAAGCCGAAGCGCTCTAGATCGTAGCGGGGCATGGACGCCTGCATCATCTCGACGGCGCAGCAGGCGAGCCCGAAGGTCATCCACATCAGCGACCCGGTGCGGGACCAGTTGATGAGATCGTCGGCCGTCGTAAGAAGGAAACCCTTGTCGGCAAGCTCGTCTGAGAATGTCCCGAACGAGGTGGCCCCAGCGGTGACGAGGCCGCCGCCCTTCCCCTCGGTCTCGAATGTGACTTTTGGTGCTAGTTCCATTCGAGCGCGCCTTTCCGCCACTCATAGACGAACCCGACGGTCAGCACGCCGAGGAACACGATCATGGCCCAAAAACCCAAAGCGGGAAGTCCATCGAACGCGACAGCCCAGGGAAACAGGAACGCCACTTCCAGATCGAAGATAATGAAGAGAAGCGACACGAGATAGAAGCGCACGTCGAATTTCATGCGCGAATCGTCGAACGCGTCGAATCCGCACTCATAGGCCGAGACCTTCTCCGGGTCGGGATTGCGTACGGCGATGACCATCGGCACCACCAGCAGCACGGTGCAGATCACAAAGGCGATCGCGATGAAAATGACGAGAGGCAGATAGTCGATAAGCAACTGGCCCATGGCTCTTAGAAGCCTTCTTCAAACGTCTGCTGCGCATCGACGAGGCCAAAGTGGCGGGAGTGACGGGACTCGAACCCGCGGCCTCCGGCGTGACAGGCCGGCGCTCTAACCAACTGAGCTACACCCCCTACCGGGCCGTAACCACGGCCGGAGGCGATCCCCAGCATGTACGGCCTTGGATTTTGGGTGTCAAGGCGGCCTGGGTAACGGGCTGTAAGATGAATTGCGGCGAGATGCCGCTAAGCGGTTCTCACCGCACGGCGGCCATGAAAAGTGGCCCCTTTTCCTCCTCTGTCCGGAAGCGATCGCAAACAGGATTCGTCGTGGAGTGGTGGGCGGTGACAGGCTCGAACTGCCGACATCCACGGTGTAAACGTGGCGCTCTACCAACTGAGCTAACCGCCCGCCAGATCGGAAACGTGAAGTCCGAAGCGTTAGAGCAAGACAGGTGTCCTGCCAAGGGCACGATCGGACCGAATTGCCATTTTCAATTGAAAAGGCGAAGCCCCGCTCACGCGAGGCCTCGCCCAAATCTCCCTGAAGGTCTGTCGGCAACGCCTTACGCGTTGACCGCCTCCTTCAGAGCCTTACCGGCACGGAACTTGGGAACGCGCGAGGCCGGAATCTGGACCTCGGCACCCGTGCGTGGGTTACGGCCCACGGAGGCCTTCCGTTGCGCCACTTGAAAATTACCAAACCCGACGATGCGCACCGTGTCACCGTCGCTCAAAGCCTTCTCAATATTCTTGAACGTCGCGTCCACGGCCTTCTCGGCAGCATCCTTCGACAATTCAGATTCCTTCGCCACTTGGGCAACTAGCTCTGCTTTGTTCACGATGTTATCCTTTCGCTCAGCCCTATGGTTGGGGGCGCTTGTTATGAACTCGTGGGACCGGTTTGGGTACGCTCCGATTCACAAACAAGTAGTGTATGACTCGCGCAAAAAGCGCAGAAAATCAACAATATTGGCCGAATCGGTGCATAACGCGCACCTACGAGATTAGGGCGTTTTGACGGCAGTGCTGTCGAGCGCGCGCCGGATCAGTGGGCGGTGACGCCCGTTCCGGACTCGTCCTTGTTGCGAACGACCTGCGAGGCTCCCTCGCCTTCCTCTTCCCAGACGATGGGCTGAGGCGTTCGCGTGAAGGCGATTTTCAAGACTTCGTCCACACGCGAGACCGGCATAATCTCAAGCATATTCTTAAGTTTATCCGGTATATCTGCGAGGTCCTTGACATTTTCCTCAGGGATAATCACGGTCTTAATTCCCGCACGCAAAGCCGCCAGCATCTTTTCCTTGAGGCCGCCAATGGGCAGCACCCGGCCACGCAGGGTGATTTCACCGGTCATGGCCACGTCGCGCCGCACCGGGATGCCGGTCATGAGCGAGATGATCGCCGTCGCCATGGCAACGCCCGCGGACGGCCCATCCTTGGGTGTCGCGCCCTCGGGCACGTGCACGTGGATATCCCGCTGTTCGAACAGCGGCGGCTCGATTCCGAAATCGACCGCCCGGGAGCGCACATAGGCGTTCGCGGCCTGTATTGATTCTTTCATGACATCGCGCAGATTGCCGGTGACCGTCATCTTGCCCTTACCGGGCATCATGACGCCTTCCACGGTGAGGATCTCGCCGCCCACTTCGGTCCAGGCCAGACCTGTCACGACACCCACCTGGTCTTCCAGCTCGGCCTCGCCGTAGCGGTATTTCGGCACGCCGAGATAGTCGGCGAGGTTGTCGAGCGTGATTTCCACCTTCGTATGGTCGGTGGTCAGCAGTTCCTTGACCGACTTGCGTGCGAGCTTCGCCAGTTCACGCTCCAGGCTACGGACACCGGCCTCGCGGGTATAGCGGCGGATGAGCTCCTGCAGGGAGTCGTCGTCGAGTGCGAACTCCTCCGCCTCAAGCCCGTGGTTCTTGACCTGTGCGGGAATGAGATGGCGCCGTGCGATCTCGGCCTTCTCGTCCTCGGTGTAGCCGGCAATACGGATGATTTCCATCCGGTCCATCAGGGCCGGCGGAATGTTCAGCGTGTTGGCGGTCGTGACGAACATGACGTTCGACAGATCGTAGTCGACCTCGAGGTAGTGGTCGTTGAACGTATTGTTCTGCTCGGGGTCCAGAACTTCGAGTAAGGCCGAGGCCGGATCGCCGCGGAAGTCAGCGCCCATCTTGTCGATCTCGTCCAGCAGGAAGAGCGGATTGACCTTTTTGGCCTTCCGCATGGACTGGATGACCTTACCCGGCATGGAGCCTATATAGGTCCGGCGGTGGCCGCGGATCTCCGCCTCATCCCGCACACCGCCGAGGCTCATCCGCACGAACTCGCGGCCCGTCGACCTGGCGATCGACCTGCCGAGTGAAGTCTTGCCGACCCCAGGCGGTCCGACGAGGCACAGGATCGGCCCCTTCAGCATGTTGGTGCGGTTTTGAACCGCAAGATACTCGACGATCCGGTCCTTGACCTTTTCGAGTCCGTAATGGTCGTGGTCGAGGACCTTCTGCGCATCGTCCAGGTCGCGCTTGACCTTGCCCTTCGAGCCCCACGGGATCGACAGCAGCCAGTCCAGGTAGTTCCGGACGACGGTGGCTTCCGCTGACATTGGACTCATCTGGCGTAGCTTCTTGAGCTCGCCCATGGCCTTTTCGCGGGCCTCGCGGGTCAGCTTGGTCTTCTCGATTTTCTGTTCGAGCTCGGCCAGATCGTCCCGACCTTCTTCGCTGTCGCCGAGCTCCTTCTGGATCGCCTTCATCTGTTCGTTCAGGTAGTACTCGCGCTGCGTCTTCTCCATTTGACGCTTCACGCGGCTCCTGATCTTCCGCTCGACCTGGAGGACGGAAATCTCGCTTTCCATCAGCGTGAACACACGCTCCAGCCGCTCGGAGATGGTGGTGATCTCGAGGATCTGCTGCTTCTCGCCAATCTTGATGGCGAGATGCGAGGCAATCGTGTCCGCGAGCTTCGAGTAATCCTCGATATGGCTCGTCGTGCCGAGCACTTCGGGCGAGATCTTCTTGTTGAGCTTCACATAGCTTTCGAACTGAGACACGACCGAGCGCGCCAACGCCTCGATCTCGTTCTCGGTACCTGTCGACTCTTCGACGGGCTTGATCTCGGCTTCAAAGTAATTCTCGTTGTCAGTATAGCTCTTGATGACGGCGCGGCGTGTACCCTCTACGAGCACCTTAACTGTGCCGTCCGGCAGTTTGAGGAGCTGCAAGACGGAGGCGAGCGTGCCCATCTCGTAAATGCCCTCGGCCGTCGGCTCGTCTTCGGAGGCATTTTTCTGGGCGACCAGCAGAATTTGCTTATCGGTCCGCATGACCTCTTCGAGCGCGGCGATGGACTTCTCGCGGCCGACGAAGAGCGGCACGATCATGTAGGGAAAGACCACAATGTCGCGAAGTGGCAGCACCGGGTAGAGTTCCGGGCCGGCTTCCATGGTTATGGACGGGGTTGTTTCAGTCATATTCTTTCCGTCGCCTTCCTTTGTACGCGGGGCCAGGTCGGCGCCTGGCCACTAACCGCTTCGCGATATAACGGTCTCTCCACCCCAGTTCCGTCCACTTCGCCTTCCGGAGTATAACCTCCTGGCGTTCACTTGGGGGCACTGCGTCATTTAAGCTCGTCCACCCCGGTAAGTGGCGGTCGGCGGACCCGCAGTCAAGGGCCGGGCCCGACGGGGCAGATCAAACGCGGCCCGCCACGATGAAAGTGGGATTCGCAGGCCCCTTCAAGCCTACAATCATGTGGAAAAAGGTCAGGCGCTGGTGCTGACCTCGTCCTGGCGGTCGGAGTAGATCCGTAAGGGCCTTGCCTCGCCGTCAACCACTTCGGCGCTGATCACGACCTCTTCCACCCCGCGCATGCTGGGCAGTTCGAACATGGTGTCGAGAAGAATCCCTTCCATGATCGAGCGGAGGCCGCGCGCACCTGTCTTCCGGTCGATGGCCTTCTTGGAAATGGCAAGCAAGGCCTCTTCGGCGAACGAAAGCTGGACGTCTTCCATCTCGAACAGCCGCTGATACTGGCGCACGAGCGCGTTCTTCGGCTCCGTCAGGATGCGGATCAGCGCGCTCTCGTCGAGATCGTCAAGCGTGGCAATCACCGGCACGCGGCCGATGAATTCGGGGATGAGGCCAAATCGCAGCAGATCTTCGGGCTCGATGCCGCGCAAGATATCGCCGGTGCGGCGCTCGTCGCCCGCTTCCACCTTGGCGCCGAAGCCAATCGATGTGGACCGGCCGCGAGCCGAAATGATCTTCTCAAGACCGGCAAAGGCACCGCCGCACACGAACAGGATGTTCGTCGTGTCAACCTGGAGGAATTCCTGCTGCGGATGCTTCCGCCCGCCTTGCGGGGGAACCGAAGCCACGGTCCCTTCCATGATCTTCAGCAGCGCCTGCTGCACGCCCTCGCCCGACACGTCGCGGGTGATGGACGGGTTGTCGGACTTCCGGCTGATCTTATCGACCTCGTCGATATAGACGATGCCGCGCTGGGCCCGCTCCACATTGTAGTCGGCGGCCTGCAGCAGCTTCAGGATGATGTTTTCCACATCCTCGCCGACATAGCCGGCCTCGGTCAGGGTGGTCGCGTCGGCCATAGTGAAGGGCACGTCCAGAATGCGGGCGAGCGTCTGCGCCAGCAGGGTCTTGCCGCACCCCGTGGGTCCAATTAAGAGAATGTTGGACTTGGCCAGTTCCACATCGGAGTTCTTTCCAGAGTGGTTCAGGCGTTTGTAGTGGTTGTGAACTGCCACGGACAACACGCGCTTGGCGTACTCCTGGCCTATGACGTAATCGTCGAGGACCTGACAGATTTCCTGGGGCGTGGGGACGCCATCGCGAGACTTCACGAGGGAGCTCTTGTTCTCCTCGCGAATGATGTCCATGCAAAGCTCAACGCATTCATCGCAGATGAATACGGTCGGCCCCGCGATTAGTTTGCGGACCTCGTGCTGGCTCTTGCCGCAGAAAGAGCAGTAGAGGGTATTTTTGGAATCTGCTCCGCTCACCTTGCTCATTCCTCAAATATCCAATTGTTCTTGGTTGCTGCTGCGTACGTGCGGCTGTCCGCGCGCTCTCAGAAATGGCCGTTGTCCGCTCTGCAAAGTCTCACCGACTCCTTTTAACAAGTCGTCGCATTGACAATCTGACCATGTTGAGGGGGCACTGATCAAGGATTGATTAATCCTGCAAATCGTCTCTATGGCGGCAATGTTGGACGGGCCATTCGGTTGCCGGGAATCGCTATGTTGCCACGAACTACGCCGTGCCGCCAAGGCCAGGAGCCGGAAACAGGCCCTTTAACGCTAACCGGGCCGTGGGCCTGTTTTGCACGAATATCAGGAAGCCGGCGCCGGTTCGTCTTCCTTCGGTGCGTCGCCGTGACGCTTACTGACAACCTCGTCGACGAGCCCAAATTCCCGCGCTTCCTCGGCTGAAAAGAAGAAATCGCGATCCAGCGTCTGCTCGACGGTCTTGTAGTCCTGACCGGTATGATTGACGTAGATCTCGGTTAAACGGCGCTTCATTTTGATTATGTCCTCGGCGTGACGCTCGATGTCGCTGGCCTGGCCTTGGAAGCCGCCGGATGGCTGATGCAGCATAACCCGTGCGTTCGGCACCGCGTAGCGCATGCCTTTCTCGCCCGCGCATAGGAGCAATGACCCCATAGACGCGGCCTGGCCGATGCAAAGCGTCGAAACCGGCGGTCTCACAAACTGCATCGTGTCGTAAATCGCCATCCCCGAGGTCACCACGCCGCCCGGCGAGTTGATGTACATCGAGATTTCCTTCTTGGGGTTCTCGGCCTCCAAGAAGAGAAGCTGCGCGGTAATGAGCGAGGCCATGTGGTCTTCGATCACACCCGTCACGAAGATGATCCGCTCTTTGAGCAGGCGCGAGTAGATGTCGTAGGCGCGCTCGCCTCGATTGGTCTGCTCGACCACCATGGGAACGAGTGTGCTCATATAAGTTTCGACCGGATTTTTCATGGATGTCCTGTTTGTCGGGGCTGTTAGAGGAAAAAGGCGCCGGTCCCTGATTCGCCCATTGGCAGAGTCCCAAAAATATGTGCTCAGGGCACGAAACGGAAGAGGCCGGGCTCCGCGTCGTTAAGGCCCGTGTCAGTCGGCCCGAGGGTTAGTGGTCGTGATCATGATCGTGTTCTTGGCCCTGACCGTCGTCCAGATCCTTGTAGAGCTCCTCAAGGCTTACATCCTTGTCGGAAACCTTGGCGAGTTCGAGAATGTAGTCCACGACCTTGTCTTCGAAGATCGGGGCCCGGAGTTCCGCCAGCGCCTCTGGCGTATTGCGGTAGAAGTCGTAGACCTGCCGCTCTTGTCCGGGGAACTGACGGATGCGCTCGATTAGCGCCTTGTTGACCTCGTCGTCCGAGACCGTGATCTCGTTGCGTGAGCCGATCTCCGAGAGCAGCAGGCCGAGCCGGACCCGCCTTTCGGCGATGTCGCGATATTCTTTCTTGGCATCCTCTGCGGTCGTGCCCTCGTCCTCGAAGGTCTTCTTCGAATGCTCCTGATCGTGGAGCACCTTATCCCAAATGGCCTTGAACTCGGTGTCGACGAGCGTCGGCGGGAGCTCGAATGTGTGCCCCTCGTTGAGCCCGTCGAGCAGCGCCCGCTTCACCTTGAGGCGCGACGCCATGTTGCGATCAAATTCCAAACGGCCCTTCACCGTCTCGCGCATCTGCGCGACGGATTCGGCGCCGAGGCTCTTGGCGAACTCATCGTCAAGAGTCGGGGCTTCCGACCCGGCGACTTCCTTCACCTTCACCTCAAACGTGGCGGTCTTGCCGGCCAGCTTCGGTTCGCCATAGGCCTCGGGGAACGTTGCCTCGATGATCTTGTCATCGCCAGCCGTGACGCCTTCCAGGCCCTCTTCGAAGCCCGGAATGAAGCCGCCGGCGCCTAGCGTGATCGTCGCGTCCGTGGCGGTGCCGCCGTCGAAGTCCTCGCCGTTGAGCTTGCCGACGAAATCGATGGTCACACGATCGCCCGTCTGCGCGGGCCCGTCTTTCGGCTTAAAGTTCGGATTTGTCGCCAGGATGCGTTCGACCGCCTCCTCGATGTCCTTGTCGGCGACCGGCGTAGTGGGGCGCTCGAGTTCGAGCGTGCTGAGGTCCATCACCTCGACCGTCGGCAGCACCTCGAATGTCATCGTGTAGGACAGATCGCACGTGCCGTCGAAGATCTGATTGATCTCCGCTTCATCCTCGGGAAGGGAGACTTTGGGCTGGAAGGCCGGGCGCTCCTCGCGGTCCGAAATAGCCTGCTGGCTGGTCTCCTGAACGGCCTGTTGTACGACCTCGGCCATGACCGAGCGACCATAGACCTTGCGCAAATGCTCCTTGGGTACGTGGCCGGGCCGGAAGCCCTTGATTTGGGCCTTGTCCTTGAGGTCGTCGAGGCGCGAGGAGAGCTTCTCCTCAAGTTCGTCGGCGCCGACCACGATCTTCAGTTCGCGGTTCAGGCCTTCTGCATTCGTCTCCGTGACGTTCATACCGTCAATCCACCATTCCTACGGCGCCAGGGCAGCGCCTTCTTCCTTGTCATGCTGTCCAACGAAGTTGTGAGTCAACGCGTTGGTTGGTGCGGGCGGAGGGACTTGAACCCCCACGGCCGAAGCCACCAGAACCTAAATCTGGCGTGTCTACCAATTCCACCACGCCCGCTTAAGAGGCGTCGCGCGACGGATGATAGCGCGCGACTCCCATTCGCGGGTTTATATACACACCGGCCTTGCCGGCTGCTAGGCCCCAAAGCGCGCGGATTCGCAAGGGCCCGTTCCAGTCATCTGGGGTCATGCGCAGCCCTTCTATACTCCGGCGAACCGGTAGCCTGGAACCGCATGCCAAACCGGTTGGGATTCATGGGGTTTCCGCGACTTGCAGCAGGGATCGGCCCTCAGTAGGTTGCAGATCAAACAGAATTCCCAAAGGCTCTCCCGTGACCTACCGCAACGGCATTCTCGAGGCGATCGGCAACACGCCGCTCATCAAGCTTAAACGCGCGTCCGACGAGACGGGCTGCACTATTCTCGGCAAGGCCGAGTTCATGAACCCCGGCCAATCGGTCAAGGATCGCGCCGCCCTCTTCATCATCCGCGATGCCATAGACAAGGGCCTCCTCAAGCCGGGCGGCACGGTGGTCGAAGGCACGGCCGGCAATACCGGCATCGGACTGACCTTGGTCGGCAATGCGCTCGGGCTGAAGACCGTCATCGTGATCCCCGAGACGCAGTCCGGCGAGAAGAAGGACATGTTGCGTCTGGCCGGCGCCCAGTTGATTGAAGTGCCGGCGGTGCCCTATCGGAACGAAAACAATTACGTGAAATATTCAGGCCGCCTCGCCGAGGCGTTCGCAAAGACCGAACCAAATGGCGCGATCTGGGCGAACCAGTTTGACAACGTTGCCAACCGGCAGGGCCATATCGAGACCACAGCCCAAGAGATTTGGCGCGATACGGACGGCAAGGTCGACGGCTTCATCTGCGCGGTCGGGACCGGCGGCACGCTGGCCGGCGTGTCCATGGGGTTGAAGGCGCACAACCCGGGCGTGAAGACCGGGATAGCCGATCCGATGGGCGCGGCCCTATACAATTTTTACAAGCACGGCGAGCTGAAGTCCGAAGGAAGCTCCATCACCGAAGGAATCGGCCAGGGGCGCATCACGGCGAACCTGGAAGGCGCCATGGTCGATGCGGCGTACCAGATTCCCGATGCCGAAGCCCTCGATATCGTTTTCAATCTTTTAAGCGAGGAAGGCCTATGCTTAGGGGGCTCGAGCGGCATCAATGTCGCCGGCGCCATTCGCCTTGCCAAAGAGCTGGGACACGGCCACACCATCGTCACGGTGCTTTGCGATTACGGCACTCGCTATCAAAGCAGGCTGTTTAATCCCGAATTCCTGCGCGAAAAAGGGCTGCCGGTGCCCGCGTGGCTCGCAGAGCCCAAACCCACGGCGCCGGCCGTATTTGTTTAGACGAGAATTGGAGACCGGAACTTTATGACGCCAAAGACATCGCTGATCGAGACCGACGAGCTTGAGCGCGAACTGAAGGCGCCGGATATCGTCGTTGTTGATGCGACCTGGTACCTGCCAACCGAGCCTAGGCGTGCGCGCGCGGACTATCTCGCCGAGCATATTCCCGGTGCGGTGTTCTTCGACATTGACGAGATCGCGGACGAGAAGGCGCATACCGGGCACATGTTGCCGCCGCCCGAGAAGTTCTCGTCGCGGATGCGCAAGATGGGTATTGGCGACGGGCAGCGTGTGGTGGTCTACGACCGTCAGAGCACGGTCAGTGCCCCACGCGTGTGGTGGACATTTCGCGTGATGGGCGCCCAGGACGTCAGTGTACTGAATGGTGGCTTGTTGAAGTGGAAGGCCGAGGGACGTCCGCTCATGATGGGCGAGCCGACCCCCCGGACCCCTCGGCATTTTACCGCTCGCCACAATCTCGACCTCGTACGGGATGTCGACGACGTGAAGAAGTTGATCGGCGACAAGTCCGCCGGGATCATCGATGCCCGTTCGGCGGAACGCTTTGCCGGCAATGCACCGGAGCCGCGTCAGGGCTTACGGGCCGGACACATGCCCGGCGCGGTCAATTTTCCCTACAGGCAAGTGCTCAACTCGGACGGCACGTTCAAATCGGCGCCGGAGTTGCAGGAGCTGTTCACGGCTGCGGGCATCGATCCGCACAAGCCCGTGGTGACGACCTGCGGTTCCGGGATCACGGCCTGTGTCCTCGCGCTCGCACTCGGCGAGGCCGGACATTTGCGCACATCGGTCTATGACGGATCCTGGGCCGAATGGGGCGCGGACGACCGTTTGCCGATCGAGAAGAGCTAGGTGGCATTCGGCCAGCCTCGTCTCCTTGAGAGGCCTTTATGAGCAAGACGAAAAAGCCCGGAAAGCATGCGACGCGGTTGTCGCATGCCGGCCGCGATCCAGGTCGGTTCCACGGCTTCGTTAACACGCCGATCTACCGCGGGTCGACGGTTCTCTATCCCACCTTCGATAGTCTCGTTGCGGACAATCAGGAGTTCAGCTATGGCCGGCTCGGCACACCGACCGTGGTTGCGCTGCAGGAAGCCCTCGCCGAACTCGAAGGCGGACATGCTACCCTGCTCACGCCCTCAGGTCTGACCGCGATCACGACCGCGATCCTGAGCTTCGTGTCCAGCGGCGACCACATTTTAGTGTCCGACAGCGTCTACCGGCCGACCCGCAGGTTCTGTGAAACTGTGTTGAAGCGGCTGGGTATCACCACGACCTATTACGACCCCGTCATTGGGGGCGGTATCGCCGAGCTGCTGACCGACCGGACGAAGCTGGTGTTTACGGAGAGCCCTGGGTCGCAGACCTTCGAGATGCAGGACATTCCCGCGATTGCCGCGGCAGCTCATGCGGCCGGTGCCGAAGTGATCATGGACAACACCTGGGCGACACCGCTCTACTTCAAGCCGTTCGATCATGGCGTGGACATCGTTGTGCATGCGGCGACCAAATACATCGTGGGCCATGCGGACGCGATGCTCGGCGTCATCACGATGAGCGAGACCGCGACGGCGCCGGTCGCGAAGACCCACGAAATCCTCGGCCTGTGTCCGGGACCTGAGGACGTGTATCTCGCTTTACGCGGTTTGCGGACGCTTGCGATCCGCCTGCAGCGGCACCAGGAAACGGCGCTCGCGCTAGGCGAGTGGCTCTCGCAGCGTCCGGAAGTTGAGCGTGTCATCCACCCTGCCCGGCCTGACCATCCCGGCCATGCATTCTGGAAGCGCGACTTCACCGGTTCCTCGGGCCTGTTCGCGATCGTGCTTAGGCCGGCCTCGCGCAAAGCCTTGGCCGCCATGCTAGACGGGCTCGAGCTGTTTGGCATGGGCTATTCCTGGGGCGGTTATGAAAGCCTCATCCTGCCGTTCGACCCGCGCGGTTACCGCAGTGCGACCGTTTGGGATTCGGAGGGTCCTGCCTTGCGCATTCATGCGGGGCTGGAGGACATCGAGGATCTGATGGCGGACCTGGACGCGGGCTTCGAACGGCTCGCGGGCGCGAGCTAGCGCGACCTCACCCGGCTTAGTGCATACCTAGTTCGCTGGGTCCGGCAATGGCCGGGATTTTCCGTCCTGGCCGAGCGCCACGAAGGTAAACATCGCCTCTGTGACTTTGCGGGTCTCCTCACTGTGGCGCGGCCGCCGCCAGGCTTCGACCTGGATGGAAATCGATGTGCGGCCGGTCTTGACGATGCTGGCGTAAAGGCTGACCTCATCGCCGACGGCAACGGGCGAGACAAAGGTGACGGCATCAACCGCTATGGTTGCGCAGCGGCCCCGTGCCCGCCGCGCGGCGACGTTGCCGGCCGCGAGATCCATCTGGGACATGAGCCAGCCGCCAAAGATATCGCCGGAAGGGTTCGTGTCCGCCGGCATTGCAATGGTCCGTAGGACCGGGACCATGTCTGGCGGCGTATCACGGTGCTTTTTGGTGGTCTTTTCGTCGTGCATCGGCCGCCCCAATTTTTCTCAGCTCGCAGCGACTAGAGCAAATTTGAGCAAAAGTGAAGCCGGACGAGCGGAACCCATGGGCGCAGTGGTGCACTGCCCGCACACTGAGCTGTATGAGGACCGAAGGGGAGCGCGGGCTAACTGAAGTGATAGAACACCGCAAGCGTGATGGCGTAGATCACCAGCACTAACGCGGAGTCGAGTCCCATCCGGAAGACGGTGCGACGCGATCGGACAATGAGTCCTGCGAGGTAGACCGAGGTGACGAGAACGCCCGAGACAATCGCAAAGGCCGTACCCTGATCGATGGCGCCTAGGATCGGCGCGCCGCGATAGACGAGGTCCGCCGGCAGGACCATCGCCACCATCAGCAAATTGCTGCCGAAGATGTTCGAGATGGCCATGCTATATGCGCCTATGCGGACCGCAGAGATCGTGGTGCTCACCTCCGGGAGCGACGTGGCCGTCGCGAGGAGCGTCATTCCGACAAAGCTGGAGCCAAGGCCGGTCTGTTCGGCGATGGCAGCCGAGCTTGCGATGAGCGCCAGGCCGCACAACAGGATCGCGGTGCCCATCAGAGCAAAGCCGACGATCAGACCCGTCGTGCCCATGTGGTCGGTACCCTGGGCTGCGTCTGAACCCCCGGCGGTGCGCGGCAGGGCAGCGTCGACGCTCTCGACAGGGATCCAGGATTGCATGCTGTCATATTGGCGCAGCATTATCACGATCCCCACATAGGCAAGTCCAAGCAGGACGGTCCCCAGACCAACACCAAAGGGCAGCGCAAACTCCCCAACCGCATGCAAACCCAAAAGCATCGCCAGGAGTGCGATCAGCAGCGTGGCCTCAAGTGCCGACGTGGGCCTGCTCGGATAGGATGTCAGCGCGTAGGAGACGAAGAGAAGGTCCACCAGGGCCAGGATGGCCGTTTGCATGGTAATGCCGCCGAACATGTTGCCGAGAACGAGTAGCGCCTCGCCGGCATAGGCGCCGTAGAGCGTCGTCACCAACTCCGGGAGAGAGGTCGCGGCCGCAACGAAGATGAGCCCCATAAAGGCTTGCCCTATCCGTTTTCGGGCGGCGATGGCGTCGGCGTAGATCGCGAGTCTTGTGCCAGCAAGCCAAACGCCAAACGCCGCTGCCGCAAACACGGCGAGCGTGACGGGAATGGGCAGTTGCGCAAGGACGGGAATCAAGCGGTTGTTCTCATTATTGCTCGAAATCGCGGGCGGGTGCGGCTCCTGCACCCCTGCCCCGGCTCATCTCATGCCTTCGCGTTACAGCTTTGTGTTCGAACGACCCAGCGCTACTTCTCTTGCTTGGTCTTGGAGGCCGACTCGGGCTTTGTGGAGCCGACACTATAGGCAACCAGGGTGTTGTCCAACATCATAGGAATGACGATAAGCTGCTTGTCGGCCAAATAGATCAGGTCAGCGCTGCCCTGATTGAGATCGAGAAGTTGATCGACCTTGGCGGTCCGCTTGCCTTTCACATCGACCTTGTAGAGGGCCCCGTCGGGCCAATCGGTAACGAGGTAGGAGCCGGGCTTGAGCACGGCGAGTCCGTCGAGATTCCCAATTGGCTTGCTGAACGACGTGATGCTCTTGTCCTCGATATTGATCTTGTAGAGGCCGGCGGTCTCCCGTTCCTGGCCCACGCTCTTTAACCGTCCCAACGAGGACACGACCAGCTTCCCATCCTGCACGACGAGGCCATTGGGGCCATTGAGTTCGTCGTCGGCGAGCCAGGGCTCGAACACGCCGTCCTTGAGCCGCCAGATCGTGTTCATGGGCGTGTCGGAGACATAGACTGTGCCATCCTCCGCCACGGCCACGTCGTTGAGGAAGATCGCGCCGTCGGCCTTGTATTTCTTCTCAATGCTGCCCGAGGCTGCACTGACTTCCATCAACGTATCGACGTCGGCCACATAGAGCGCGCGGCCATGCAGTCCCATGCCGGTGGGTGAATTGAACCCCTTGGCCCAATTGCGCTCCAGGATGGTGCCGTCCGGTTTGATGCGGGAAATGAAGCCGTCGCCGTCTTTCTGCATGACGGCACCGTTGATATTCGAGACGAACAGCACGTCCGTCACCGGATCGTGCAGCACGGACTCGGGCTGAGCGAGGCCCTTGGCCTCCCAGGCGAGGACGGGCTCTTGGGCCAGGGCCGGGCTTGCGCCCAAGACCGTTCCCGAAACCAAGGACATTCCCGAAACGATGGCCCAGGTGAGGAGGCCAACAACGGCGCGCAAAGGAACGGCACGACGTGAAGAAGAGCGAAACGACAGCGACGTCATGGGTACTGATAGAGCATAGGAGGATGGCATTCAAAGCCCCTTGTTTCGCAGAGTAAGCGAGAAGTGGTTCTGCCCGCTAAACTACTCCGGTTTTGCCCAGCAATGAATACGTTGGACTGGGCAACGTTCCGGGAGGTTGTCCCGCGCGGTTCGGTCATAGGCGGGACCGGCAGTCGCGTTGAAGGCAGCTGCCGAAGGAAATGGCGATCCCGGCAGGACTCGAACCTGCAACCCCCTGCTTAGAAGGCAGGTGCTCTATCCGGTTGAGCTACGGGACCAGACGACGAGACGAGTATAGCGCCGTTCGCCGAATTCAGTGTGTCCAGCTGTCCGGGCGGCCGTATTTGAAGTTTTCCGCATACGACTTGGGGCGGATCTTCGAGACCGGAGGCTCCACCAGCCGGAACGCGACCCCATTTTCCTTGGCATACGCGATGGCTTCGTCCTTGGTGGCGAAGCTGAGGCGGACCTGGCGCTTCGTATCGGACGAGCTCGTCCATCCCATCAGCGGTTCGATGAGACGCGGCTCGTCGGGAAGGTATTCCAGAAGCCAGTCCCGCGTGGCGCCCTTGCCCTGCTGCATCACGTTCTGAGCGGGCTTGTAAATTCGGGCCAGCATCGGCTTTCCCCCTTGAGTGGGTGCGGATCCAAGTGGTCGGGGCAGCAAGATTCGAACTTGCGACCCCCTGCTCCCAAAGCAGGTGCGCTACCAGACTGCGCTATGCCCCGAAACGACCACACACCCTCGGCACGGATATGATCGTAAAATCCGGCGCAGGCAAGACCTCATAACATAACCACGCTCAAGAGCCCTATTCATAGTGAGACTCGACGCACGAGGCTAGCCCCGCGACCCTAAGACGACCTCACCACAGGCCGGAATTCTCGGTCTCAATGGTTTTCTCGGTCCCGATTCCAGGAAATACTACGCGGTCGCCGGGCTTGAGGCCGACTTTCCCTGCCTCCCCGGCATTGAGTTCTAAAACGGCAGCGGTCTCGCCGCCGGAGTTGATGATATCGGTGGAGAACGGTTCGGTGTTGGCCTCGATCCGCAGCACGGTCCCCTGCTCGGTGATGAAGACTATGTC
>NZ_JBAWCQ010000005.1:0-2252 GCF_049590335.1 Methyloceanibacter sp.
GGCGGCCCAGCGTGGGTTGCGTCAGGCCCAGCACCCGCGCGCCGCCGGAGAACGAACCTTCCTCAGCGGTCGCGAGAAAGGCGCGGACTTGGTTCCAGTCGAAAGATATGGCCTGCCAGTTCATGCACATCTGCATACACTTACTGCGATTTTAGGCAATTAACATTTCAAGACTGTATAAGTATCCCTGTGTTCGAAGGGAGCTCACTCATGAAAAATGCTGCACAGTTTTGGAATGGGCAGGCGGAGAAGTACGCCAAGAAGCCGATCGCCAACATGCAGGCCTACAACGCCACGCTCGATCGCACGCGGTCCTATTTGGCAAAGGATCAGTATGTGTTGGAGGTGGGATGCGGCACGGGAGCGACGGCATTGCAGCTTTGCGATAGCGTACAGGAATATGTAGGGAGCGACATCTCGAGCGGCATGATCCGCATCGCGAGCGAAACGGCTTTTGCGCGCGGCGCGCGGAATGTCGCCTTCAAAACGGCCGGCGTCGGGGACATCGTAGGGACGACCAATTCTTTCGACGCGGTTCTCGGCTTCAACCTGCTGCATTTGCTGCCGAGGCTCGACGAGGACCTCCGCAGTATCGCGTCGGTCTTGAAACCGGGCGGGCTGTTCATCTCCAAGACGTTTTGCCATCTGGGCCCGGCGGCGCCGCTCAAATATCGGCTCATGAAAGTCGTTTTGCCCGTCATGCAGTTGCTCGGGCTGGCGCCGTTCGTCCAGTTCCAGAACGAGGCCGAACTCAAGCAGCGCGTCGCCGCGCAAGGGTTCGATATATTGGAAACGCGGCACTTCGGGACGGATGTCTCGGTGCCGTTCATCGTTGCCCGCAAAGTCTCATGATCGGGCAGGGGATCTGAGGCCAGGCTCAGTCGTCGGCGATCGCGAACGCGTTGCGTAAGTCGCCGCACTGCGTCCGAATGCCGGGCAGGAGCTCGAGGCCGAACCGTTTCGAGATGAACGCCAGGATGGACGTGGTGTCGTAGATCGAATGGTCGACGAAGCCCTTTTTGGCTTAAGGCGACGCGATGACCGTGGGCACGCGCGTTCCCGGGCCCCAACGATCGCCGTCGGACGGCGGGGCCGGGCCCCAGAAGCCGCCGTTCTCGTCATGGGTGATGATGATCGCCATGTTATCCCATTGGGGGCTGCGCCGGAGCGTGCCGACAATTCTGGCGATCATGAGATCGCCCGCGGCCATGGTGCTCTCGCCGGGATGCTGATTGCTGGTGCCGTCGGGCTTGACGAAGACAACGGCGGGCAGGGTGCCCTTTCGGGCCGCCAGCCAGAAATCCTCCATGTCCTTCAGGCGCTTTCCGCGTGCCTTCGTACCAGGCGCGTATTTGGCGAAGTAGTTGTACGACTGATGGTGCGGCTGAAAGTTCACCGTGCCCAATTTGTTGTAGATCGCGCCGCGATAGGCGAGCGCAACCTTCCAGCCTTGTGCATACCAAGCCCAGTCGACGCCTTTCTCCGACAGCCGGTCGCCTAGTGTGGGGAGCTCAAGCGCCGGCAGCGGATATTTCTCCGGGTCGGCGAATTGCGGGTCGCCGTGTTTGGCGGGGGCGATACCGCTCGGCTGATAGGCCGGCTGAACCGTGTTCACCACATGACCGTCCGGCGAGACGCTGCCGTCCTGGACCCAGATGGGTGGGCCTTACAGCGCTGATTTCGGCGAGTCGGGAGCGAGCTTCAGGTCGCCCTTCTCATTCAAAACTACGCGGAGGTGTTCCGGCGCGTTGGGGAAGGGCGGGGAGCAGGCGCAAGCGAGGAAAAAGTGATTGAGGTTCGAACCGCCATAGGCCGCCTGTAAGAACTGGTCCGCGAGCGTGAACTCCTTGGCGGGCCGGTACAGGTGCGTCCCCTTGCCGGCGAAGTTGCCCATGGCGAGGGAGCCGGTATCCGTCCAGGCAACGAACAGGTCTTTCGAGCCGCCATTGATCTGGGCGCGGTTTTGATAGAGGCGATGGACCGGCGTGCGGTTGAGGACGTCGGGCGGCCGGTTATAGGGCGGGGCGCTGATGCGGAACGGAGCGTTCGGCATCGAGGCTGGATAGGCCGGATCGGGCTTCGCGGCATGCTTTTGCCAAACGGGCGGGAGCGAGGGCAGCACGGAGCCGTCGCGGTCCTTCTGGAGGATCGAGGCTTTCGGTGCGTCCTCGACATTGAGCGTTCCGGGAAAATCGGGCAGCAGATGCGTGAAGCTGCGGTTCTCGGCGTAGATCACGACGATGGTTTTGATT
>NZ_JBAWCQ010000006.1:0-15927 GCF_049590335.1 Methyloceanibacter sp.
TGAAAGGCATCGGAAACGTCGCCAACCAGGAGTGTGGTCGTTGGCTCAACACTCGGGCTGAAAATTCCCACCAGCCGTTCCGACGACGAGAACGAGCGATGCAGAGGTTCAGGGCCGCAAGGACCCTGCAGAAGTTTGCCGCCACCCACGCATCAGTCCACAATCACTTCAACCACGACCGCCACCTCAACCGCCGCGACATCTTAAAACAGAACCGCGCTGCCGCACTCGCGGAATGGCGTCAACTCGCCGCGTGAGCGTCTTGACTGCCTCCAACTAGCCAGCTCATGAATAGTTAGTCTGACAACGCCAAGCGGACTTATCGAGTCTTGGGAGGCCTAGTTTGGCATCCCACGCTTTAGATCATCTAAGGACAGAGCTGGCACAATTTCAATAGCTGCATCGAGTGCAGCCATTAGCGATTCAGTGAGGTGGATTAACTGAGCCTGATCCGACTCCTCAAAGAATATATATCCGCCACGTTCGCCGTCGATCATTGTGAAGTAGGCAGCCTCGGCGTTTGTTGCGTCAATAATGCTCTCGATTGCTTTCTCCATGCGCCCATTGCGGGCGGCCAGGTTGCCACTATCAACCGGAATGGTGAATTTCAACATCAGCAGCATCTCTTGCCTCCGAAATAGTGATGGGCGAACGACGTCGAAAAGAGCAGATCCCGTCGATCGACATATCGTGCGTAGACGCAACCAAGCCATCCCCTCACAGGGTGAAAGACAGCCCGGTCCGCGTACCCTTGCAGACCGAGCTGCCCGCCGACAGCATGGATGTGTAACGCGAACGAACAACACATCCGCCCCGGCATTCTAGCGGCAACCTCGGGGCGGGCAGGCAGAAGCCTGGGCGACAGAGGGGCTGCACCAAGGCTCTCCTGCCTGTTGAACGGCCCCAGAGCTACCTACTAGGCATCGTCGGGAACGTCGTCAGGAACGCAGTCCTGAACGTCCTCATCCCAATGCGTGCCTGGTGGGCAGTCCTCTTGAGCACTGGCGAACGAAGAAGCTCCCGCAAGAGCAAGTGCGGCAAACAATGCAAGCAGAGCCTTCATGGATCTGTTTCCTAGAGAAGAACGCCGGAAACCGGCCAATGAAACATCTAGAAGTCCATGGCGGCGAATCCGGGACCGACCAGGAACGAATTTGGTGTTTTTTGAGAGCCTAATTGCGGCGGGGCCGGAAAAAAATTCTCCTGCTGGCGGCGGCTTCGGGTGGAAGCCGATCAATAGCGCAGTCCCGCCGACTAGGATCCAGCTGACTTCTACAGCCTCCTGCGGAGGCGGAACAATGAGTCGGTGGGCTCGGTCAAATGATCTCATCCTCGTCGAACAGAGGGTCCTCTTCCAGTTGTCCGGCAAGACGGTCGATCGTTGCTGCCGGGTCATCATGCGGGCGGATCCTGGCGACGTGAAAAAGCCCATCACCTTCGTTGACAACAGGGAGGTTTGTCCGGCCAACCAAAAGACCGGGCTCGTCGGCCATGACTTCAGTCTCAAAGTCTCCAAAAGGATCGGACACCAAGCCAAGAACATCACCGCCCTCCACCTGCGCCCCAATTGTCTTGAGCGTACGCAGGAGCCCTCCAACTGGTGCGCGAAGCCAGAAACTCGAAGATGATCGCATTGGGGCGACTTTCGGCTTGGCGATTCCCTTCGCCTTGACCATCCCCAGATGACGCATGACGCGCAGTATTCCCACTACCCCCGTTCGCACAGCGACCTCGTCGAATCGCAAACCTTCGCCGGCTTCGAAGAGCAGCATATCCACATCATGCTGATGGGCGGCCTGGCGCAAGGACCCCTCTCGAAGCCCAGACATCATGACAATTGGTGCGCCGAACACCTCGGCAAGCGTAAATATCTCTGGCTTGCGCGGCGAAACTCGGACTTGCGGCAGGTTGGTGCGGTGGATGGCTGCCGAGTGCAAGTCGATCCCGACGTCGGACCGCATTACAATCTCGGTGAGAAATTTGTGTGCAAGACGCGCGGCAAGAGAACCAACAGCATCGCCGGGGAAGGATCGGTTGAGGTCTCGACGATCTGGAAGGTAACGCGAATGGTTGAGGAAGCCGTAGCTGTTGACGATCGGGACAGCCAGCAATGTTCCCTTGAGCGCCTCGAGGTTGGGCACCCGCAACAGCCGGCGCACAACCTCCACGCCCATCACTTCGTCGCCGTGAATCGCAGCGCTTACGAATACGGTCGGTCCCGGCTCACGTCCGTGGATCACATGCACCGACATGTTGACGGGCGTGTGATCGGATAGGACGCTGACAGGCAAGTCAACAGTCTGGCGCGAGTTCGGCGGAATGCTGAGTCCGCCGATTTCGAAGGGTCCTTGCGTCACCGTCAACCTTTACCGCGCGTTTTTGTCTTGCCGGGCTTTGCCTCTTTTTCCAGGAAATCGATTACCTTCCCGGCGATATCAATGCCTGTGGCGTTCTCAACACCTTCAAGCCCTGGCGAGGAGTTGACTTCCATAATCACGGCACCGTGGTTCGCGCGCAGCATATCAACACCGCAGAAGTTTAAGCCGAGAGCTCTTGCGGCGCGAACCGCTGTCGACCGCTCCTCCGGTGAAATTTTGACCGTTTGAGCGGAACCGCCGCGATGCAAGTTCGATCGGAACTCGCCCTCCGCGCCCGTCCGCTTCATCGAAGCGACGACCTTGCCGCCAAGAACAAGAACGCGAATGTCGCTACCGCCTGCCTCCTTGATGAATTCTTGCACTAGGATGTTCACGTTGACGCCGCGAAAGGCTTCGATGACCGACTTGGCGGAGCGATCCGTATCTGCGAGAACTACGCCGATCCCCTGAGTGCCCTCAAGAAGCTTGACGACCAGCGGCGCACCGCCCGCCAGCCGCACGACCTCCTCTGTCTGTTTTGGATCGTGGGCAAAAGTCGTCACGGGCAGGCCTATTCCATCGCGCGCCAGAATCTGCATGGAACGCAACTTGTCGCGAGAGCGGCCGATGGCGACAGACTCGTTGAGAGGATAAACGCCCATCATTTCGAACTGACGCAAAACGGCCAAACCGTAGAAGGTTACGGACGCGCCAATGCGAGGGATCACCGCATCATACGTGGGCAACTTTTCGCCGTTGTAATAGATCTCAGGCCTGCGAGACGCGATATTCATATAACAACGCAATGTGCTGATGATATCCAACTCGTGACCGCGCTCCTCGGCCGCCTCCGTCAGCCGCCGATGCGAATAGAGCTCTGGATTGCGGGCCAACATAGCGATCTTCATTGTGAGAACCTCAGCATAGAAAATTCAGCCAGCACTGGACGTGGACTCGTCCGTATCAGGTTCCATGCGGCTCGATCGACGCGAGCTCAACGGGCTGCCCTGCAAGATACGACCGGCCTGGATTGACGATTAATCGCTGCGCGCGAAGCGCCGTTCTTCCGATGATCATGTCAAACTTCATATTCTCCCGATCGGCGAGAGAAATCTCAATTTCCCAGGCTCGCCTTCCAAGAATCATTGTCGTCTTTATAATATAGCGAGTGTCGGCAATGCCGCCTGTGTTTTTGATGGCGCGCATGTCCGCAAGTTGTGCTTCGTAGCGCACCTTTGATCTTTGGCCAGCGGCTGGGAGTGTGAAGCTTACCCACCTTTGCCCATCCCGCTCGAATAATTCCATGTTGTCGGTATTTAGTGCCGAAGTCCGCGCTCCGGTATCGATCTTTGCTCGCATCGAGCTGATACCAAGCTCAGGAAGCGCGACATGTTCGCGCCACCCAATTTCACGGTCATCAAGTTTTCTTGAGCGAGGGGAAGGTTGCTTCATGACGAGAAATCCTTGCCGCCATATAGGCCATCGGCGTCGCTACACTATGCATGATACCGGTTCTGATGACTACGCCATAGCAAACGCGTCGCCCCAAATGTTCTGATAGGCCTTGATCTTCAGATCAGCAATTTCATTCGGCGTGCTGACAATTGTCGCCGGGTGCGTTGCGGCTAGGTCCTTAAAGGACTGCGTTACGGTCCAAGCACGCTCGCCATCCAGAATTATCAACCTATCGTGCAACGGGGCTTTGGCTAGGCGCACATCGAGCGGTCGCTTATCCCTGTATTTTCGTTTCCACAACTCATGCGCTGTTTTGAGCGTCGGCTTGTATCTGTCAGGGTCGGTCAAGATGCGAACAATGATGTGGTCGGGCGCCAGATCCGCATACGCGTTGAGAATTGTTTCGTCTGCAAACGGATCCACCAAAAGTATGTCGTTGGCCGCAGTCTTCAGCACATCGCCGACGGCCTTATAGGCTTCGTCCACATCTCCTGCCGGAACATACGCACCAACGATTTCTGTTTGGACTTGGAGCTCTAGACGGCCCAGTACGCGACGAAGGACAGAAATGAGAGCCCTTGCATTGGTCGCACGCAAGTACGCGTTTGTCGTTTGAGACACGACTACTTTCGCCGCATATTTTGCGTCAAAAATTTCTAGAACGTCCGGTACGGTGACGATCTTGGAGGCACTCTCGATGACGGCAATCGCCGCGGCTAGCCACTGGTCCTCCACATCGCTCAGCGTCCCCTGCCGTTCAAAGTTTGGCACATCAGACAGGAGTATGCCTGCGCGTTGGTAGAGTGTTTCTGGTGTGCTCATGCTCGGCCGACATCCTTCAATATCTATGCGCGTTGTAGCCCCGTCGGCGGTGTTCGACGTCGCGGCACAGCTAACATAGCCCGTCGCTCAACAATCTTGGAAAAATGGGCATCCATAGGATGGGTTCAAAGCTGCTGTCAATTAGGTCCGCTTTGGGTCATTAGCCGACATCGAGCTGCTGATACAGCACGACCGCCTTCCATCCATAAGTGGACATCCTGAGCATCGAAGTCGATGTCTGCTATGTGCCATAAGCGGACGCGTGGCCCGTGGTATCGGCGCTACTGTCCGAAGATGTTCTGCAAGATCGCGTCGGACTTGGGTTTAGTTACCGGTTTCTGCTTTTTTTGGGTCTGAGCGGCAGGTACTTGCGGCGGCGCTTCGCTCGTTCCTGGGGCCACATCGCTGGCCTGGTCGTCGGCGGGTGCTGCAGGCGTAGTGACCTTTGGATCTTTCCGCTTCACGCCGAGTGCTTGGCCTATGCCGCCGACCACGCCCTTGGTGACAGCGCCCGGGATGGCAATGCTCTTCTCCACGAGTCCGCCATCGCCTGTGTTGATGCCGAGCATATTGCCGGGCACGGATATGAGCGCGCCACCGAGCTTGTTGAGCTGCTGATAGGCCGCGACCGGGTTATCCAAGACGCCGACGACATCAGGATAGATGGAGGGATTTTCCCATGGACCGGATACGGCGATGGGTACGGGGAAGCCGAGCATGTTGTTCTTGCCGCCTTGGCCCTCGACGCTCGCCAGCATGAGTGGGTTGACGCGAAACTTGAGGCGCCGCGCGGGAAGGTCAATGGTGCCGGCGCCCCCGATTGAGACGAGCGGGCCGACCATGCGCAAGTCGTCGGTTTGGGCCTGGCCGCTTGCGATCTTGAAGCTGGCGCTAAGCCTGCTGAACGTTGTCTCCGAGTCGCGCTGGTATTGCCAGCCCGTGAGAATCCCCGTGGTCAGGTTGCGCAGCATGTTGGCCACGTTGAGACCGCGTAGTGCGCCACCGGTAAACTCGAACTTCGCTGTACCGTTGAGGCTCGAGACCAAGGTGCGCTCGCTGTCGCCACTTGCGACCAGACCTAGAGCTATGGCCGCTTTGCCTTCGATCGTCTGGAAGTCGGCGGCGTCATCCAGGAAAGGATATGCATCGAGACCCGCGACTGAGAGGTTGAGGCGATGCGCCGGCACTGCGCCGCTTGCGTCGAGCACGAGCGTCATCATTCCCCCACCCCCATAGCCCTTGAGGTCCTTGGTCTCGGCGGTAAGCTTGCCCCCAGCAAGCCTGACATTGATCGTGGCGGTGCCAACCCTGATGCCTTCGAGCACGAATTGATTCAATTTAAGAACCAGATCGGCGTTCATATCCCTAAGCGCCGAGAAATCAAGCTTCTCTGCACGCCAGCCAATCGCGCGTGATTTTATCGCTGGTTTCGTCGGCTTGGCACTCGGGGACGTGTTGGCAGGCCGCGGTTCTTTTTTTGGCGGCGGGGCGACAGCGACCTCGATCCCGCCGCCTGTAGGCCTGGAAACCGGATTTAGCGGAGGCTCAGCCGCTGGCAATTCTGTCTCGACGGCGGGCCGTGCAGCGTCCGGTGTCTTCTTCGAGGTTGGCGCCCCACCCGAAGAGACCGCACCGGTCGCGGTGAGGTTTCCAGTCACGCTGGGGATGTCGCCCGCAAAACTCACCGTCAGCGCGCCCGATACCGTTTGGCCGCGGGTTCGCGCCTGGAAGGGATCCAGGATGAGAACCTCGTCCCTGTAGACCCCGTTCCCAGTGACCGTGTAATCCCCGGAGATCGCAGTGAATGCAGTCAGGACAAGAGCTTCATCCTTGTAGACAGCGTCGCCCGTCACCACGGCCTTGGCGGCAAGCCGATCCGGTGAGTCAATCTCAAGCTTTATCGGTGCAGACTCTCCATCGAGGAACTTCGTGATGCCAGTTATGGACCCAGCAACCTTGGAGGGCGCGCTGTCTTGGCCAACGGTGACGTCGAAATTCACAGTGTCTTCCCGATACGTGGCACCGCCAGTAACCGTCTGGCCTCCGAATGTCGCGATGACCCGAGAGAGAGTGAGAACATCATTCTTAGCGACGGCCGCGCCGGACACGGAGTCCTCGCCTGAGACCGCCCTGAACTCCGGCAAGGTAAGAGTAAGGTCCTTGTAAGAAACTGCGCCGTTCAGGATCACCTCTTCCCTCAAGTGCTCGGGCGCGAAGACGCTAAGCTTGATGGGAGCCACACCGCCTGCGAGAAACTGATCAAAAGCGCCGAGGGATCCGACAACCCGTACAGGCTTGTCCTCGACGGCAACCTCCGCGTCGACCGTTAGCGTATTGCCAGCTAAATGCGCCGTGCCAGTGAACGGCATATCCTCGAATAGTCCCTGCGTAATGCTCAGGGCGTCGTCGCCATAGGTCGCGTTGCCGGAAATCTTCTGGGATCCTGCCTGGGCTGCGAACTGAGCAAGCGTGAGGACCTCGTTCTTGTAAGAGGCCGTACCTGTCAGGGTGGCGCCATCCGTTAGATCGGGCGTTTTGAGCGCAAGTTTGACAGGCACCGGCCCCCCGTCGAGGAAATAAGCGAAACTACCGATCGTTCCTTTGGCCGAGACAGGATCACCGTCATAGCGGGCAGTGCCAACAAACGTGAGCGGGCCCTTCGCCCTTGGTAACGAGGCTTCGGTGTTGAGCGACGTAATCTGCTTGCCGGGCTCGCCGTTCTTCCCAGACAAGATCACGGTCCCATTGCGAATGGTCAGTTCTTCGATACTCAACTCTTGCCGCTTGGCCGTTCCTTTCCCCTCGGGGGCCACTGCACGCGACGTGACCTTCTCCGGGAGTGGTAGCGTGATGACGGGATCGAGTAGAGTGACGTTGGTAAGACTTACCTTGCCGGCAAGCAGGCTGCGCAGCACAAGACCAAAGCGCAAGGCCCGCGCCGTGGCGAACTCCGCCGCCCCGCTTTCGTCTGGTTGCGCGATGCCCACGTCGCGCGCAACGAGGTTGAGGGACGGAAACACCGATATTTTGACCGGACCGTCAATGCGAACGCGATAGCCGGTCGCGCTTTCAACTTGAGCGAGCGCCTTTTTCTGTAAAGTCTCGGTGGAAATAAACTGCGGCGCGATGAAGATGAGGCTCAGCGCGACGAGAGTGAGAGCGACAAGGGCCAAGACAGCTCTTCGTGCGATTCTCTGACCCTCCGGTAGCATTTGCGAACTTGCGCTTACTAACACCACCAGCATGAGGAGGAATTATGTCGGCCTCCGATTAGGTCGCCTCACGCTTGCTGGAGCGGCTATGGTATAAACCAGATTTTCGCGGCCCCTCCGGTCGGTCTGCGTTGTGGCATGGTTCGGCCCAGTCTCGGAGGGCGCACTGGGAGGGCACATTGGAAGGTCTGACCGATGGATCAGAGTGACGGACTGCTATTCGCGGCTTTGTCACATTATCGGCGTTCACTCGAGGAAAATGTAGCGGGCAACAGGCGTCATGCAGCGGCGGATGCCCCGGCCCAAGTGCGGAATGAACCGGCGCGAAGCTCCTTGAAATACGGTCGACGCAGCAGATGACGTTGATGGGTGAATGCGTTGAATGTGGCGGCATGAACGGCGAGGAAACGTTGGGCTGAGCCGGGTGATTTGAACCGCTGCAGTTTTCGTTCTCGGCGTCGTATCGGCTGATGGGAGTTCTCCGCCCTGTTGTTGGCTCGCAAGCCCCGATCGTGCTCAGCCTTGAGCCCGATCGCGCGGAACGCTGCCGAATAGGATCGCAGCCGGTCGGTCACAACTCGACTCGGCGTAAAGCCGTACTTCTTGAACAATTGCACCATGAGTTTCTTTGCAGCTCGTGCATCGCGTCTGCGCTGGACGAGGAAATCCAGCATCTCACCGTCGTTGTCGACCGGCCGCCAGAGCCAGTATTTGCCGCCACGGATTGAGATCACCATTTCATCGAGGTGCCAATGATCGCTCGGTCGCGGCCGCGAACGGCGGATATTCGCCGCGATCGACGGGCCGAACTTCAGGAACCACCGCCGGACCGTCTCGTAGGATGCGTCAATACCTCGCTCGGCCAGCAGTTCCTCCACATCCCGAAAGGACAGTGTGAACCTGGCATAGAGCCAGATCGCGTGGCGGATGATTTCTGGCGGGAAGCGGTGGCGCTTAAACGATATCGGTTTCATCCGATGATGCCAATCGGCGACCAACCGCAGAACTATCCCAGTTAACGTGACATTGCCCGCGCTAATAGTTGACACGCGATCCTTGGCGGACTTCATCACCACTACATCCGAGTTTAGGTTTTCGGTACACACAGCCAGGGATAGAACCGGCCGCCGCGGTCCCCATTAACGGAACATCGCGTGGCCCGAGTACAGCTTCATAATCTCGTCGTGGAAGATTTGCTCGACTTTGCCCCGTTTAACCTTGAGCGTGGGCGTCAGTAGTCCGGACTCCACCGTCCAAGGCCGTTGCAGCAAATAGATGGCGCGGATCTGAGCGTGTTCTGGGTAATCCTTCAGACGGTTACCAATGCGCATCAAGATGTTGCCGACAGCGCTAGGGGAATTCGGGGTATACGGATCGACGCCAATCTCCTGAGCATATGTCCGCCAATTGTTTTGGTTTAAAACGCAGACGGCAACGAGGAACGGCTTTCCCTCCCCGACGATCAGCGCTTGATCAACAAGGTTGTCACGCCTAATCTCGGCTTCGATTAGGCTTGCGTTGACTTTCAAGCCAGTGGCTAGAACTAAAATTTCGGTCAAACGACCGATAATGAACAGGCGTCCATTTTTGATCTCGGCCACATCGCCCGTGTGGAGCCACCCTCTGGCGTCGATGATCTCTCTTGTCAGGGCCTCGTCGTTCCAGTAGCCGCTCATGACGGCCGGCGAGTGCACAAGAAGCTCGCCATTTTTGGAGACGGAAATTTCAACCCCTGCGAGAGGGCGCCCGACCGAAGCAGGAAGATTATCCTCAACCGAATTCGTGGTCACAACCGGAGCAGCCTCTGTCAAACCGTAGCCCGCAACGATTGGCACACCCATGGCAACGAGGAAATCCGCCACCTCCTCCGGAATCGGCGCTCCGCCGGTCACGGCGACTCTTAGCCTGCCTCCGAATGCTTCGATAATCGGCCGGGCCACAAGCTTATCCAAGAGCGGCCAAATGAGACTTGCCGCGAGACCGGGCGCAGGCATGCGGCCCTGGCGCGCTTGAAAGCGCCGCCAGCCGAGATTCCGCGTTAGTCTCAGAAGGAGCATTTTCAACGAGTTGCCGGCGGCCGCGGCATGGATGGCATCGTAGGCCCGCTCGTAAATGCGCGGCACCGAAAGAAGCACGCTGGGGTGGATTGCTTTCAAGTCGTCGGACAGGTGCTCGATCGAGCGTACATAGGAGACGGTGGAACCGCCCATCATCGCAACATAGTAACCGACGGTTCGCTCGAACGCATGCGCGAGCGGCAGGAAAGATAGAAAGATGTCTTCGGGGCGCGGCGCAATGACTTTAGTAACACCCTCCGCATTCGACAGCAGCGCGAAATTTGTGAGCATGCAGCCCTTCGGCCGCCTGGTCGTGCCCGACGTATAGATGATTGTCGCCAGCGAATGGCTGGAACCGACCCGCTTGAAGGTCGAGACGGTGGTGCCAGCCAAAACCTCTTGGATGCTTTTTGCAGTGTGCTCTGGATCGCCGGGTTGATGTTCCACGTCGCGCTCGCGCACCCATGCGCAAGACAGAAGCGGAAACTCCCGCCGGTGTGGTACGAGCTCGGACCAGCGCTGCTGCGTGTCCACTAGCACCAATCGCGCCTCGCAATGCGCCAGTATGTGAGCAATGTTCGTCACGCTGTCGTCTGCATAGAGCGGGACCACGACGAGGCCGAGACCGAGGGACGCCATGTCAAAGCTGACCCAGTCGGTACAATTGGGCAGGCACAGCGCAACCCGGTCGCCCGTCTTCAGGCCTTCTCGCGTAAGCGCCTGTTGGAAACGGGCGGCGCGTATTTCCATGCTCGCCCACGAATAGTTGATCCAGCAGCCAGTACGAGGGTCGTACTCTCGATAGGCAACGCTCAATGGAGTGCGCCGGACGCGCTCATGAAAAAGCCCAGGCAAGGTATCGGCGCACTCCGCGCTAATTAACCTTTCAAGCATGCCTGTAGGGGGCCGGTCCATGCTGCAGCCTCGGGCTGTCCATGTGTTTGAATAGAACATAATGCCTCGCGGCCGGTAACGGCTTGTTGATTGCTGTCAATGACAAGAGGCAAGTAAGGAGGGTAGTCTAATTATAAAGGCGGGCATCTGAGCGATTCATTTGCAAACCGCACATTAGGGAGCTTCTGCTAAATGATCGACGCGCCGCAGCGTCCAGCAGGAAATGGTGCGGAGAAAGCCGGTCCCGAGCTTGCTGCAAGGTTCAGCCGCCTCGTGAGGGACTTGGTTTGGGAGCTGCATCCCCAAATGCAGCGCAGAGTTGCTGTCACTCTCGATAGCGATCTAGACCGCGATCTGGGGCTTGACAGCCTCGGCCGCGCCGAATTGGTGCTGCGCATCGATCGGGCGTTCAAGGTTCGCCTGCCCGACCAGCTGCTTGTGGACGCAAGTACACCACGTGACCTTCTGCGGGCGCTTCTTGCAGCAGCGCCCGGTCGTGTCGCGGCGATGGAAGCGCTTCCGTCGGAGCTCAAGGAGCTGCCCGAGGTCGTCGCACCGTTCTCCGCGACAACTCTCATCGAGGTTCTAGCGCATCACGTTCAGTCACATGGCGATCGCCCGCACGTGTTGCTATGGCGGAGCGAAGATGATGAACAGACGATCTCCTACGCCGACCTCAATCGGGAGAGTTGCACCATAGCCGCCGGGTTGATCGAGCGCGGTCTTGTGCCTGGCGATCGCGTAGCCATCATGCTGCCGACAGAGCCGGCGTTTTTCGCGGCGTTCATTGGTGTGCTTTATGCGGGGGGCGTGCCCGTTCCCATTTACCCCCCGTTCCGGCGGGCACAGGTCGAGGATCATCTGCGGCGGCAAGCCGGCATCCTGCGGAATGCTGGTGCAAGCCTTCTGATTATCGGGTCCGAAATCGGGAACGTTGGGCAGCTGATGCTGGGGCTGGCCGAGGATCTGCGATATGTGGAGACGGTGGACGCGCTGTCGCGCGCGGGAACGATCGAACGGCCGCTGGCGGCCGGCGCGGACACGATTGCGCTGATCCAATACACCTCCGGCAGCACCGGCGACCCCAAGGGCGTGGTTCTTACGCACGCAAACCTTCTGGCGAACATTCGGGCGATGGGTGAGGCGCTCGATGCGAGTTCGTCGGATGTATTCGTGAGCTGGCTGCCGCTCTATCATGACATGGGGCTGATCGGCGCCTGGCTCGGTACGCTCCACTATGGCGTCCCGACGGTCATCATGCCGCCTCTCGCCTTTCTCGCCGATCCAGGACGATGGTTGCGCGCGATCGGCCGGCATCGGGCCACGCTTTCGGCAGCGCCAAATTTCGCCTTCGAATTGTGCTGCAAGAATGTGCGCGACGAGGACATCAAGGATCTCGATCTGAGTTCACTCCGGATGCTGCTAAACGGAGCCGAGCCGGTCAGTCCTGCCACGATCGCACGCTTTACCGCCCGGTTTGCCAGTTACGGATTTCTGCCCAAGGCCATGGCTCCGGTCTATGGTCTAGCCGAGAACTCCGTTGGCCTCACCTTTCCTCCTGTCGGGCGGGGACCAATCGTCGACAGGGTCCAGCGCTCAACGCTTTCCCATGAAGGACAGGCGGCACCGGCATGGCCAGAGGATGCGACAGCGCTGGAATTCGTGGCCTGCGGCTGGCCGATCGCCGGGCATGAGGTTCGGATTGTCGACGAGACTGACGCCGAACTCCCCGAGCGAATGGAGGGCCGACTCCAGTTTAAAGGTCCATCCGCGACGCAAGGTTACTTCCGAGACGACGAGAAGACCAAGGCGCTGTTCGACGGCGAATGGCTGGAAAGCGGAGACCGAGCTTACATCGCCGGCGGCGATGTGTTCATCACGGGCCGCATCAAGGACATGATCATCAAGGCCGGACGCAACATCTACCCGCATGAGTTGGAGGAACTCGTCGGCGGGGTAGAAGGCGTGCGTAAGGGATGCGTGGCTGCGTTTGCAAGCACATTCGGCGGCGCCGACACTGAGCGACTCGTGCTGCTGGTTGAGACACACCTCGCCGAATCCGCTGAAATCGAGGCACTGAGGGATAGGATTGTCGAGGTAACGAAGACGCAACTCGATGTCGCGCCGGACGAGGTGGTGCTGGCGCGACCTCACACGGTACCGAAGACCTCCAGCGGCAAGCTGCGGCGGTCCGCGGCGCGTACGCTATACGAGAGCGGCTTGCTGTCGAAGAAGGGCTATGGGCTGTGGTGGCAGCTGACGAGGCTCTATCTATCCGGGCTTGGCCGCCGTGCTCGCCGTCTTCGGCGTAGAGTTTTCGAACTGGTCTATGCAGGCTACTGGTGGGCGCTGCTGGTCGCGGGCGCCAGCATCGTTTGGTGCCTCGTTCTCCTCCTGCCGAGCCGGCGTTGGCGCCACATGGCGATCCACTACGGGGCGTGCTCCTTTTTGTGGCTTACGGGGCTGTCCCCCAAGGTCGAGGTGGAAGAGTCGATGCCTGCGCGCAATGTACTGCTCGCTGTCAACCATTCCAGCTATCTAGATCCTCTGGTGCTCTCTGCAGTGATCCCGGGTCGACTTACCTTTGTTGCCAAGAAGGAGCTGGCGGGTCAGCGGGTAGCAGGTCCATTCCTGCGCCGCACCGGCACTCTGTTCGTGCGCAGAACCGATGTAAAAGGCGGCGTTGAAGACACGCGCAAAGTGCTCGAGGCATCGCTGACCGGGGAGCGCATCGTTTCGTTCCCGGAAGGTACGCTGACCCGGATGGCAGGCCTGCTCGGATTTCATGTCGGATCTTTCCTTGTTGCCGTGGAGGCTGGCATTCCGGTGGTGCCCATCGTGATCAGCGGCACGCGTTCGGCTTTGCGCGGCAGTCAGTGGTTTCCCCGGCCAAGCAACATAGATGTGCACATCGGGAAAGCGGTGCGGGCCGATGGAAGCGACTTCAGTGCGGCTATCCGTCTACGCGACGCGGTGCGCGCGAGGATGCTCGCGCTGAGCGGAGAGCCGGATCTCGCGCTGGAGAAGGTGCCACTGTGAAACGGTCCCGTCGCCGACGATTGAATTGGTGCTAGCGATCTAGTGGGCATGTCATACAAACCTAGGCGGAGCTGACGAAGGGTGCTGGTCTGAGGCTACGTCGTGGGCGCGCCTCTTGATTTGCCGCAATGCTCGATCAGATCCGTTTAGGTGTAGAATCCACAACGCCTGTTAGGGAGAGCGCAATGCAGATGCCTTTGCAGATCAGCTTTCACGGCATGGGACCATCACCAGCGATTGAGGCGCACGCATTCACGAGAAGGCCGCCAAGCTCGAACGCTTCTCCGATCGAATCGTGGGCTGCCAGGGACATTGTCAGAGTAAATCGGCTTGAGCCTTTTGGCGAGGTTCCTTAGCGTCCGGCGATGCGCAATCCCTTCCGTTATTTCAACAGCTCGCCCGAGGTGATCCGCCTCACGGTGATGATGTATATCTTGTGTATACCGAAAAGCTCATCCGCATTTGTCTAGCTGAAGGAATCACCTAACGTCAGTGCACAATGTTTGCACTGTTCTGTTTTCTGCTGGCCGTCTTGGCCTCGCCATTCAAGTCGAAGAGCCGGGATCGCAAGGCTGCACTGAAATTCCTAAAGCGTGCGATGAAGCGCTATGGCCGGCCCGGTTGGATCGTGACTGACCGGCTTCGCTCCTACGGTGCGGCAATGAAAGTAATCGGAAACGTCGCCAACCAGGAGTGTGGCCGTTGGCTCAACAATCGGGCTGAGAATTCACACCAGCCATTTCGACGACGAGAACGAGTGATGGCGAAGTTCAGGGGCGAGAAGACCCTTCAGAAGTTTGCCGATGCCCATGCCTCTATCCACAACCACTTCAACCACGACCGTCACCTCGACCGCCGCGATATCTTCAAACAGAACCGTTCTGCCGCCCTAGCCGAATGGCGTCAGCTGGCGGCGTGAGAGTCTTGACCGCCTCCGACTAGCCAGCTCATGAATAGTTAGTCTGACAACGCCACCAAAGGAGCTAAAGCATGTCTGTTCTTAAAGTCATCGAAATTATGGGTGACTCTGGCAAAGGATGGGAAGAGGCGGCCCAAGAAGCCGTTACTGAGGCTGCAAAGTCCGTCAAAAACATTCGATCCGTCTGGATCAAGGATCATGCCGCGACCGTCGAAGACGGTAAAATCAAAAGGTATCGTGTCACTTGTAAAATTACCTTCGAGGTTGAAGGCTAGGGGGGCATTGTCAGAGTAATTGGGTGTGAGCTGGCTGATCGGAGGCGGTCAAGACTCTCAGACCAGCACCCTTCGCAGGCTCGGTCAGGTTTGTCTGACAATACCCTAGGCTGCTCTCGGCTTCCATGCGGTCGGTCCTGTGTTGCGAGCGCCATCCTCCGCTGGCGGCGACATTACTCCACGATGTGGTGCTTGCCGATCGGGATTACAGCGCTTGCCTGTGAACCCTTCGCGCCCTCACCCTCCGCGATTACGAGCCTTACTTCATTGCCGATCTCAAGCTTGTAGAAGTCAGCGTCGACCACACTGTTCTTGTGAAAGTAGACTTCTTGGCCGTCCGGCATCACCAAGAATCCGTAATCCTCAAGGAGCTGACTAATCTTGCCATGCGCGGGCGCGTCGTGAGCCTTCACGGCGCCGCGCATCCGTCGCGTATGATCTTCCACTTGTCGCGCCGCAGCGTTGAAGGCATCGCGGATAGCGACATTCACATCTTCATGCGCATGGTTGAGCGGTCCCGTATGCCCCACGAGCACATCTTTCCCCGGCATACTAAGATCAATACGCACGTTATAGAGGTTACCGCGGCGATGGTGGCGATGGGGCGCCTCGACGACGACCCGGCAGCCCACGATTCGATCAGAGAAACGTTCAAGTTTGGCGGCTTTCTCACGAATGCGGGCCTCGATCGCTGGCGACGACTCCATGCCGTGAAAACTTATCTGTAAAGGTGTCTGCATTGCGCTCTCCTTAACAAGCGGTCGATTCTCACCTAACTGGACCGGATTGAGCATTGCGACAGATCAAGAGCCAGCTACCTCCCTGCAGGGCATTGTCAGAGCAAATTCGTTTACTTTGCCAAAACGTCAGAACCGGATTTCGCGGCCATTGATTTTC
>NZ_JBAWCQ010000007.1:0-3329 GCF_049590335.1 Methyloceanibacter sp.
GACGTACATCATCACCGTGAGGCGGATCACCTCAGGTGAGCTGTTGAAATAACGGAAGGGATTGCGCATCGCCGGAGGCTAAGGATGCCCCCTGCTCGGCTCAAGCAAATTTACTCTGACAATGCCAATGATGATAATCGGCGAGGAACCGCAGAGCTATCCCAGTTACCGTGACATTGCCGACGTGAGCGCTGAGGGCTCGAAGCCCCTCACTCCACCGGAACTCCATTGTTCTGGGAAATTAGGTGGCGCTTAGCGGCGCCTATTGCCACCCCCCAGGATGCCTAAGCCCAGCGGACCGCGCGAGCGTGGCTGGGTGGTCGTGGTTGCTCCACTGCCTCGCGGCGCCGATTGCGTAACGCTGCAGGGCACACGCCCTGGCATCTCCGCTCTTGGCTGCACGATCGTCCCAAGCAGGTTGAACGGAAAGGCCAGCACGCCGGTAACGGAACTCGTCGCCGGACTACCAGTCAACCTCACGCTCTTGCTGCCGATCTTGCCCTGTATCGCGAAAGGATGTGCGGTCTGGATAAATTGCGGCCGAAGCGCCTGTGGCTTGAACCGAAGATCGATTGTGTTCGCAAGATAGTCGACATAGCCAACGCCCACGGCTTGCACGTTCCGTGTCTCCAGCACAAGACCACGGGTTTCGCCCCGGCCGTTCCTGAAGGTGAAAGGCGCCACGGCACACACGAGCGTCGCCTGGTTGCCTTTACGAGCCCGGGTCAATAGCCACCGCGGCAGGTTCATCCCTGTAAGATCAAGCAGCGCCGTTCCGATTGAGCCGTTGCGCAGAGACATTGAGATTGAACCGTTCAGCGAACGTGGAATTTGCGCCTTCGTATTGCCTGCACCCGACAAGTCATAGGTCATATTGAGTGCGCCACTCACCGGGAAGCTGACATCCATCTCCCTCAGCATGGCGCCGATAGGCAGGCTGTTGACGCTGCCCTTGAGCGCAAAGGTCTTTTCCTTGCCCGTGGTGTTGATATTGCCGTTGGCTGAGGCCTTCCCGCCAAGATATGTCATAGCGAGCGGATCGAGCCCGATGACGCCGGCGAGATAGGTGACGCGGCCTTGGATATTGCTCGCGTTGTTGCCGCCTCCCGCGATCTTGGCGACCTTCACCTGCATATCCACGAACAAAGTCTCCCAGATTTTCGAATAATCGAAGACGTCCTCGTCATCCTCGTCGGCGTTCTCAAGGTAGACGACATCGATGGACGCAAGCTTCGTGAGATCATCGAGGTGGAGAAGCTGCGTTGACACATCGCCGGAGAGAACCGGCTTGCGCTCCTCCGACAACGACCCGGCGAGCGAACCGTTTAGGGTGGTCTGGCCCACGAGCATGATGCCGGTCATGGCAATCTTTTCGTCGCTTCCGGAGATGGAACCATCGAACTTGACTGGACCAAGCTTCTCCACATCGCTGCCCAGCGCCTCGGCAAATTCTTGAAACTCCGGAATCTCGAGGTGAGTGGCGAATTTGAACGCCTTCGCTTCGGGAATATCATCGAACACCAAATCGATGCTTAGCTTGATAAGGTTGCTGTCCCTGACCTGGGCGGAGAGGTGCTCGATTCCAAGCGAGCCGTCGGCATCGGAGATGGCTACGTCGCCGGAGAGATGGCCGAGTTCTCCCGCGTGCTCCTCCGCTGCAAGATCGAGGAAATCGACGGTGGGGAAATCGATTTCGCCTTTAAGGTCGACGCCGGCAAAACTGATGATGTCCTTCACTGTCCCCGCGAGGTGCACGCTGGGGCGGGTGGGATCGCCGGCCAAAACCAAAAGGTCGTAAAGACCAAGTCGTCCATCCTTGTCCTTGTAGAGCCGCTCAGCGGTAATCGGGCCGACATCGCGGAGACTAGTCCTGACGGAGGTGCTGAAAATGTGAAAGTCGCGAACCAAGACACCGTCGCGTGAGCCCTCGATACGGCCGTTGAACCCGATAATGCCGATATCGTAGATGGGGCGCGTTTCGCCTTCCGCGAGCGGTTCCTTGGCGAACGTGCCGTCGACTGTCAAATCGAGCCCGGTGCCTGCCGTGATGTCGCCAATAGCACCGCTGACCACATATTTATTGCCTTTCTCGAAGGCAAGCTTCAAATCCAGAGCGCTGAGCTTCAACGTATCGAGCGGGCCACTAAGGCGTGTGGACAAATTACCCGCTCCCGCCAAATCACCTCTGATGTCGTAGACCATCAGGAAGCGCTTTAGGTCCGGCGCCACAGCGGTCACGGTCATGTCCACCGTGTCGCCTTCGAAATCGAACAGACCGGAGTCGAGTTTATAGATGCCGGCAAGCGTCAAATTCAGGCCGGCATGAACCACCGCAAAAGCAAATTTGCGCTTGTTTTCGTCCTCGCCCGGCGGGTCGACATCACCGTCGAGCTTCCAAGGCTCTCCATTCAACTGGCCGGTGCCGCTGACGGCGACCCCACCATCCTCTGACCCTTGGCTTTCCAGCTCATCGAGGGCGTATTGCAGGCGAAAACCACTATCGAGGTTGACGTAGTTCACCGTGGCTTCGCGCAAGAGAAAATCTCTAGCGACGGGGGAGTGCACAAGGTTGCTGACGAGCTCCGCGACGCTGACGTCGCTTTCGTCCTCCTCCGCGCGTCCTTCGGGAATTTCGATGGACAAATTCAGTCCGTCGACGACGAGTGCGTGGAGTTGAGGGCTAACGGCAATCATAGGCAGAAGAGGCACCTGAAGCCTCATTGATCGCGCCGACAGGCTCTTTAGGTCGGTCTGGGAATTGCCTCCCACCGCGACGATGTCCTCGATCGTGACTGTTGGTGCCCATCCAAAGCTGATTCGGATTGGACCTTTGACATCGACTTCGGCATCGATGGCGGTGGAGAGGAGACGCTCGACACTCGTCCGACGCAGGGGCTCGAACGTCTCTGCATAGAGCACGGCCAGCGCCATGACCGGCACCGATAAGATCACACAGCCGAGAAAGACGATGCGGGTGAACAACCGCAAGGGAGATGACGAACGCATGGAGTGACCTAACCAGGAGCGCGCGGGCACAAAGAGCCTATCTCAAGGCAGCACGGCAGCAAACCACACGGTTTCCGCTTAGGGGTCATTAGCAGACATCGGCGCGCGGCTCAGCTATTTTCGCTTTGTGCTCGCAAGCAGACATTCCGCGGTGCTTCCCGGTCGCCGCCGCATATGTTGACCCCCATATGCCGCTCGAGGGCATTGTCAGACAAACCTGACCGAGCCTGCGTAGGGTACTGGTCTGAAGCGTTCAGGCCACCAGCTGACGCCACTCGGCTAGGGCGGCAGAACGATTTCGTTTGAAGATGTCGCGGCTGTTG
>NZ_JBAWCQ010000008.1:0-14265 GCF_049590335.1 Methyloceanibacter sp.
GAATTGCACGCGCGGCGGCGGCGGCAAGCCACCGAGGTGCACAAAGTGGTGGAACGTCGTGAAAGAAGAGCCGGCGCCCATGACCAAGACGGCGCGCCGCAAATCCAGAGCCAACAGCCTATTCAGAAATGCGTCCGCCTCGCCGGCCCGGTACCGGACGCCCGCCAGGCCGAAAGGCCTCGTTCCGGGCTTCCAGCACTATTTGAGGCGGACGATTGCGGACGGCGTGCACTCGGGCAATGGGCGCACGGCAAACGACGACGACGACACCGATTTCTATCCCGTGCCGTTGACGCGCGAGGCGTTGCGTCCCGGAACGATCTACGCTGATCCATATGGGCACATCCTTATGCTGGTGAAGCGCGTCCCGCAGACCGACGAAGGCGCCGGTGTGTTCCTTGCTGTTGACGGCCAACCGGACGGCACGGTCGCCCGCAAACGGTTCTGGCGCGGCAACTTCCTTTTTGCCCAAGACCCTGCGCTCGGCGGTCCCGGATTCAAGCGCATTCGACCTATCGAGCGAAAAGCCAACGGCACTTTGCGCCGGCTGACAAATGCGCAGATCGCCGAACATCCGGATTACGGCGATTTCTCACTTCAGCAATCGACGATCGGCGTCGAAGCATTCTACGACCGCATGGACGATGTGATGTCCCCGGAGCCGCTCGACCCCTTTAAGGCGATGACGGCGGCCGTCACCGCACTTGAAGAACAGGTGAACGCGCGCGTGAACTCCGTCGAGAACGGGCGCAAATTCCTTGCCAGCAATCGCGGAACCGTGGCGCTGCCGAAAGGCGCATCGATCTTCGAAACATCAGGCCCATGGGAGAACTTCGCCACGCCCTCCCGCGACTTGCGTTTGCTCATCGCCATGGACGTAGTGCGCAACTTCCCTGACCGCGTCGCGCGTCGCCCGGAACGTTACGCGATGCCGGCGGGTAAATCGCCCGAGGAAGTTCGCAAAGAATTGGAGGAGACGCTTCTGTCCGAGCTCAGCGCGCGCAAATTCTCCTACAAGCGCAGCGACGGCTCCTCATGGACCTTGTCCCTCGATGATTTGCTCGTGCGGATCACGGATCTCGAGATGGCGTACAACATCAACGATTGTGCCGAGATGCGGTGGGGCGCACTGGAGGGCAGCGAAGAAGCATCGACCTGCAAGCGGCGCGCCCCGAGCACCCAGCGCCGCAAGATGGCTTCCGACTACCGCACGTGGTTCAGCGAGCGCCGACGCCCGCCCCGCGGATGAGAAATTCCGCCGGCCCCCCCCGAGGCAGTAGCGCTGACCAAAGCCTTGCCTCCTAGTCCTCCGGATAACTCACAAGTCTCTGTCTCTCCTCAATAACCCGCGCCTCAAGCTCGAATACGTGCGGATCTGAAACGTCGAGAGATCGTAGCGCGCATGCCAACTCCAAAACGTAGTCAGCGTTGTGGCCGCTTCGTCCTGCGCAGCGATTGATCTGCGCTACCATCTCTTCGATTGGCGCGTTGCCGAGAAAGGCAAAATTCCCTCTCGGAGCAAAATACGTGACGCCCGCGATGTGACCGTCGTCGAAGTGGATCTCGACATCCTCGCGACGATACCCATTGATCTCGCGTTGATCGAGATGCTCGAACACGGAAGCCTTAATCAGGAATGCGCGTCCGAAGCAACATTCGCCCTCTGCTTCGACAAGGGTAACGACCCTTCCAGGGTCGGTCTGCACACCCCGGTGATCATGCGAGCCTTGCCAGAACCGTCGTTCCCAGCCACGGATATGGGCGCGGCGGGCCTGTTGATACGGGAAGTCCTGGCGCCAGATTAACGAGCCGTAACCGAACACCCAAACAGACTCGCCAGCATTAACCAGACCTCGCATACCAGTGCCCCCGACTAAATCCGCGTAGTAAGCTCCAGTCTACACCATCATTTCGGGGTACGTTGATCCAGATCCGGACGGTCATTCCCAACGCGAGCGCTGCACAAGGCGCCCGTGCCCCGCCACCGCCTGCTAAGCTTGGCAATTGCCGGACTATGCGGACTTCGCAGAAGACCGTCCCACAATCGCCGGCGGGAGGAGCGAGCTGTGACAACTGCGAAAAGCCGAATCCGAGTTAATCTCATCTACGGGGCGATCGCGCTTCTGCCCCTCCTGATCCTCGCCTACGTTTTCTACAAACTTCACGGCGTCATCAAGAAGGCCGCGGTCGCGGTTGCGCCGGTCCTCGGCGAGAGCGTGCTTTATGGAACGGGCGTCATTCTCTTGATGATGTTGCTGGGTCTGGTTTTGATCTGCTTCCTCGTTGGCGCGCTCGTCAATTCACGGCTTGGCGCAACGGCGTTCGAAAGGGTTCAAGCGACGTTTGGTGCCGTCGTTCCCGGCTACGAGATCGTCGCAAACCTGATGCGTGGGGTTGCAGGAAACCAGAAAGCCTATCCGGCGGCACTGATTAGCCTGTTCGCACCGGGCACATCCGTGTTGGGGTTCGTCATGGAAGAATCCGATGGCCCCTACCTGACCGTGTTTGTTCCAAGCACGCCCGTCATTACGGTCGGCTCCATCCATGTCGTCGAACGCTCCCGGGTACGCATGCTTGAGGCGACGAGCCGGGACGCCGCCGAATGCCTCGGACAATGGGGCTTAGGTATGGGAAAGTTGCTCCCAGATTCCAAGCCCGAACGCGGTTAGCGCCGCCTGAAGCGAATTGGAGGCGCCCAGTGCCACGCGATACCGTGCTGTTCGACATCAACGAAACGGTTCTCGACCTCACATCCCTCAGGCCGAAATTCGCGGCGGCATTCGGAGACCCGGCCGTGGTGTCCACGTGGTTTGCTATGTTGCTGCATAGCTCCACCGTCTGCGCGCTGACCGGCGTGAGAACAGGATTTTCCAACCTGGCCGGCCTGATGCTGGACAGGCTCGCCACGCTCCACGGACGCACGATCTCGGAGAAGGACCGAATCGGCATCCTTGGGGGTTTCGCGAGCCTCGAACCGCATGCGGACGTTCAGCCGGCCCTCGCCCATTTGCGATCGAGTGGATATCGGACCGTGGCATTCTCGAACTCATCGATCGACCTGGTGACCAGGCAGATCGCCAACTCCGGGCTCGGGCCCCATTTCGACATCGTGATCTCGGTCGAGGAAGCCGGTAGCTTCAAGCCCGACCGCAAAGTCTATGACTTTGCCGCCGCGCGTCTCGACCGGCCGATCGGTGCGTTACGCCTCGTCGCCGCGCATGATTGGGATACCCATGGCGCGATCGCAGCCGGCATGCAGGCGGCCTACCTTGACCGTTCCGGTGCCCCCTATAACCTTCTCTACCGACGACCCTATATCTTTGCCGACACTATGGAGCGCGTGGCGGAGCAGATCATCGCGGCGGACGTTGGACAGCACTAATGGTACGCGTTCTGCCGAAGTGCTCCCCCCGGGGCTGCCCGCGGCGTCGACCGGGACGGGCGCACACGACGGCAAGGAAAGAGGCGCGAGCGCTTCAGCAAACGCTGGCCGGCACGGCATGAGGTGCGGGAGAAAACAGAAAAACAGCAATATCAACAATGCATCAAAAAGGCATTGGTGCGGTCGAGAAGACTCGAACTTCCACGGGAGTTACCCCACAGCGACCTCAACGCTGCGCGTCTACCAATTCCGCCACGACCGCAAGATGTTCCGAAAGCCGCCCAGCCATGCCAAAAAAGCCATCCAGGGCAAAGCATTTCGTTTCGGTGCGCTGAATTAGCAAACCTGCCCCTTTGGCGCAAGGTTTGCCGCACCGCTGTTTGGCTTAAGATGGCAGGAAGATGAGACCCTCGACCAACCCCTCTCCCGCGCCTTATACAGAGTCGCTAGTCCCTAAGCATTTGGAGTGGACTGTTGCTCAAGCGCCCGTCCCTTACGAGGCGGCGCTGAGCTTCATGGACGCACGCACGCGCGACATCGCCGAGGGGCGCGCCGGCGAATGCATCTGGCTGCTCGAGCATCCCCCTCTCTACTCGGCGGGGACGAGCGCGGACCCGGCAGAGCTTGTGGACTCGGACCGATTCCCCGTCCACAAGGCCGGGCGCGGCGGGCGCTACACATATCATGGGCCCGGTCAGCGCGTGGCCTATGTCATGCTGGACCTCAATCGGCGCGGGCGCGACGTTCGTGCCTTCGTGGCGGCGCTGGAGGCTTGGCTGATCGCCACCTTGGCGGCGCTGGGCGTTGCCGGAGAGCGGCAGGAGGATACGGTCGGCATCTTTGTCGGCGAGGCCAAAATTGCCTCCATCGGCGTCCGCGTCCGACGCTGGGTCACCTTTCATGGCGTCAGCCTGAACGTCAGCCCGGACCTCGACCATTTCGCTGGGATCGTGCCTTGCGGCCTTCACGGTACGCCTGTGACGAGCCTGGAAGCGCTCGGCGCCGAGACCGACATGGCCCGTGTCGATACGGCCCTGCGATCCAACTTTGCGCAGGTCTTCGACACGTCAGGAAGCTAATGTCTCGGCAGAGCTAATGTGTCGTCGGTAAGACATGGAAGGCGGCCGACGGCGCACCGCCTTCGCCCGTCACAACCACATTGGTAACGCGTGCGTCCGGCGGGCCCTCGGCACAGCGGCGGAGCATTTCGTCCACCTGCGGCGCGAGCCCCGAAAACACCGCCTCGACACTCCCGTCGCGGCGATTGCGGACCCAGCCATCGAGATCGAGGCGCCTCGCGGTCTGATCCGTCCACGCGCGGTAATAGACGCCCTGCACGCGACCTTCGATCCGAACGGTGACAGTCTTGTAGCCAGGCGGCGTCACGCCCCGCGCTCTTAATCGAACTCGAGGATGACGGCATCCACATTGAGGCTGTCGCCGGGCTCAGCGTGAATCTTGGCGACTGTGCCATCCACCTCGGACTTCAACACATTCTCCATCTTCATCGCCTCGATGACACAGAGCGTTTCGCCGGCCGACACGTCCTGCCCTTCCTCCACCGCGAGCGACACGATGAGCCCCGGCATCGGGCAGAGCAGGAATTTGGACATATCCGGTTTTTCCTTCACCGGCATCACGGCGAGATAATTCGCCTCCCGCTCGGTGAAGACACGGACGGGCACTTCGACGCCGTGATAGGTCAGATGCACGCCGTTCAGAATCGAGCGGACTTGCACAGCAACCGGTTCGCCATCGACGGTGCCTTTGAAAACCGGCTCTCCGAACCACCAGTCCGAGTCCAACGTGACCGTCCGCTCCGGCTCGTTCGTCCCCTCGCCGCCAAGCGTCGCGGTCATGGGAAAGTCGCGACCTTCCACCTGGACCCGGACGAAATCCCCACCGCCGAGCTCAACCAGTCGGAACTCGGAAAAACAGACCGGCTCCCCATACATCTGCTGGGTAATCATGCGGCGGCGGTTGTTCGAAAGGTGATCGATAGTTGCGGCGACGGTCGCTAGCACATCGCGAACGCGCCCCTCGGGCACGGGCGGGGAGAACCCGTCCGGAAACTCCTCGGCGATGAACTTGGTCGAGATATCGCCGGCGCGCCAGCGCTCGTTGCGCATCAGTACCGCAAGGAAAGAAATGTTGTGCCGGAAGCCGTCAATAGTGAAGGCGTCCAGCGCCCGCCCCATCTCGTCGATCGCCTCGATGCGCGTCGGCGCATAGGTGACAAGTTTCGCGATCATTGGATCGTAATAGACCGAAATCTCGCCGCCCTCTTCCACGCCCGTATCGAGCCGCGTAGTAATGCCGTTCTCCGTGCTTAGCTTCGGCGGCCGGAAACGGACCAGGCGCCCGGTGGACGGCAGGAAGTTCCGCACCGGGTCTTCGGCATAGATGCGTGATTCGATCGCCGAGCCCGTTAGCGTCACGTCCTTCTGTTTGATGGACAGCGCCTTGCCGCTAGCGACATTGAGCATCTGCTCGACGAGGTCGAGCCCGGTCACAAGCTCCGTGACGGGATGTTCCACCTGAAGCCGCGTATTCATCTCCAGGAAGTAGAAATTCTTGTCCTTGTCGACGATGAACTCGACCGTACCGGCGGAGTCGTAATCCACGGCCTTTGACAGCGCGACAGCCTCCGCGCCCATGGCCTCGCGCGTCTTGGCGTCCAGGAACGGACTCGGCGCTTCTTCGAGGACCTTCTGATTGCGGCGCTGGATCGAGCACTCGCGCTCGCCCAGATGGATGACGTTGCCGTGCTTGTCGCCCAGCACCTGAATCTCGATATGGCGGGGCTCTTCGATGAACTTCTCGATGAAGACGCGATCGTCGCCAAAGCTCGACTTGGCCTCGGACTGGGACGAGGCAAAGCCTTCGGCGACTTCGTCGCTGCTATAGGCGATACGCATGCCCTTGCCGCCACCGCCGGCCGAGGCCTTGATCATGACGGGGTAGCCAATGTCGCCGGCGATCCTGACCGCCTCTTGCGGCGTTTTGATCACACCGAGATGGCCAGGTACGGTCGAGACGTTGGCATCCGCTGCAAGCTTCTTTGATTCGATTTTGTCGCCCATGGCCTCAATGGCCTTAGGGTTCGGACCGACAAAGATGATGCCCGCCTTCTTCAGCGCTTTGGCGAAAGCGGCGTTCTCCGACAGGAAGCCATAGCCCGGGTGGATCGCATCGGCGCCGGTCTCCTTGGCGGCCGAGATGATCTTGTCCATGACAAGATAGGACTGCGCGGCAGCCGCGGGCCCGATCGCGACGGCCTCGTCGGCCATATAGACATGCAGCGCATCGCGGTCGGCCTCCGAATAAACGGCCACGGTCTCGATCCCGAGCCGCTTCGCCGTCCGTATGATCCGGCAGGCAATTTCTCCACGATTAGCGATGAGTAGCTTTTTGATCATCGGTCCCCGGCCCAAAAATTAGTCCAGGCTTTCTAGAGGGAAGCGAGAGGCGAGTAAACTAGCCAGGAAGCCAATTGTGCTGTCCCGTGGAACGCCTTGCGGTAGCTTGGCCACAGTGTGACCTCGCGATCCCCCTTCCCTGTTGCCCCCGGCCGCCGGGTCCTCCATATAGTTTGTTCAGTCTTGACTGAACGAACAGAACGGAATAATTGTTCGGGATGGCAAACAAGGCAGACAAAGCGATCTCGGAATTCGTCGAGCAAATGGGCCTGATCATCCAGTCGGAGGGTCTCCCCCGTATCGCCGGCCACATTATGGGCCTCATGATCATGCATGAGGGCCCGTTCAGTCTGACACAGCTGGCTGAGCGACTGAGCGTTAGTCGCGCGAGCATCAGCACCAACACGCGGTTGTTGGAGGATCTGGGTGTCATCGTGCGAACCGCGAAGCCAGGGGATCGGCAAGACTATTTCAGGCTGGGCCAGCAGCCCTATGCGCGGATGTTGCGCGGGGTGGTCCGGCGGATGCGCCGCGCGCGCGACGTGGTTGAGAGCACTCAGGACGCTCTTCCGGAGGGGATGCCAGGTACCCAAGAGCGGCTCCAGGAGCTCGATGCCTTTTACGAGGCGCTCATTGAGAACTTCTTGAATGTCATCGATGCGTGGGACGCCGAGCGCCATGGGCCGGGACGAGATAAGAGGGACGGCGTAAGGCCATCCGCGTAATTCTGACACAACAGATCGCGGAAATTAACGAGTGGGGCGCTCAGCCTTGAAGAAGTCATACATCATCGCTGCTGTTCTCGCGCTCGCACTCACCGCATGGGTGCTGGGCGGCTATTTCTTGCGAACCGACGTCAAAGAGGTCGCGAACGCGCCCGAAGACACCAAGCCCGTCCCCGCAATGACGGTTTCGGTTCGAACGCAAGAGGCCAAGCCCGTGTCGCAGGTCGTCGTCGCTCAAGGGCAAGCAGAGCCGAACCGGACCGTAACCGTGCGCGCCGAGACCATGGGACAGGTGGCCGAAATTCTGGCCGACGAAGGCAGCACCGTGGCCACCGGCGATGTCATCGTCCGTTTGGAGCAGAACGACCGCCAGGCGCGGATCGCGCGCGCAAAGGCGCGCGTCCGTGAGCAGGAGAGCGCCTACGAGGCCGCCCAGGCTCTCGGTAAAAAGGGCTACCAGACCCAGAGACAAGCCGATCAAATCTACTCATCGCTGCAGACGGCTAAGGCCGAGCTCGAAGAGGCCCAGATCGAAATCGAGCGCCTCGAGATCAAGGCGCCGTTCGAGGGCGATGTCCTGTCGGTCCCGGTGGAACTTGGCGCTTATGTCGACACGAATGGCGAGGTGGCGACGATCGTCGACAATCACCCTCTCGTTGCCAGCGTTCAAATTACCCAGCAGAAAATCACCGATCTTAAGGTTGGTCAGACTGCGTCCGTAACCTTTGCAACTGGTCAGGAGCGTGAAGGGAAAATTCGTTACATCGCCGCCCGCGCTGATGAAAAAACACGGACTTTCCGGGTGGAGATCGAACTTCCAAATTCGGACGGTAGAATTCCATCTGGCATCAGCGCCGAGGCAAAGATCCCTACAGGATCGGTGATGGCTCATTTTGTATCGCCAGCCGATCTATCGCTCAACGACGCCGGCAAGCTCGGGGTGAAGACGGTCAGTCAAGATAATCGAGTCGTTTTCCATGAGGCCGTGATCGTCATGTCAGACGCCGACGGCGCTTGGGTCATCGGCCTTCCGCCGAAGGCGCGCATCATTACACTGGGTCACGGCTACGTTCAGATTGGCGAGCAAGTTCAGGTCGCCGAGGAGCAAGGCGGTGCTGGTATGGCTGGCTCTAAGGAAGCAGCGGCACGCCTGACGACAGGCGGTGTCGGCGAGCCAACGGCAGCCCAATGAACGCGATCATAGACGCTGCGTTTGAGCGCACGCGGACAATCGTGCTCGCTTTCGTCATGATTGTTGTCTTGGGCGCGATCGCCTACACGACCATCCCGAAAGAAGCCGAACCAGACATTCAAATTCCTATCATCTATGTCTCGATGACATATGAGGGGATCTCGCCCGAGGACTCAGAGCGTCTCCTCGTACGCCCCATGGAGAAGGAGCTCCAGTCAATTGAGGGCATCAAGGAGATGCGCTCAGTAGCCGCGGAAGGGTATGGTTCCATCACGCTCGAGTTCGATGCTGGCTTCGATTCCAACAAGGCTCTCGAGGACGTTCGTGAAAAAGTCGATATTGCCCGGGCCGAGTTGCCGCTCGAGACAGACGAACCTCGTGTCAACGAGGTCAATATAGCCCTCTTCCCTGTGATCACGATCGGATTGTCCGGCAATGTGCCGGAACGCACGCTGGTGCGAATCGCACGTGACCTGCGGGACAAGATCGAGGGTCTGGCAGGTGTGCTTGATGTCGACATCGGCGGTGACCGCGAGGAACTACTTGAGATCGTTGTCGATCCGATGGTGCTCGAGACCTACAACATCTCCTTCGCCGATATCTCAAACACCGTCGCCCGCAACAATCGGTTGGTGGCGGCAGGCGCACTGGAATCGGTCGCAGGGCGCTTGGTGCTAAAGGTTCCCGGCGTCCTTGAAGAAGTCCAAGACATATTCAACCTGCCGGTCAAGGTTGTCGACAACACGGTAGTCAAGTTCAGCGACGTTGCCTCGATCCGCCGCACGTTCAAGGATCCGCAAGGGTTTGCACGCGTTGGGGGTAATCCGGCTTTGGCTCTAGAGGTCAAAAAGCGTCTCGGCGCGAATATCGTAGAGACCATACAAGACGTGCGCGCCGTCGTCGCTGAGGAGAAGATTGCTTGGCCGCCTGGCATCGAAGTCAGCTACATGCAGGACAAGTCCAAGCAGATCCGCAATATGCTTGCCGATCTCCAAAACAACGTGTTCGCCGCGATCGCGCTCGTGATGATCGTGATCGTTGCCGCGATCGGAGTGCGGCCGGCCATTCTAGTGGGGTTGGCTATTCCAGGATCCTTTCTCGCCGGGATCCTCTTCATCTCTTGGATCGGGCTCACACTGAACATCGTTGTGTTGTTCAGCCTCATCCTTGTTGTCGGCATGCTGGTAGACGGCGCCATCGTGACCACCGAACTCGCCGATCGAAAGATGCTGGAAGGCAAGGATCGCAAGCAGGCCTATGCGGAAGCGGCCAAGCGCATGGCATGGCCAATTATCGCTTCGACGGCGACGACGCTGGCCGTGTTCCTGCCGTTGATCTTCTGGCCCGGCATTGTTGGCGAGTTCATGAAGTTCTTGCCGGTCACCGTTCTCGCGACGCTGGCGGCATCTTTAGCAATGGCACTCATTTTTATTCCGGTACTCGGCGGGATCATCGGTTACGCTGACAAGAATAACAGTCAGTTGCTCAAGGCCGTTCACGCCGCAGAAGATGGCGACCTTGAGAAGATCGGCGGAGCGGCGGGTATATATCTAAAGACTTTGAAAGGACTTCTTGCGCATCCAGCCAAGGTTCTTGGCGTCGCCGTGACGCTTCTGATCGGAACCTACATTGCTTTTGGCGCGTTTGGGCGCGGCGTAGAGTTCTTCCCTGATGTCGACCAGGACATTGGTCAGGTCCAGGTCCGCGCGCGCGGCGATCTGTCGGTTACGGAAATGGACGCCATTGTCCGCACCGTGGAGGCACGGCTTCTGGGCGTGCCGTATTTCGATGCGGTCTATGCCAGAACGGTCGGTTCGGGCGCGGGGCCATCGCAACGCGAAATGGCCGAAGACGTGATTGGTATTGTGCAGTTTGAATTGAAAAATTGGCGGACCCGACCTCCTGCGTCGGAAGTGCTCAAAGAAGTCCGTGCGCGTACGGCCAACATTCCAGGTGTCATCTTGGAGGTGCGGAAACAGGAGGCCGGCCCCTCGGCCGGCAAGCCCCTGGAAATTCTCGTGACTTCTCGCGATCCGAAGGAAATGTCTGGGGTCGTAGAGAGAATCCGGTCACAGATGGACCAAATTGGTGGCTTCGTCGACGCGGTCGATAGCCGGCCACTGCCGGGAATTGAGTGGCGCGTCAGGGTTGACCGGGAAAGAGCTGCCCGCCATGGCGCGGACGTATCCGTCGTCGGCCAAGTCGTTAGTATGCTCACCAACGGACTCTTTGTAGCCGAGTACCGGCCGGACGATGCCGATGAGGAAGTCGAAATCCGCCTTCGTATGCCACTCGAGAAACGCAATCTGGAACAGCTGAACCGACTGCGCGTGGCGACACCCAAGGGCCAAGTCCCTATCGGTAACTTCGTGCGGTTTGAGCCTTCACAAAAGACAAGCCAACTGAAACGTACGGACGGACGCCGCGTGCTCGAAATCAAGGCCGACGTCACCGACGGGTTGTTGGTTGACGAACAGGTGCGCAAGCTCAAAGCTGCAGTGTCAAACATGGACATCGACCCTTCCGTGAACGTGCGGTTCAAGGGTCAGGACGCCGACCAGCGCGAAGCCTCGAACTTTCTCATCATGGCTTTCTTCATCGCCATTTTTTCGATGGTCGCGATCCTGGTGACGCAGTTCAACAGCTTCTATCAAACAGCCCTTGTATTGAGCGCGATCGTATTCTCCACCGCCGGTGTCATGATCGGCTTGCTCGCCACCAATCAGCCTTTCGGAATTGTGATGTGCGGCATCGGCATCATCGCGCTGGCGGGCATCGTCGTGAACAACAACATCGTTCTGATCGACACATATAATGACTTGCGTTCGCGGGGCATGCCCGCGGAAGAAGCCGTCTTGCGGACCGCTGCTCAGCGTGTACGTCCCGTTCTCCTAACCTCCATCACGACCGTTCTGGGCCTGCTGCCCATGGTCTTCGCCATCAGTATCGATATCATCGGCCAAGATGTCTCCATCGGCGCCCCCTCGACGCAATGGTGGACGCAGCTCTCAAGTTCGATTGCCGGCGGCTTGGCCTTCGCGACGGTGCTCACGCTTCTGCTGACGCCGTGCCTGCTCATGCTGGGAGACAACATCTCGGTGTGGTGGCATGGCCGCGCTGGCCGTCGGGCAAAACGCCAAAGTCGCGCGGGTCGGCCGCAAGCCGCCGAGTGAGGCTTGGTCAAAAGCCAAACTCGGCACACCAACAAATGAAGTTTGTGGATCACGGCAGGTCGTCATGCGCTTGCCCTCGGGTGCGCCCTCGCCGCTAGCCGAAAGCGGTCGGCTCGGCCTCTTTCGGCATGGCCTCCGCGCGGGACGGACTGGAATTGAGGATGGCGGCCAACTCGTCGAGTGAGACGAGGATGTCATTCAACGCCTCGACGACTTCCTCCGACGGAGCGGCGGCGCTCTCGTCGTCGAATGAATAGTCCTCGAGGATTTCGAGGGCCCGCTCCAGATGGCGGATCATACCTTCGTTCTTCTTGATCTTGCCCTGAATGGCGACCTCGTGCCAATCGAGCACGCGCCCCACCAGGTCGCCCTCGCCTTCGCCCTTCCGCTTGATCAGCGCGCGAAGCTTGGAAAGCCGCTCGCCGGCCCGCTGCTGGTGCGTAACGCTCGCTTTCCGCGCGGTAATGTCGTCCTGAATCGCCAGTTCGATCAGAGCGCCCACGTCCAAGGCCGCCAGATCCTGCTCCGCGTGGATCACGAGCCCCAGCTTCTCCGCGATGATCTCAATAGCCCCACCGTCGAGATTGTCGGGCTGTGGGGCCTCGACCTCACCCGTCTGATCGTAATGGGAGCGGCGCCCCTCGTCGGACAGCACCGAGTACGCCACGACAAGCTGGTTGAAGGCCTCGACCGAGCCGCCTGCGTCCGGATGTGCCGACTTGGCTTTCTTCCGATAGGCCTTGTGTATGTCCTTGCGCGGCGCGGAACGCTTGAGGCCCAAAATTTTATAAAGATCGATCACGCTAAATCCCCCGCAGCGTTGGGAAATTTCCCCGCTCTCCGTGCCCCCCGGCGCGGGTACAGTCGCCAAACACAGCATTGAAACCTTAATGTCTCATGACGATTGTTTGTGTCTTGCTCATGGCATCGGGGTCGTTGGAACGCCATTTACGCGCTAAAAACAGCTTCTCTCGCCCCGCCGGAACACAATCATAACGGTGTTTGGCTTGGCAGGTTCCAGATGTGGCAACACTTGAAGCAAAGTTGGCAACCCACTATGCCAATACTCTCTTATGCCTTGAGGCCAAGAACGCCTAACATCCGGTGCCCGCGACTGGGTTCCACGAGTTCAAACTAGGGAAGAAACGCCTATGCTAAGAGCAATTATCCTTGCCGCCCTCGCCCTGTGCGTCGGGCTCACGGGCCTGACCACGGCTTCCTATGCCGAGACGAAGGCCAAGGCCAAGATGATCCTGGACCCGGCGGTCCATGGCCTGAAGCGGCTGGAGCCGCTGCAGCTCGGTGTTGATGGTGACAGCACCAAGATGACACCGACAGAATACACGCTGAAGGTCGGCCAGGGCTATCGCTGGAAGATCAAAGCCTCCGATTTGACCGAGTACGCGCTCGTCATGCCGGAATTCGCGCGCAACATCTGGATCCGCAAGATCGAAGCCGGCGATCCTGAGATCGAGCTCAAGGTCGTGACCTTCGACGAGCTCGAGTTCGAGAATGGCGGCGAGCTGGAGCTGTTCTTCGTCGCAGTTCGGCCTGGAACTTACAAGTTCGGGCCCCGGGGCTTGATGGAGCGCGGCATGGTTGGCACAATCACCGTTGAAGGTGCCGACAGCCTGGATATCGCGCCGATGAAGCGCGGCGCTGCCGCAGACGATGACGACGACGATGACGGCTAGCCGGCGTCCGGCCTGTCGTTGGACCCGCCATGAAGATGCCCGCCCTCTTATGAAGGCGGGCATTTTCTTTGGGTTCGGTCGTCTCGGCAATCTTGAAACGGCGTCAGTGTGCGGGCTCTAGAACGTGTGCCTCCAGCGCTGGGTTGCGCGGGACTTGCTGACCATTCCGGAATTGACCAGGGCCACTACGCAGCTCCGCGATAGGCTGCGTCCCGCCTTGTCCATGCACCTGCGCAGACCAGGATCGTCGACCGCATGCACCCCGCAGAAACGCTTGTAGTCCGCCCGGCACGCGCCTTTGACGGCGCCCGAGTACGCAAAAGCAGAAGACGCGACCGCAAAAAGCGTCGCGCCAATCACCAGTGTGGAGAGAAATCTCCCTGACATGGGTATTACTCCAGTTGGCTCGGCACCCCCAGAAGTAGAAGCCATAACTTGGCGCAGCCCATGTTAACCTCTAATGAACAAGGGCTTTTTATGCTGTTTCAAGCAGCCCCCCGTGCGGGGCCGGCCTTCTGAGCCGCGAGCGGAGGGCCTTCAGAAAACCATCCCGGGGGCGCGACTGCCGCCAGGACCAGCGAAAAATAGCGGATTTCGCCAACAGAGACGCCGAACTCATGCCACGGTTGCGGCCCATCATTGGGGCCAGATCGTGATGCTCCGAGCGACCGGGACACAAG
>NZ_JBAWCQ010000009.1:0-2453 GCF_049590335.1 Methyloceanibacter sp.
TGGTGGATGAAGTCGAAAAGATTATCTCACGCCTGAACGGCATCGACCCGGAGCGGCCCTATTTCGACCCGCTGGTGGTTGAGGAGGCCGTCGGCCGGCATGCGCGGCTGATCGGGTTCCGCGACGTCGCCTTTAACTGGGCCATGGGACCCCAGCAGGCCAATACGGAGCTCTCGGGTATCGACTTCGCCAGCTCCGAGTCCTGCCTTTGGGCGCAAACCACAAAGTCGATGCGGGACCAGGCGCTGGCCGAACTCAATTCGGACGAAGCGGTGTTGGCGGCGTACCGGCAGGCGCAAACGATGGCGGCGGAACGGATCGCCGATGCTTTGCATCTGGAAATTTTCGCCGTGGCGCTGCGCAACCTCATTTCCGGCGACGCAGGCACGCGCAGCTACAATGTCGCCTCCTTGGTGACATCGGTGATGCGCGACGTGGTGGCAAGTTCAAGCGTCGAGAGCGAGCGGCTGGAAGATCTCAATGAAGCCTATCTGCCCTTCGCCGATGCCCTGATGGCTGGGCTGGGCTCCTTCTGGATCGTTGGGGAGCGCTTTGTCTGCTTGCCCTTACCCCGGCTGACGCTGGAGAATGGAGCGCTCGTTTCGGACGGGCGACCGGCGGCCGTCTGGCCGAACGGTGAAGCCTACGCCTTTCGCGAAGACGGCTTCTTTCCGGCTTTGCAGTCGGTCGAGTGGTAGTCGGCGACATGTTCCCGATCGGCTCGGACCGGAGGAGGTAGCAATGAAGAACTCACGCTTGAGCGGCACTGGAATCAGGCGTGGCAAGGCTGCGGCGATCGCCGCTGCCATCCTGGCCGTGGCCGTGATTGCGGCGACCACGTCTCCTGCGGCTGCGAAGATCCGCTGCAAGGGGATTTTCCAAGTCACCAAGAATGGCTTGATTTCGAGGCCCTATTGCCAGGACCGGGAGATCGCACGCGTGGCCCGGAGCTATGGCTGGCGCGTCTCCGATGCCGATGTCAGCAACAATGCCCTCAAGAAAGTTCGGATTTGCCGGGCGCTCGGCGGTGATACAAGGCTGAAGGGCGCCTGCGGCGCGTACGGGCCTCATACCTTCAGGTAGGCTAACTCTAAGCCCGGTCTCAACTCAGGCGGAGGATGGCGCGGCCTTGGCCTTCGGCAGGGTGTGCGCTTCCTGCCCATCCTCGAGATAGAAGCTCCGGATCGTGCGTAGGCCCTCGTCGAGTTCGTAGACCAGCGGCTTTCCGGTCGGAACTTCGAGGCTTGGGATGTCCTCGTCGGAGATCCCGTCGAGATATTTGATGAGGCCGCGGAGGCTGTTCCCATGGGCGGCGATCAGCGGTGTGCGGCCCTGCATCATGACCGGCTCCACGCGCTCCTGCCAAAACGGCAGCACCCGCGACACGGTATCTTTCAGGCTTTCGGTCAGGGGCAGGTGACGCTGGGGAACCCGCGTATATTTGCGCTGGTTACCAGGAAATCGCGGATCGTCTTCTGACAGCGCCGGCGGTTGGACGGCATAACTCCGGCGCCAGATGTGCAGCTGTTCGGGACCGACGTCCTCCATGACCTCATCCCGCTTCCGCCCTTGGAGCGCGCCATAGTGCCGTTCGTTGAGCCGCCAATTGCGGTCGACGGGCAGCCAGGTCATGTCCAGCGCTTCGAGGACGATCCAGAGGGTATGGATCGCGCGATGCAGATAGGAAGTAAAGCACTGATCGAAATGGATATCGTGGGCACGCAAAAGCTCTGCCGCGCGCTTGGCTTCCTCGATACCGTTGTCGCAAAGATCGACATCTGTCCAGCCGGTAAAGATCGCATCCCGGTTCCAAATGCTTTGGCCGTGTCGAAGTAGAATGAGGCGCGGCATTTGAGATCTCCTGGGAAGTTGTCTGCCTTGACGGCTTATGCGGGCGCCGCGCAAAGAGCAAGCCGATCCCGTGCAACGTCTCTATGGTATCTGGCCCTTATTTGCACCTATTTAAGAGCCAGTTTCCTCCTTCACAGCGATGTTTTGCTGAGCTTTTTGGGGCTTCCCAGACAGACCGGGAATCGCTGTATTCTTGACTAGGACCTCACAAGACCCGCGGAGGGGCATCTTGCGGCTCATCTTTTCAATCCTGACGGCCATTGTGGTCCTGATCGTGGGCCTGATCTTTGTCGCCCCGATGTTTATTTCGGCGGACGATGTGCGCAGCGAGTTGTTCGCGCGGGTGGAGCAGATGACCGGCTACCGGCTCCGTGTCAGCGGTCCGCTGGACATCACCGTGTTTCCCTCGCTTGCGCTTGTGGCCGAAGATGTCGGCGTCACGGAGCCGACGTCCAGCGGTGACAAGGAATTTGCGACCGCGAAAAAAGTGCGGTTCGACCTGCTGCTGACCGGGCTTCTCCAGGGCAATGTTCGCGTGCGGGAAGTCACCTTGGTCAATCCCGTGGTTGCTGTGCCCCAGAGCATGGCGGCACCACCCAAGG
>NZ_JBAWCQ010000010.1:0-9586 GCF_049590335.1 Methyloceanibacter sp.
GGCGGCCAGATGACCATCACCACCGATGTGGAGAACTACCCGGGTTTCGCCGAAGTGATCCAGGGCCCGTGGCTGATGGAACAGATGCGCGCCCAGGCCGAGCAAGTGGGCACGGAGATGACCTCGGACACCATTGTCGAGGCGGACCTCTCCCAGCGCCCTTTTCGGCTGACAGGCGATAGCGGCGACGAGTATCTGGCGGACGCGCTCATCATCGCCACCGGTGCGAAGGCTCGCTGGCTGGGCCTGCCCACGGAAAACAAGTTTCAGGGCTTCGGCGTATCCGCTTGCGCGACCTGCGACGGGTTCTTCTATCGCGGGAAGAACGTGATCGTGGTGGGCGGCGGCAATACGGCCGTCGAGGAAGCGCTCTATCTGGCGAACCTCGCGGACAAGGTGACCCTGGTGCATCGCCGCGACGAGCTGCGGGCCGAGAAGATCCTACAGGAGCGCCTGTTCAAGAATCCGAAGATCGAGATCCTCTGGGATCACAACCTCATCGAGGTGATGGGCGACGACGACCCGCTCGGTGTCACCCATGCGAAGCTGGCCAATACCAAGACCGGCGACGAGACCACCATGGACATCGACGGCATCTTCATCGCCATCGGCCATTCGCCTCAGACCGATTTGTTCAAGGACCAATTGGATCTGAAGCCCGGCGGCTACATCCGGACGGTGCCCGGGTCGACCGAGACAAGCGTCGATGGTGCGTTCGCGGCCGGCGACGTCTCCGACGACGTCTACCGCCAAGCCGTGACCGCCGCCGGCATGGGCTGCATGGCCGCCCTGGACGTGGAGCGTTATCTGGCAAACGTGGCAACCCACGCGGAAGCGGCCGAGTAGCAGGTTCTAGGCATCTTCACACGAGGCGCCGTCAGAACCACACCGACGCGACGCCGAAAAGGCTTTCGCCCGCCACCAGCCCCGCTGCCACGCTGAGCAGGAACCGCGCGGCCCAGTTAGGCGCGAATTTATGCGCGATGGCGGCAAGGGCCGCCCCGGCGAACAGCATCAGAGACGTGCTGGCTGGGATCACGAAGGCAAGGCCGAGCGTGGCCCCGCTCGGCACGATGACGAGATGTTTCGGGTCCAGCCAGCGCTCCACCAGGGCCAGAACGACGCCGAGCACTGCACCCGCCCCCATCGCGGCGAGCGCCGACGGCTCGATACCGTGGAGCCCCTGACTGAGCGCTTCTGCCACGGCCTTCCAAACGGCGACCGCCGGGGCCGGCCATTCCGCCGTGAAGAGCTGCGTGGCGGGATCGGGAATCAACATCAGATAGACCAGACTGCTGACCAGGCTCCCGACCACGATCCCGGCGCACTGGGCTAAGACCTGACTCGTGGGATGCGCGCCGACCTCATAGCCCGCGCGGAAATCGTTCAACAGGTCCGCCGATTGACCCGCCGCGCCGCCCGCGACATTGGCCGTCATGAGATTGGTGATGGGATGGCCCGGCGCCATCATGCCGAACGTCAGCTGGGAGACCTTGCCGACCGCGCCGATGGGGGCGACCGAAGTCTCGCCCACTACCCGTGCCGCCACCGTCGCCAACGCGAAAGCAACGGGAATGGACGCAAGCGCCATGGTCCAGTGCACATCGAACAAGATGATCTGGAGCACGATGGCCAGCGCGGCGGACAGCGCGAAGCCCGCGAATTGCAGCTTCCCGCTGCTGGGCGTGTGCCTACCGGCATGCCTATGTGGATGTGGCTTTGAGGACTCTAGCAGCGAGACCCCGAAGCTTGTGAGACTCGCCGCCACCATCACGGTGACGCCGGGCCAGAGGAGCCAGCTGACGAGTGGCTCGAACCAGCTGCTCTCGCCATGATCAACAAGAACGATTCCGTGGTCGATCAACGCCGGCCCGATCAGTCCCCAAGCCACGAGGGCGCCCACCAGGAGACCGAGCCCAGCGCGCAGGCCGATAATGCCGCCAAAGCCGAGCAACAGCAGCGATGGATCGAAGACGAAGGTGAGCTTCGAGGCCGTCAGCGAGGGCCCCAGCCGCGGAATGTGCCAGACGAACTTGTCGGCCACGTTGAACAGCACCGCGCCGACGAGAGAGGTCATCAGGACCTTGACCCGGCCCATGGCCTCCCGCTTGTGAGCAAACATGTCCCGCATGGTCTGGGCCGTGGCCATGCCGGCCGGAAACACCAGTTCGGATTTCTCGATGAGCCGCGGCCGCAGGAACCAGCCGATCCAAACGCCGAGAAAACTCACTGAAAAGACCCAGACCGTGAGCGTCGCCCAAGGCAGATTCTCGCCCGTCAACACGGCCAGAGCCGGAATGGGCGCCACGAGCCCGCTCGACGTGATGGCCGCCGCGGCCGATGCGGTCGTTTGGTTGATGTTGCTTTCGAGCATGCCCCAGGAGGGCCGCCCCAAGAGCCGCGAGACCGGCGCCCAGAACGCGAAGGCCATGAGCAGGGCCGTGATCGACATGTTGAATGCCCAGCCGATCTTCAGTCCTGAATAGACATTGCAGGGGGCCAGGACGGCGCCCAGGATCAGGCCGGTGGCAAGCGCGCGCGGCGTCAGCTCCCTTTCGGAGGAACGAGTACCCACTTTGGCCGCCGAACCCGTCTTAAAGGTGTTGTGGATCCGCGCCATTTGTTGAGCTAACTGCCACGAACACGTCGCCTTACCAAGCGAGAATTGGCAATCAGGGCCTTCGGCACCCGGGACCGGGCGGGTTCCCGCAGCAAGCGTTCCTTAAGGCTCCTGCCATAGCATTCTAGGGCGAATATGTTGTATTCTACGCTAGCTACCGAGTTGGGCTCAGAGCCCTTTGAAGGATAGAGCCGGGCTGAAGGGGACCACATGAATAAGAAGCAAATGTTCGAATTTCCACCAGACATGCGTGACTTGGCCGAAAAAAACGTCGAGCAAGCGCGCGTCGCCTATGGCCAGTTCATGGAGTTCATGAGCGAAGCGATGAATGCCTGGTCCTCCTCGGGCGTGCCGGAGGCGAAGAATTTCAAGGCGCTTCAGGATCGCGCGATTGGGTTTGCCAAGGAAAACGCCGAGCGCTCTTTCGCGCTGGCGAGCGAGCTGTCTCAGGCCCGCGACCTGCAACAGGTCATGACGCTTCAGAGCCGCTACGTGCAAACGCAGATGCAGACATTCGGTATCCAAGCGCAGCAATTGTCGTGGCTGATGGCGGACGCCCTGCAGAACATGCAGTCGGGACGCACGAAACTCTAAACAACCAAGCGCTTAGAGACGCAAGCCAAAGACCTTGAACGTCTCGCGCTGGTGGACGCGAAAGCGGCTTCCGGACAGTGTGCGTGTAAAATACGACCCCAACCATCAGGGGCCGATTGCCAAGCACGGAATCCGCACGTTACAACGGCTCCCGCGGGGAAAAGAGCATGGCTTGATAAGCTTGCGCGGCTGTAGAACGCTCAAGTGGAGGATAGGCAAGGACGGCGGCTTGGCGCGACGGTCTCGCCGAGCGCCTTAAGGACGATGGAAGGCCCTGATGGCGTATACTCGATTGATCGCGCTCGCGAGCGCCCTTCTCATACTTGCCACCGCCCCGGCCCTTGCCGCGCGTTGCGGCAACAACGCATCCGGTTTCGAAAAATGGAAACGGTCCTTCGCGCAGGAGGCCAGGGCCAACGGTATCCGCAAGCGCGGCATCAATGCTTTGATGGGAACGAAGTATTCCTACGGCACCATCAAGGCGGACCGCGGCCAGCACAGCTTCAAGCTGTCTCTCAATCAGTTCATGAAGAAGCGCGGCGCGTCCGCCATCGCCTCGCAAGGCAAACGCTACAAGCGGTCGAACGCGGCACTCTTAAAAGCCATCGAGCGCCGCTATGGCGTCCCCCCCGGCCCGCTGCTTGCCATCTGGGGCATGGAGACGGGCTTTGGCCGCTACATGGGACGGCAGAACACGCTCTCGGCTGTGGCCACCCTCGCCTATGACTGCCGCCGCCCGGACTTCTTCAGGCCGCACCTCTACGCCGCGCTTCAGCTCATCGATCGCGGAAGCCTGAGCTCCCGTCAGGTTGGAGCCATGCATGGAGAAGTGGGGCACACTCAGTTTTTGCCGCGGAACGTGCTGGTCTACGGCGTCGACGGCAATGGCGACGGCCGCGTCGACCTCAACAACAAGGCCGACGCACTCGCCTCGACCGCTAACTTCCTACGCGGCCATGGCTGGCGGCCCGGCGCCGGTTATCAGCCCGGGCAGCCGAACTATCGGGCGATCCAGGGTTGGAACGCGGCCGGCGTGTACCAGCAGACGATCGCGATCGTCGGTGCACAGATCGATGGCGGCTAATGGCCCGGCGCTCGTCATCTAAGTCCGGGAGCAAAACCACATCCAGCCGGCGGCGCTCCCGGTCGACAAAGCAGACGCTGGCCCAGCAACTGGGCAAAGCGATCGCGCTGCTGCTCGTGCTGGGGCTGGTGCTGCTGCTCAATCGCTATTGCGGGCTGGAATCCGAAATGATCGGCCCAAGGGCAAAGCTCGTGGCCATTGACGGCGATTCACTGCGGGCCAGCAACGGGGAAAACTACCGGATCTTCGCCATCGACGCGCCCGAGCTGCACCAGACCTGCACCGACGCCAAGGGCAAAGAGTGGGATTGCGGCCGGGCCGCCAAGAAGGAACTCGCAAAGCTCATCAAAAGCGGCGAGGTGTCCTGCATCGAGCAGGCGACAGACAAATACGGCCGGAACGTCGCCCAGTGCCGCGCCAAGGGCGTGCCTGACATCGGCGAGACCATGGTGCGGAAAGGCTTCGCGATCGATCTCGGCCGAAAGACCGGCTACGCCTACGCTGGTGTGGAAAGCGAAGCCCGCGCGGCAGGCCGCGGCATCTGGGCCGGAACGTTCCAGCGGCCGGGTGCCTGGCGCCAGGACAACCCGCGCAACAACTAGCGGCTCCCCCAAAACAAACGGCCGGCACCCTTTCGGGCACCGGCCGTTGTCAAATCGCCTTGTGCAGCGGGCGCGAAGTGCCCTCCGCAAGTCCGGCCTACGCAGCTTTGGCGTAGTAGGACTTCAGCTGGTTCAACACCGTCGCCTTGTCGAATTCGGCGCCCATGGCGAGCATGGCGTCGGCAAAGCGGCTGGTGATTTCGGTGATCTGCTCAGGTGTAAGCTGGTTGAGGATACCGATACGGACCTGAACCGGCTCCGACAGGGTCGGCCAAATGCCGAAGCCCTGGGAACGGGCGCCCTGCACCAGCTCCTTCTCGCGGCCGGCGAGCTTGCCCGGCAGGTTCAGCACGATGAGGCTCGGCATGTTCGAGGTGACCTCGCAGCCCATGGCCTCGACAGCCTGGCGCAGCGCGGCCTCATGGTACTTGTAGTCCGACGCCTTACGGCCGCGGCCATAGCCCAGAATGATGCGGAGCGCCTCATGGAAGGCCGCGACCGCGTAGCCCGAATGAGTCCGGTGATAGGACGGGGTGTCCACATCCTTGCCTTCGATGATGCCCCAATGGCGGGCCTCGAAGATCGGATTGTGCACGAACGAGTAGCAACCGCGTGCCTTGAGGAGCTCGATAGCATTGTCAGTGAAGCTGACGGGCGCATAGGTCAGCGGCAGGGACAGCACGCCCTTCTGCGGACACGAGGCCCAAGCCACGACACCCGGATAGTCGTCGATGTTGAAGTCGCCAACACCGAGGCTCGACACCGCATCGACGAGGCCCATGACACCGTGCTTCACGCAGGCATCGGAGAAGCCCTGAATGTCGTTCACGCGGCCGGAACCGGTCTCCCAATGGGCCATGAATGCCCACATGGGCTTATGCTCGGCAAGCGCGGCGTCCACGATCTCGGCCGTGACGGACTGGCCATGCGGCACTGAGACGGTGTGAACGTTGGCGGGATGCGGGTCGAGAGAGTCGGCTGCAAGGTCCTCAAGCGCGGAAGCCTTGATGCGGATGGTGAGATCGTCGATGCCCGAAAACGTGCCATTGACGAAAGACACCACCTTGTCGCCCGGCAGGATCAATCCCTCCATGGAGTCCAGGCCGCTCCAGCCTGTGCCGGCCACGCCGAACGTGAAGAGGTTTTTCGTGCCCCACAGGTCGCGGAGCATGTGCTTGGCCTCGATCATGCCACGCAGTACATCCGCCTGCATGTGGTCGGCGACGCCCGCCTTGGCGAACGCCTCGAGAACGCGCGGATCCGTATTGCCGGGCCCGGGGCCTGCGGCAAGTGTCTCTGGGATTTCGAGCGCTGGGAATACTGTCATGGAATTACCCTCTGGAAGCTAACTGTCATCGGACGAAAGTATAAGGCCCAATCGTCTACCGGTCTGGGCAGCGGGGGGCAAGGCCCGGGGTCAATATTTGGTAGCTCCGAGCCTATCAAACGCCCCAGATCGAATCACCCCGCGGGCCAGCCCCTAGAGCCGGACTTGGCCCCATCAGGCGGCCTGGTCGCGGCGATGGGACAGAACCTGGTCGGCGGCCTTGCCCACCAGCTCGGCCAAATGGTCGTGCCGGGCCTGGAATGTCCCCACGCCGGCCGTCGCCGACCGCAGCTCCACGATCAGGGTTTGGATCTCGGCTTCCGGAATATAGGCCTGAACCACGTCCCAGCCCTGCCAGCCCGGACGGGCGTCAAAGCCGAGAATCTGACCGCGATGGGACGAGACGATCGAATTAACCCGGGGCGTCGCCTCCGAGGGGATCGCTATTTCCACCGCCATGACCGGCTCGAGAAGCACAGGCTGGCACTGAGGCAGCCCCTCGGTCATCGCCAGCCGTCCGGCCTGCCGGAACGCCATGTCGGAGCTGTCCACCGAGTGGTACGACCCATCTACCAAGCAGACCGCCACATCCACTACCTGAAAGCCAAGCGGACCCGAGTGAAGATAGTCGCGCACGCCGTGCTCGACGGAGGGGATGTAATTCTTCGGCACCACGCCGCCGGTGATGGTCTCGGAAAAGTCGAAACCGCCGCCCCGAGGTTGCGGCTTGATGGTGATGACCACATCGCCGAACTGGCCATGGCCGCCCGACTGCTTCTTGTGGCGGCCTCGCACCTGTGTCGGCTTCCGGATCGTCTCCTTGTAAGGGACCTCCCGCGGATAGGTCGCGGCGCCCGCACCGTATTTGCGGATCAGGCGCTCCAGGGCGACGCGCAAATGCATCTCCCCCTGCCCCCACAGGATCATCTGCCCCATGTCCTGCTCGTGGGCGATGGAGATCGACGGGTCCTCCTCGATAATCTTGGCCAGACCCGTGGTCAGCTTCACCTCGTCCTTCTTCTCCTTGGCGACGAGCGCCAGACCGAATACGGGCTCGGGCATGGGAGTCCGCGCGATAGCCGGTACGGACCCCTTCTCGGTCGACAAGGTATCCCCCGTCTCCACGCTCTCGAGCCGCCCGAAGGCTACCGTGTCGCCGGGCCCGGCGGGGCCGCGCTTCACGGGCTCCTGCCCCAGGACGTAAAACGTGCCGGCGATGCGCTCCTCGGCCTCGCCGCCGAAGACGGCGTCCCCGTCGGCAAAAGTGCCCGCGAGCACACGCGCCAGCGTCAGCTTTCCCGCATGGGCCGTGTGGATCGTCTTCATGACGACCGCGCAGGACGCGGTATCGCCGACACCGAGCCGTTCGGCGGCCGCTTCGACGAAAGGCGCTTCGTGCCGGAGCGCCTTCAGGAGCCGGACGATGCCGTTGCCGTTTTCCGCCGAGCCCAAAAGCACCGGACAGATCACCCCTTCGCGCAGGTCCAGCGCCAGATCGTCAAAGACCTTGTCGCGCGGCGGCGGCACATCTTCCAGAAGCTGTTCCATCAGCTCGTCGTCGTAATCGGCGAGCTGCTCCAGCATGGAGAACCGCGCCTCCTGCTCCCGCGCCGTGAGCGCGTCGGGAATGTCGATCACCTCTGATGTGGCATGCTCACGATAGACATGGGCCCGCTCCAGGGCGAGATCGATGAAGCCGCTAACAATGCCGCCTTCCCAGATAGGGACCTGTCGCAGGACGAGGGGCACGGTCGAGGCCGGCTGCAACATCGGAATGATGTCGCGGACGCGGGCTTCCGCTTTGTCGATCTTGTTCAGGAACAGAAAATGGGGAATGCCTCGGTCCTCGAGCTGCTTCAAGATCAGCTGCAGCGCCGGCACCTTTTTTGCGTCCGGCTCGCACACGACGACTGCCGCGTCGCAAGCCGCGAGCACATTGGCCGCATCGGCCTGGAACTCGATCGAGCCCGGACAGTCGAGAAATGTGAAAGAGTCTCCGAGATAGTCGACCGTGGCGGCATTGAGCTCGACGCTCATACCGTGATGGCGAGCCTCTTCGGACGCGTCGCCGACCGTATTGCCAGCTGCCGCCGTACCCTGCCTGTTGATGGCGCCGGTCCGCGCCAGAATAGCTTCAAGAAGTGTCGTTTTACCGCTGAGATAGGGGCCAACCAGTGCGATGCAGCGAGCGCTGCGGGCTGGTTGGCCCTGCGCTTGGCCCATATCTTCCTCCCTTGGCAAACGCGCAAAGATGGGCCGTTTTTCCGGCCCTTCGTCCTTCCGCGAGCCTTCACGACGCCATCGTGACAAGTGAAACCGGCTCTGGCAAGGGGCCCGTCCTCAAACCCGCGACGAGGCGTCCTCGCTTCTTAAGATCCGGCCATTCAGACAGTATGGTATCGCCATCGCTGCAAGGGGTTTCTCATGCACCTCGTCACCGCGTTCGCGCTGCTGGTTCTTATTTCGCTGTCGCCGATGTCCATCGGCAAGGATCGCGCTAAGGCATTTTCTGCTCAACCCGTGCCAGGCGCGACGCTGGTGAGGCGCGCAAAATTCGTTTGCGGCGACACACCACAAGGCTATCGCTGCCGCACTGAAAGCGGCGCCATACGCCGCGGCAAGATGATGAAGATCCCGAACAGTAAGCCGAGCGCCCCTTCAGACGGGGCTTCCGGCGGCGCCCCGTGGGGCGGCGGTACGCTTTGGGGCGGCGGTGCGCTTTGGGACAGCAACAAGAAAGACGCGCCCGAGTCTGCAACTGGCGCGGCGGGTGGGGGGCATAGCTAGCGGCTGCCCGGCGAACACCGAGCGCCTCGGCGGCCACTGCATCCCCTACAAGCAAAGCTGCACGCGAGGTCTGGTGGCGAACGCCGCGCCGCAAAGCTGCCCCAACGCGCGAAAAGCTCGTCTCCGACTTCCGCTCCGACGGGCTGAAGGATTGCTGCTGCCGCATCTATAGTCAGAATTGACGCGCCGCGATCGCGGTCACTCCGCGTGCGGCCCAAGTGGCTGTCCGTATGAAAATTCGACGATATAACCGGTCGGGTCCTTCACCCCGCAGAGATAGCCCGTAGGCGGAGCATAGTCCCTCGGCACCCAGTGCAGGCAACCGTCCTGCTTGGCAAGCGCGGCGATCCGATCCACCTCCTCGCGTGTGGCAACACCGAAACCGTAATGAGTCATATCGCCTTCCGCCTGGTCCCGGACTACGCCGCCGCCGAGTAGAACCAGAACGAACCTGTCCCCTGCACCAGGGCTGGCGAGCCAGACGACGCGTTTGTCGCCCTCGCCATGTTCCATGACGATCTCCATGCTGCAATAGCGCGCGTAGAAGCCGATGGACTTTTCGAGGTCCGCAG
>NZ_JBAWCQ010000011.1:0-3136 GCF_049590335.1 Methyloceanibacter sp.
AACGCAAGCAATGGCGAGCTGTCCCTTGAAGCGCGCATGCGCAAAGTTGGCATCACGGTCGATGAGTTCAGCAAACTCAAAGAGGCGCAGAACCTGTCCGATCGTCTCGTGCGGCGCGAAGAAGTGGCGATGCACGCCTTGGACGGCCGGTTTGACGACGGGACGGGAAGCTTCTCCCGCGAAGGGCCGCCGGACCGCGACATGGCCATGCGGATTCTCCACGACAAGACCTATCATGACGCCAAGGGCGCTATCATGGAGCCGATCGATGTGTTCCTGACGATGGTTAACGCCCGGACGAACGCGGAGCTCAAAGGCCTCAACCGGTATGCCAGCCAGGTGCTCGCCGGTCTTATTGCCACGAGCATAGGTCTCCTGGGCCTAATCGCCGTCCTGGTATGGGTACTCCGCGCACGCTTTCTCCGGCCGACCGCGGCACTTCTCACGACGGTGGATGAAATCGGCGAGGGTAACTTGGACGCGCGCACGCATGTTTCAGGGAGCGACGAACTGGGCACGCTCGCGAGCGCCGTCGACTCCATGACCGCGCGCCTAAAAGCGGCGCTCGGCGAAGTCGAGAAAAAGGCCGACCAAGCGCGGCTTCAAGCCGAGGAACTGGCGACGGAGCGCGATCACTCCGAGAAGCTCTTGCACAATATTTTGCCTGCGCTCATTGCCGAACGCCTCAAGGGCGGCGAGTCGATGATCGCGGAGACCTTTCCGGAAGTGACGGTACTCTTTGCCGACATCGTCGGGTTCACGCGGCTGGCAGAGAAGATCGGACCTCACGATATCGTTAGTATGCTGAACGATATCTTCGGACGGTTCGATGACCTGGTGGTGAAGCATGACCTCGAAAAAATCAAGACGATCGGGGACTGTTACATGGTCGTCGGCGGCGTACCCACCCGAAGCGCGACCCATTGCCAGCAGACAGCCCGGTTCGCCCTCGACGCGCTCAAGAGCTTCGAGGACTACGCCGCGAGCTTCCCACACCCCTTGCGCATTCGGCTCGGGATGCACACCGGCACGGTGGTGGCCGGGATCGTCGGCACGCAGAAATTTGCGTATGACTTATGGGGCGACGTCGTAAACGTCGCGGCCCGCTACGAGAGTACGGCGGAGCCGAACCGGATTCATGTGTCCGATGCCGTCCGCGTGCGGCTGGTGGATGACTTCGACTTCGAAGACGCCGGCGAAGTCGAACTCAAAGGCAAGGGCCAAATGCGGTCCTGGTTCCTGACCGATGCCAAAGACGACTCTGGCACCATCGTTCCGCTCAAGGACCAGCGCCGCGGCTAGGCCGCGCGCGTTTCGTCTAGGACGCCCGAGCCCCTACCGGCCCCAATCACCGACCGCATCGCTGCCCGGAATTTCGAACTCGAGATACTCCTCGACGTCGAACGGCATGCTGTCGACTGTGGCTTTGACGCGCTCGGCAATGGCCTCTGTCTCGGGTCGTGCGTTGGATAAGCCCGTATAGGGAATGCCCTTTGCGTTCTTCACGTCAGGGTACTTCTTTTTGAAGAGCTCGTGCCGCGCCCGCATGTGGTTGAACTGTCCTTGGGTATGGATCAGCGGCACCAGCTGCGGGTTCTCCTCGCGCGGGTCCATATAGAGATCGTAATAGGCCTCCGGCATGCCGGACGCCTCGACCTCACCCGCGCCGATCCAGTGGCGCTTGTAGCGCCCCTTGACCGTGGCGCCGAGCTCGTGACCCGCATAGATGAACACGTAATCCCGCCGGCCGTTGGTATCGCCCTCTAGAAGGACGGCGGTCTGGTCCAGCCCATCGACGACTCGATCCGTCGGAATGTTCCCGGTCGCGCCGCCCAGCCGGGCGAACGTCGTGTACAGATCCGTAACGTGGACGATGTCGGCGACGACCTGGTCTTCTTTGATCATGCCCGGCCACCACGCGAACGCAGGTACGCGAACGCCACCTTCGGTGAAGTCGCCCTTACCGCCGCGATACATCATCGGCAGCATGCCCCAACCTGTGGGCGGGCTATGCACCATCGGACCGTTGTCGGCCATGGCGATGACCAATGTGTTCTCGGCGATGCCGAGTTGCTTGAGCTCGTCCATCAAGGTCCCGATGAAATCATCCAGCTTGGGAAAGGCGTCCGCGACCATCAAGCCGGCCACCGACTTCTTCGGCATCTGGAAGTCCATGAAGTTGAGAAAGTTCGGCCAGTAGGAAACGAAGAAGGGCTTCTCCGCCTCGGCGTTCTTGCGGATGAATGCGAGCGTGCGTTTTTCGGCTTCGTCGTCCAGCTTCCCAAAGCACTCGTTGGACGTTCCACACCACTCGCGACCCTGCTCGCCCTTCTTACCCTCAATGTTCATGACCCAGCCCGCAGGGACCAAGCCCGGGCTATCGAGCTGGTAGGGATCGAGCGGATAGATCTCCGGCGAAAAGCCGAGCACCGCATTCACCGCGTTGCCTTGCGGGTTGTAGAGGGAGGTGATCTGATTCATCGGCGTGAACAGCGCCTCGTCGAACCCTTGGTTATGAAGATAGCTCTCCTCGATGTCACCGAGATGCCCCTTGCCGAAGAAACCTGTCGCATAGCCTGCATCGGACAGCACCTCAGCGATGGTCACTTCCTCGGCCCGCATCCCGGAAAACTCATGCGGCATGCCCACCACACCCATGCCGTGGCGCACGGGATGGCGGCCGGTTAGAACGGCGGCGCGGGTTGGGGTGCAAGAAGGCTCAGTATACATTCGCGTGAAGTTGATGCCCTCTTCGGCCATCCTGTTGAGGTTGGGCGTCTCATAACCGAAGTTCTTCTGCAAAGCCGGAAAGCCTACGGCGCCGAACGCGGTGTCGTCCCAAAGGATGTAGACGATGTTCGGCGGCCTGCCGAATTTCTCCTCAAGCGCGGCAAGTTTCGCGTCGAGTTCCTTGTCCTGCTCCGCCCACTTATCTCCGTTTTGATTTTTGAGAATATAGAACTCGGCGTCGTGAACGATCTCCTCGGCGTTAACCGCTATGGGGGCGGCAAACAGAAATGCAGCCTGCAGCGCCATGGCCAAGGCCAGAAAACGCAGTCGAACAATCGACGCGTGAGAGGGCCTGCGAGCCGTGACAGCAGTAAACCTTGTAGTCATGCCACCTCCACAAACTCCC
>NZ_JBAWCQ010000012.1:0-2248 GCF_049590335.1 Methyloceanibacter sp.
GCCGCACTCGATATCCCGCATTACGTGCTCGACTATGAGCATAAGTTTGAGCAGGCGGTGATGGGCGCCTTCGCCGACAGCTATCTTTCCGGCGAGACGCCGGTGCCGTGCGTGGCCTGCAACCAAAACATCAAGTTTCGCGACCTTCTGGAAACCGCCGAAGGGCTTGGCGCCGCCGCGCTCGCCACGGGCCATTATGTGAAGAGCGTGCCCGGCGAGTACGGCTGGGAGCTCCACCGCGCGGCTGATAAGGAGCGCGACCAGAGCTACTTCCTGTTCAACACGACCCCGGAGCAGCTCGCCTTCTTGCGCTTTCCCTTGGGCGGCATGCCGAAGGACGAAACGCGGGCCCTCGCGCGTGAGTTCGGGCTCGACATTGCCGGCAAGTCGGATAGCCAGGATATCTGCTTCGTGCCCACAGGCCGCTACACGCAAGTTATCGAGCGGCTGCGCCCTGGTGCCGCCGAGTCCGGCAATATCGTCCATGTGGATGGCGGGGTGCTGGGTCGCCATACGGGCATCATCAATTACACGATCGGCCAACGCCGGGGTCTCGGCATTGCCGCGGCCGAGCCGCTTTACGTGGTCAAGCTCGATGCGGCGCGCCACCAAGTGGTGGTGGGCCCGCGCGAGGCGCTTCTGGCGCATACAGTCGTGCTGCGCGATCTCAACTGGCTGGGCGATGAGCCCTTCGAGACGGCGGTGGCGGGCGCCCTTGAAGTCCTGGCTCGGATCCGGTCCACGGGTCCGCTGCAGCCGGCGACACTCCTTTGCGAAAGCGGTACGGTGCTGGTGGAACTCGCCGACGGCGAGGAGGGGGTATCACCCGGACAGGCTTGTGTGTTTTATGCCGCGACGGGCGGCGGAGAGCGGCTTCTTGGCGGCGGCTGGATCAAGTCGGCGCAAGGAGCCTTCGGAACCAAAGACGCATTTCCGGTTGAGGCGCCACTGCCCGCCGAAGCGTTCTTGGTGTAATCGCGTTAGGCCGCTAGACGAAAGCGGTTCGCACTCTCGGGGAGGGTTAAGCGATGTCTTCCAATCATCCGGTGATGGACACAAAGTCCGTTCGCCACGCTTACCGCCGCTGGGCGCCGGTCTACGATTACACGTTTGGCCAGGTCGCCGATGCGGGCCGCAAACATGCGGTCAAGATCATCAACAAGCGCAAGGGCCGCGTGCTCGAAGTGGGCGTCGGCACGGGGCTATCGCTGCCGGCCTATGGCAAGCACCTGACCGTGACGGGTATCGACCTTTCGCCCGAGATGCTGGACAAGGCGCGCGAAAAGGTCGCCAAGAAGAAGCTCGGCAATGTGGACGGGCTGCACGAGATGGACGCGAGTGCGCTCGGCTTTGCCGATGAGAGTTTCGATACCGTGGTCGCCATGTATGTGATGACCGTCGTGCCCGACCCCGAAAAGGTCATGCGCGAGCTGGAGCGGGTTTGTGCGCCCGGCGGCGAGGTGATCCTCGTCAACCATTTCAGCCAGGAGCACGGTGCGCGCGGATTCTTCGAGCGGAAACTCGCCCCGTTCGCCGATTTGATCGGCTGGCATGCGGTGTTTGAGCCGGAGCGAGTTCTGATCTGCGAGGATCTGCGCCTGGCCGAGCGGCGGCCGCTCTGGCCCGTGGGGCTCTTTACCATGCTGCGCTTTGTCAAGGAGCCGGGCTTCAAAGTCGCCCCGCAGGCGGCACGCGACTTCCTGGCAAAGGGGCGCAAAGCGGGCAGCGCGACCGAGCCGGTGCCTTCGTCGGCGCCGCAGAAAGAGGCCCTCGCGCGCCGGATGCTTGACTTAGATTACTGGCGGTCTCTATATCGCCGCCTCCAGAGTCAATTGGCCGAGCGTTAAAGAGCGTCGTCTTGTGCTAACACGCTTTTCGCGACTTGAGCGGGGGCCTAAGTTGGGGTCTAAGCTGCCAATATTCTGGAATGTGTCGGCTCGGGTGCCGCGCGATATTGGGGCGGAGTAGCTCAGCCGGTTAGAGCAGCGGAATCATAATCCGCGTGTCGGGGGTTCGAGTCCCTCCTCCGCTACCAATAAAATCAATAGGTTAGGCCCCAATCGGGGCCTTTTTCATGTTGCGTATGTTGCGATCTAGACCCATTGATTTTCAAGGGTTTCCATCCCGTCTCGGCAACTCCATGCAACATGAACGCGACAAGAAAGCTGCATCGAGAAAAGCAGCGAAATGTCTCACAAAGAGGCGCAGCTGGTGGATAGGTGAGTGAATTTGGCGCTCATCACCACTC
>NZ_JBAWCQ010000013.1:0-23141 GCF_049590335.1 Methyloceanibacter sp.
GTGCCGGCCGGTGCGCCCGTCCCCGCCGCCTCGACAACAAGCCGCCACACACGCTGTACGAATCGGTGCGCGCCGTCGACGCCGCCCGTGGTCCATTCAATGTCGCGCTCGGGCGGAGTGTCGGACAGCATGAACCAGCGCGCCGTATCGGCCCCATAGGCGCTGATGATGTTGTCGGGATCCACCACATTCTTTTTGGACTTCGACATGGATTCGACGGCCCCGACGCTCACGGGGGCGCCGGTTGAGACGTGTACGGACTTTCCGTCCCGGATCGTCACGTCCTCAGGAAAGAGCCAATTGCCCGCCTCGTCCTTATAGGTCTCGTGCGTGACCATCCCTTGTGTAAACAGGCCCTGGAATGGTTCGTCGAGCGCCGCGTGTTGCGTCTTGTGCAGGGCCCGCGTGAAGAAGCGTGCATAGAGCAGATGCAGAATCGCGTGTTCTACCCCGCCGATATACTGATCCACGGGCAGCCAATAGCCGACCGCCTTCGTGTCGGTTGGCACGGGCGCGCGCGGCGAACAGAAGCGCGCGAAGTACCAGGACGAATCGACAAACGTGTCCATGGTGTCGGTCTCGCGCTGCGCTGCGCCGCCGCATTTGGGGCATGTCACATTTTTCCAGGTCGGGTGCCGGTCGAGCGGATTGCCGGGCACGTCGAAGGTGACGTCATCGGGCAGCTTCACGGGCAAGTCCGCGTCCGGCACCGGCACGAGCCCGCAGGCCTCGCAATGGATCATCGGGATCGGACAGCCCCAGTAGCGCTGGCGGGAAATGCCCCAGTCACGCAGGCGGAACTGCGTTTTGCGCTCCCCTTGCGGCGCGCCGCCGACCTGCCGTGCTTCGAGACGATCGGCCATCGCGTTCTTGGCGTCGACAACTGCAAGCCCATCGAGGAAGCCCGAATTGAATAGCGTTCCGTCGCCCGTATAGGCCTCCTCACCGATCTCGAACGATTTCGGGTCTGCGCCGGGCGGCAGCACGACGGGCAGGACCGGGCGTTCATAGGCGCGGGCGAATTCCAGGTCGCGCTGATCGTGCGCGGGGCAGCCAAAAATAGCGCCCGTGCCGTACTCCATCAGAATGAAATTGGCGATGTAAACCGGCAGCTCGGCACCTTCGAGCACAGGGTGGGCAACGCGCACGCCCGTATCGAAACCCTTCTTCTCCTGGGTCTCAATCTCCGCGGCGGTGGTGCCGTGCCGATGGCACTCGTCAATGAAGTCGCGGGCATCCGCGTTCGTTGCCGCGATCGCCTGCGCCAACGCATGATCGGGCGCGATGGCGACGAAGGAGGCGCCAAAGAGCGTGTCGGGGCGGGTGGTGAAAACTTCGATCGTCTCGAAACCTTGCGGGCCGGTGCCCGGCGCCGTCTCGAATTTGAGGAGCAAGCCTTCGGAGCGCCCAATCCAGTTGGCCTGCATCAGGCGGACTTTGTCCGGCCACCGTTCGAGCTTCTCGAGCGCGTCCAGCAAGTCCTGCGCGTAGTCGGTGATCTTGAAGACCCATTCGGGCTGCTCTCGCTGTTCGACAGGCGCCCCCGAGCGCCAGCCGCACCCGTCGATGACTTGCTCATTGGCGAGCACGGTGTTGTCGACCGGATCCCAATTCACTTTGCGCGTCTTGCGGTCAACGAGACCGGCCGTAAGCATGTCGAGGAACAGTTTTTGCTGCTGGTGGTAGTACTCCAGGTCGCAGGTGGCGATCTCGCGCGACCAATCCAGCGACAGGCCCATGCTCTTCAGCTGCCCGCGCATTGTCGCGATATTGTCGTAGGTCCACTTGCCCGGGTGCACGCCCCGCTCGATGGCGGCATTCTCGGCTGGAAGGCCGAAGGCATCCCAGCCCATAGGATGCAGCACGTTGTAACCGCGCGCGCGCATGAATCGCGCCACCACGTCCCCCATCGTGTAGTTCCGCACGTGGCCCATATGGATGCGGCCCGACGGGTACGGAAACATCTCAAGCACGTAGTATTTCGGGCGCGGGGTGTCCTCGTGCGCCTCGAACAGGCTCTTGTCGTGCCAGACCTTTTGCCAATGTTTTTCGCGTGCCGGCGCGTCGTAGCGATCCGCGGCCATTCTTACCCCATCCGTCTGTCGATTGCGTGGCAATCGAAACCAATTCGCCAACAGGGTCAAGCGCGCTGAAATCGCACGTTACCACAGGCTGCGCCGCAGGTAGACGTAGGCTGCGCCACGACTAGACATGGTCGCCGGCGGCGCTAATGATGGGCCTTAGGTATCCCGCATGAACTCAGAAAGCCATTCCGCCGCGGAAATTCCATCCCGCCTGGACCTGGTCCAGGAGGATATCCGTCTGGCCTGCGAGGCCGCCGATCGTCCGGCAAATGCCGCGAAGCTCGTGGCGGTGAGCAAGACCATGCCTGCCGCGGCGGTTGCAGACGCGATCGAGGCGGGTCAGCGCATCTTCGGCGAGAACCGCGTGCAGGAAGCGCATGGCAAATGGCCTGCGCTAAGGGACCTCCATCCCGACGTGGAATTGCATCTCATCGGCCCGCTCCAGACCAACAAGGTCAAGGAAGCCGTCGCCCTGTTCGATGTGATCGAGACCGTGGACCGGCCGAAACTGGCCCGGGCCCTTGCCGTGGAAATGGAGCGTGTCGCCAAGCGCCCGCGCTGTTTCGTGCAGGTCAATACAGGCGAAGAACCGCAGAAAGCGGGTATTGCGCCGGACGAAGCCCCCGAATTCGTCACGCTCTGCCGGGAGACGTTCGCGCTGCCCATCGTGGGGCTGATGTGCATCCCACCGCAGGACGAAGAGCCGGCCATGCATTTTGCGCTGCTGGCCAAGCTAGCCGGCGAGCTGGGGCTCAAGGAGCTCAGCATGGGGATGAGTGCCGACTTCGAAACGGCGATTATGTTCGGGGCGACCTATGTCAGGGTCGGCACAGCGATCTTCGGCGCGCGCGTTCTGCTCGAGTAGCCGCGCCGCAATAGAGCTGCTCGGAGAGCCTCTAGGGCATGACTAAGAAGCCACTGCCGGCGCGCAGCTGAGCCACCACGGCTAAGAGATCCCCGAACGAGAACGCGATGCAGCCTTCGGTGGGCGTATAGCCCGGGCGCGCCAGGTGCACGAAGATCGCGCTTCCGCGGCGGCGTACACGCGGCCGGTCGTTATGGCCGAGCACCAGCACGACGTCGTAGAGCGCATCCTCCCGCATCATCGTCTCGGTGCTGTGCCTATAGGGACGCCGGATCGGCCGGTTGTAGTTCCGGTCGACCGGATCGTCACACCAGCCATCGCCTATGCGGATGGCCCGGAGCGGTAACGCGGAACGGGGCCGACGCACACGGTCCGCCCTATAGAGCACCAAGCGCACGGGCAGACAGCCGATCGGCGTTCCGCCGTCGCCTTCGCGTTTCAGGGCCTTGATGCCGCCGCGGCCAAGCGCTGCGCGCCGGACGCCATTGGCCAGCTGAACGCGGGCCTCCGTCGGCCGGCCCGGCGCACGCCGGACAACTATGGGCTTTGGCCGTCTCACGGCTATTTCAGCCTCTATTCGCCATTTCGCCAGAGAATCGATATGCTTGTGGCTTCGCTGCGCCCCTCTTAAAAGCATTTATCGAGAAAGCCTCCTGCCGGCGATCGACAAAAAACCTTTGGGAAGGATCTGCATATGAGCAACGCGCGCAAGATACTCATCATCGACGATGACGATGAGCTGCGCGAGTCCTTGAGTGAGCAGCTTTCGCTTCATGAGGAGTTCGAGACCGAACTCGCCTGCACCGCTCAGGACGGGCTCAAACTGGCGCGCAATGGCCATGTCGACTTGGTCTTGCTGGATGTGGGCCTGCCCGATCTTGACGGACGCGAGGCCTGCAAGCTGTTGCGGCGCGGCGGGTTCAAGGGCCCTGTCATCATGCTCACGGGCCAGAGTTCCGACGCCGACACCATTTTAGGGCTGGAATCGGGCGCAAACGACTATGTGACCAAGCCGTTCCGTCTTGGCGTCCTGCTTGCGCGCATCCGCGCCCAGCTACGGCAGCACGAGCAGAGCGAGGATGCGGTCTTCACCATCGGGCCCTATTCGTTCAAGCCCGCCTCGAAGCTTCTCGTGGACCCAAATGGCGGCAAGAAGATCCGGCTCACGGAGAAAGAGACGTCGATTCTCAAATATCTCTATCGCGCCGGTGAGCGGGTGGTGACGCGCGACGTCCTGCTGCACGAGGTCTGGGGCTACAATGCGGGGGTCACGACCCATACGCTTGAGACCCACATCTATCGTCTGCGTCAGAAGATCGAGAAGGACCCGTCCCAGGCCGAGCTCCTGATCACCGAGACGGGCGGTTATAAGCTGGTCCCGTGACGTCTCTTTGAGGTCTGGCGCTTGGTCGGCGCCTCAATCGAGTTCGAAATCCGAAATCACCGGCACGTGGTCGGATGTGCGCTCCCAGTCGCGCGTCTCCTCGAGCACCCGCATGGCGACTGTCGCGTCGTCCAGGGCCGGGGTCGTCCAGATATGGTCGAGCCGGCGTCCCCGGTTGGATAGGCGCCAATCGCGGTTGCGATAGCTCCACCAGGTGAACAGCGTTTCTTCGGGCGGAACATGGCGGCGCATCACGTCGATCCAGTCGTGCGAGGCCAGGAGTTGCGCCATCCGCTCGGTTTCCGGCGGTGTGTGACTGACCACTTTTAGCAGCTGCCTGTGGGACCAAACGTCGGTGGGGAGCGGCGCCACATTGAGGTCGCCCACCAGGATCAGGCGGTTCTTGGTCTTCGTCTTGTGCGCCCCCGACCAGGCTGTCAGCGCATCGAGAAAGTCGAGCTTGTGCCTGAACTTGTCGTTGGCATCCGGGTCCGGGATGTCGCCGCCGGCCGGGACATAGAAATTATGCAGCGTCAGAGGCTTGCGCCCATCTAAGCCGTCATCCAGCACTACGGAGACATGGCGCGCATGCCCGTCGCCGCACAGGTCCAGGCGGTCCATCTTCTTGATGGGGATCTTCGAGACTGTGGCGACGCCGTGATAGCCCTTCTGGCCCGTGACGGCGATATGGGGAAAGCCCATTGCTTCGAATGCCGCGCGCGGAAACTGTTCCTCCTGACACTTGATCTCTTGCAGACAGAGAACGTCCGGCTTCTCGGCCCGTACGAACCGCTCCACCAAATCAAGCCGCAGGCGCACCGAGTTGATATTCCATGTGGCCAGTTTGAAACGCATGATGGGCTTGCTAAGCCGTCCCAGGCAGCCAGGCAATGCCGCAATTCGACTGTCGCCTCATTTTCTGGGGATCAACGGAACGGCCAACGCTTATTCGCGCAGAAGATTTTGGGGGAAAGAACGTGGGCGCAAAGAAAAAGGCGTCCAACCGCTGAGTGGGGTTGGACGCCTAAGCGCGTTCTTCGCGCGAGCCGGGAGGGAAGCCGGCTCGAGCAGACCACATCTTCGGCTAGACGGGGGGGCACTGCCGATACAAACGATGTGGTCCGCCTCTGCAACAGAAATATGCAGTCCGAGCGGCGACTTCAAGCCTTCGCACCTGGAAAACTTAACAATTGGTAAAGACCTTGAGGATAAGGCGATAAACCTCTGAGTTACCCACCCATTCTAAAGGGCGAGTTCGGCGCGTCCTTGAATTTGAACCAATATGGAGGTCTTTTTTTGCCAGACACGAGGCTGTCGACCGTCACCCGTGTGGTCAGCCCTTGTGCGTCCGTAATCGTCCACTCTCGCAACTGCAGCTTGGAGCCCGACTTGAAGGCGAGCCTGATATGGCCGGCCGTGCCCTTCCGGTCTTCGAGCGTGATGGCCAGGATTCCGTTGTCGCTCTCGACGCCAAGAATCTTTGCGTCTCGCCCCAGATCAACCGTCGGGGCGAGCAGCAGTCTGAAAGGCGTCGACTTGATGGGGTATTTCTCCAGTGTCTTCAAGCTCTTATCCTGAATTCCAAGAGAATGTCCGTCCGCGATGATCTGCAGCGGGCTCGGCGGCGCGTAGTCGAATCGAATCTGGCCGGGCCGCGAGACGTAGAAGCGCCCATGAGAGCGCTTGTTGCTAGCATCGGTCTGCTTGAAATTGCCTTCAAGCCTGGTCATGCCGTTGAAATAGGCGTTGATTTTGCTAACCGCCGCCGCCTGCTGCTTGCCGATCAGCGGGGTCGGCCCCTTCGCCGCCTCGAGGGCCACCTGCCAGCTCTCGCCCTCGTCGATCTTCGGAGGCACGATCTCTCCGACCGGCGCGGCATTCTCGGCCGGGATAACCTCCTGGCCGATACTCGGACGCAGAGCACCTTGGGGCGCGGGTTGCGGCGCGACGGCCTGGGGCGCGGGGGTCTTCGTAACGGTGGTCGAGGAACCCTGGGCATAGGCCAAGCCCATCGTCAGGCTCAGTGCAATCGGCAGACCTGCGGCGAGAAATGCAGCGCAGCCTTTTGTCATAAATCCCCCATCATCGGAGCCCGCTTGGCGAGGACGTGTCTCGAACGCCTCCGAATAGATGATTTCGCTAGATCTGGTCAACTTATTGGCGCCGACCTGTTTTGTCGCGGGGCTAGTAGGGGGCGGCGGCCTCATCGTTCCCAACCAGGATCTCACGCTTGCCGGCGTGATTAGCGGAACCGATCAGACCTTCCTTCTCCATCCGCTCGATCAGGGTGGCCGCGCGATTGTACCCGATCCCGAGACGCCGTTGGATATAGCTGGTCGAGACCTTTTTGTCCCGTAGCACCACGGCGACAGCCTGATCGTAGAGGTCGTTGCTGCCGTCGCCGTACTCGGCCGCGCCGGTGCCTTCTCCATCCTCGGCCTCGTCGTCGTCCGTGATGGCATCCAGATAAGCCGGAACGCCCTGCTTCTTCAGGTGACGGACGACCTTCTCCACTTCTTCGTCCGACACGAACGGCCCATGCACGCGAATGATCCGCCCGCCACCGGCCATATACAGCATGTCGCCTTGGCCCAGCAGCTGCTCGGCGCCTTGCTCGCCAAGGATCGTACGGCTGTCGATCTTGGACGTGACCATGAAGCTTATCCGTGTTGGGAAGTTCGCCTTGATGGTGCCGGTGATCACATCCACGCTCGGCCGCTGAGTCGCGGTGATCAGGTGGATGCCGGCGGCGCGGGCCATCTGCGCCAGACGCTGGACCGCGGCTTCGATATCCTTGCCCGCCACCATCATAAGGTCGGCCATCTCGTCGACAATGACCACGATGTAGGGCATCGCCTCGTAGTTCATCTCTTCTTGTTCGTAGATCGCCTGGCCAGTCTCCCGGTCGAAGCCGGTTTGAACCGTACGGGTCAGGGTCTCGCCCTTGGCCTCCGCTTGTGCAATCCGCGCGTTGTAGCCCTTGATGTCGCGGACACCGAGCTTGGACATGCGCTTGTAGCGCTCCTCCATCTCGCGCACCGTCCATTTTAGAGCGACCACGGCCTTTTTTGGATCCGTCACAACGGGCGCCAACAGATGCGGAATACCGTCATACACCGACAGTTCCAGCATTTTCGGGTCGATCATGATGAATTTGCACTGCTCCGGCGACAGTTGGTAGAGCAGCGACAGGATCATCGTGTTGATGCCGACCGACTTTCCTGAACCGGTGGTGCCGGCAATCAGAAGGTGTGGCATGCGCGACAGGTCGGCGACCATCGGCTCGCCGCCGATCGTCTTACCGAGCGCCAACGCTAGGCGGGCATCGGTCTGCTGGAAGTCCGGCGATTCGAACAGTTCCCGCAGCATGACCATTTCGCGCCGCTCGTTCGGCAATTCGATACCGATAGCGTTTCGTCCGGGCACTACCGCGACGCGGGCGGCAATGGCGCTCATGGAGCGGGCGATGTCGTCGGCGAGACCGATCACGCGCGAGGATTTCGTACCCGGAGCCGGTTCGAGTTCGTAGAGCGTGACGACCGGGCCCGGCCGCACATTGGTGATCTCGCCCTTCACCCCGAAGTCCTGCAACACACCTTCGAGCTCGCGCGCATTCTCTTGCAGGACCTCGTCTGAGATGCCGGTGCCGCGGGCTACGCGCGCCTTGGGCTGCAGCAGCTTCACCGAGGGCTGGTCGAACGGCGCACCGCTCGGGCGGGCGGCGACACGAGTCAGCTTGCGGACCCGCTTGCGCTGCGGCTCTTCAGTGCGCGTGATCCGATAATCGGGCGCTGCTTCTTCGTCCTCGTCGGTATAGGGCTCATCGCCGTAGCGGTCGTCGACCAATGGCGCGGGACCGAACGACGGCTCGATCCGGCCATCGTCGTAGGCCAGGCGTTTGGGCTCCGCGCTCGCTTCGTCCCAAGACTCATCACGAGAGTCATCATAAGCCTCGGCGTCGGGCTCCAGATCATGGTCGGCCTCGAGATCTTCCTCGTCCACTGATTCGGCACTGGGCTTGCGGCCGACGAGGCGGCGCAGGCGGGCAAAGCAGTCGATCGCCACATGCATGCCGGCACCGACCCAGGCATTGGCCCATTCCTCGGCGGCGCTGGCGCGGGGAGCCCACAGGCCGACGAGTTTCGAGGCGCTGGTGCCGCTGGCGAAGAACAGGAGCCCGAAGCCCGAGACCATGAACACGAGCCCGGCTACGAAGGACACGGCCGACTCGGGCAAAAACGGACCGATGACATGCGCACCGGCCATGATGAAGTCGCCGAGAATGCCGCCAAGTCCGTTCGGTAACGGCCAACTCTTGGGTTGCGGCAATCCGGCGAAGGCCGCGGCCAGCAGCAGGCCGGCGAAAGGCCAGGCCAGAAGGCGGTATTTGATCTTGCCGGGCATCGTGTCAGCGACGAGATGCCAGCCCCAGGCTGCGAGCGGCAGGAACAGGAAGATAGTGGCGAGTCCCAAGGACTGGATACCGAGATCGGCGATTACCGCGCCCCAGCCGCCGAGCAGATTGCGCGGCACGACGGGCGTGGCGTTGTTGAGGCTGGGGTCGTGGACCGACCAGGTCGCCAGGGCCACCCAAACGGCGGTCGCGCCCAGAATGAGTGCAAACCCATAGGTGCCGAAAACGAGACGGCGCAGGCCGTGCTCGACGGCGCTCGGTAAAAGCCGCCGCTTTGGTGTCGATCTGCCTGTCGCTGTCATTTCTCTAGCCCAATGTGGCGACGAGACGTGCTAGCCCCTCGCGCGTTGTCTCCGCGTCATGCACGAGCGCAAGCCGGACGAAGTCCAGACCGTGATCGGCCTGGCCGTCTTGCGACTTCGTGAGATATGTCCCTGGGAGAACTTTGACGCCACATCCTTTCCAAAGGGTTTTCGTGGCCCCCTCGCCACCCCCGAAATCGGCCATATTCAGCCAAAGGAAAAAGCCGCCTTCCGGCCGGGCATAGCCGTAGCGGCCCTGAAGAACAGCCTCGGCGACGTCGAAATTGGCCTGATAGAAGTCGCGCGCGGCCTCCACATGGGTCTCGTCGGCCCAAGCCGCGGCCGAGACATATTGGATTGGCAGCGGGACCTGCGGGCAGGCCACGTTCCGGAATCGCCCGAAAGCATCGAGAAATGCCGGATCCCCGGCGATGAAACCCGAGCGCAACCCCGGAAGGCCCGACCGTTTCGACAGCGACTGAAAGGACAGCACGTTCGTGAGGTGCCCCGTGGCGCCTTGCGCGACCGCGAGCGCCGCGGGAGGAGGCTCATCAGTGTAAATTTCCGAATAGCACTCGTCTGCGAGGACAAGAAAATCGTGGGTTCGGGCAAGGCGGACTGCCTTTTCGAGATAGCCGGTGCTGGCCACGGCGCCCTCCGGGTTGGATGGCGAGCACAGATAGAGGGCGACGGTCCGGTCAAGAAGCTCGTCGTCAATCGCATCGAGATCGGGCAGAAAGCCCTTCTCCGGCGCGGACTTGAGAAACACGGGCTCGGCCCCCGCGACGGCCGCCGCCGCCGCATAGACTTGGTAAAACGGGTTCGGAATGAGGACTACCGGATCGGTGACATCGGGTTTCCGCGCGAGCGCTGGAAAGATGGCGGAGAACAGCCCCTCCCGGGAGCCGTTGAGCGGCAGGACATGCGTCTCCGGGTCCACAACGCCGTCGAGCACCGGGTAGCGCCGTTCGAGCCATTCGCAAATCGCTTGCCGCAAGGGGAGCACGCCGCGAATGGGTGGGTATTTTCCGAACGCCGCCAAATGCTCCTCAAGCACGGGCTGCACGAAAGGCGGCAGCGACGTGTGCGGCTCACCCAGCGAAAACAGAATCGGATCGGCGCCGGGCGGCGTGTCCGCAAGGAGCGCATTGAGGCGCGCGAAGGGTGAGCGGATCAGGGTTTCGAGCGCGATTCCGCTAGCGGCTTCAGTGTGGGACATGGTGCTTTGCGTGTAGGCCAAGTCGGGCGCCTCGGCAATGGGGGCCTAAAGGTCAGGCGCTGTTCGGACCGGGTGCGGGGAGCACATAAGGAGACCCCGGCGCCGCAAGCGACGCCGGGGTCCGAGGTGGAGCTAGTTGTCAAGGGAGGAGGAGATCTAGCTCGAATTCTCCAGTGTTCTTGTCCCTCTTGGTTTTGCGCGAAGGCCTATTGGACGGTCTCACCATGGAGATTAATGTCCAAGCCCTCGATCTCGACCGGCTCGCTCACCCGGACACCAACCAGAATATTGGTGATGATCAGGATCACGAAGGTCGCGATGGCACACCACACCATGGTGGCGACGATGCCCCAGATCTGGGTCAGGACCTGACCGGGGTTGCCTTCGAGCAGGCCGGCAGTGCCGCCGATCGCCTCAACGGCGAATACGCCGGTGAGGATGGCGCCGACGATACCGCCAACGCCATGGATGCCCCAAACGTCGAGCGAGTCGTCATAGCCAAGCGCCTTCTTGATCGTCGTCGACATGAAGAAGCAGATCACGCCGGCGGCAATACCGATCCAGAGCGCGCCCCAACCATCGACGAACCCGCAAGCCGGGGTGATGGCCACGAGGCCCGCAATGGCACCAGAAATGATTCCGAGCACGGACGGCTTCTTGTGGACGATCCATTCGACAAACATCCAGGCAAGCGCTGCAGCGGCCGTGGCTAACTGGGTCGCAAGCATGGCCATACCGGCGGCACCATTGGCGCCGAGCGCCGACCCGGCGTTGAAGCCGAACCAGCCCACCCAAAGTAGTGACGCGCCGATCACGCTGAGTACCAAGTTATGCGGTGCCATGTTTTCGGTCCCATAACCCACACGTTTGCCAAGGAAAATGCACGCCACAAGTGCGGCAACACCGGCATTGATGTGAACGACCGTACCGCCAGCAAAGTCGAGAACGCCATCTTCTGAGAGGAAGCCGCCGCCCCAGACCCAGTGCCAGACCGGCACATAGACGATGAGCAGCCATAGGCACATGAATATGCAAACCGCCGAGAACTTCATGCGGTCGGCAAATGCACCCACGATGAGGGCCGGCGTGATGGCCGCGAAGGTAAGCTGGAAGGTGAAGAACACCGACTCAGGTATTGTGCCACTCAACGTATCCGGACCAATGCCCGCGAGGAACATTTTGTCGAAGCCGCCGATATACGAGTTCAATGAACCACCATCGGTGGCGGCCAGCGAGTAGCCGACCATATACCATAGCAACGTCATCAAGCAGACGATCGTGAAAACCTGCATCAGAACGGCTAGGACGCCCTTTTTTCGGACGAGGCCGCCGTAAAACAGGGCGAGGCCGGGAATGGCCATCATCAGCACGATTGCGGTCGCGACGAGCATCCAGGCCGTGTCGCCCGTGTCGAGTTTGGCTCCAGCCTCCTCGCCCGAACCAGCGGCTTCAAGCGGTTCTTCCAGTTTAGGCGCTTCGGCAGCCGGCTCCGCTTGGGCCACCTTGAATTCGGCCATATCGGCAATAGGCGCGTTGGCCGCTCCCGCGGCGTCTCGAGCGATTGCCGGATCGACATGGGTCAGCGCGAGCAACACTAGCGCCGCGACCACGCCGAGCATGTATTTGGCAAAAGTCGTCATCTTAAACTTTCCCCCCATCACAGTGCTGATTCGTTGGTTTCGCCGGTGCGAATGCGCACCGTTTGCTCGACGGGAACGACGAAGATCTTGCCGTCGCCGATCTGACCGGTCTTCGCGGCGGCGACGATAGCGTCCACTGCGTTGTCGACCATCTTTGTAGGCACAACGACCTCGATCTTTATCTTCGGCAGGAAGTTCACGGCGTACTCGGCGCCGCGATAGATCTCCGTGTGGCCTTTCTGCCGCCCGTATCCTTTGACCTCTGTAACGGTCATGCCTTGCAGTCCAAGATCTGTGAGGGCTTGACGCACCTCGTCGAGCTTGAATGGCTTGATGATTGCCATCACCAGCTTCATCTGTTTGAGCCCTCCATAATTGACGGCGGTCTGGGCGGAGGTCGCCGCAGCTTCTGCCGTTGGAACCCGTTAACAGAGTCAAGCCGCGTGCCAAGTCTGCGGGAAAGCAGGCAAGTCATTGTTTTTACGAAGATTACACCAAGCCGGCCCACCGGTGCGTACTGGTTGAGCAATGGCGTTTCGCACAGATTGGAGGCAGCGAGGACCGATTGCCCATAAAATAGGCTAAGAAGCGGCCGTCCGCTCGCGTACCAGGCCCTCTTGGGCTGTGGACGCCACGAGACGCCCGTCACGCGTGTAGAACGTGCCCCGGCAGAAGGCCCTTGCGGCGCCCGAAATGGGGCTGTCTTGCGCGTAGAGGAGCCATTCGTCGGCCCGGAACGGCTGGTGAAACCACAGCGCATGGTCGAGGCTGGCCAGCATAAGGCCTGGGTCGAACACGAACCTCCCATGGGCCACGAGGGCCGTATCCAAGAGCGTGAAGTCCGAGGCGTAGGCCAGGACGCATTGATGCAACGCCTGATCGTCGGCAAGAGCCCCGTTCGCCCGGATCCAGATCAGCTGGCTCGGCTCGCGCTTCTGTGGGGACAAATAGCGCGATAGATCAACGGGGCGCATCTCGATGGGTCGTTCCGCCTGCCAGTAGGCTTTGACCTGAGGCGGCAGGCGATCGATGAGGGTTTCGGTCAGGACAGCTTCGCTCGGCACCTCTTCGGGCAGCGGGACGTCGGGCATCGCCATCTGATGCTCGAGGCCCTTTTCCTCCCGGTGAAACGAGGCTGCCATGGAAAAGATGGCGTGGCCGTGCTGAACCGCCAAGACCCGGCGCGTCGAGAAGCTCTTGCCATCGCGAATTCGATCCACCTCGTAGATGATCGGGACAGCAGGATCGCCGGCGCGCAAAAAATAGGCATGGAGCGAATGGGCGCCGCGGTCTTCTAAGGTTCGCTGGGCGGCGACGAGCGCTTGACCGATAACCTGGCCGCCGAAAACCCGCTGCCATCCGACTTGCGGGCTGAGGCCCCGGTAGAGGTTGTGCTCCAAGGGTTCCAAGTCGAGGATCGACAGGAGTTGATCGACAGCAGCACTCATAAGACAGGCCCCTTTCGACGTCGCGGGTTCTGCGGCGGTCAGCCCGCACTATGCCCATAGCAGTTTGTGTGTGTGGGCGAAAAGGTGGTGCCCTGCCGCGCGGCCACCCGGCGCTTGGTCACTCAAGCGGTGGCGCAGCCGCACGCGCTCGCCTATAGAGGACCCGTGGCCCAGAGCGCTAATCAACAGAGCGGTTTCCGCATTGTCGTCGCCGGCGGCGGCTTCGCCGGGGGAACTCTCGCCCTGGCGCTTGCGCAGCTCGCCCCGAAGACCTGCCGGGTGACGCTCGTCGACGCGGCCCCCCCCGAAATCGCACAGGAGCCAGACGGCCGGGGGCTTGCCCTTTCGCCGGCCTCGAAAAATCTGCTGAGCGCCATTGGGCTGTGGCCACGCCTGGCACCCGGCGCACAATCCATGGACTCTATAGAGCTCACGGACAGCCCGCTCAACGCCGCCCTGCGCCCTCATCTCCTGGGCTTTACGGACGAACTGCGCGACGAGGGGGCCAAGGCCTGGCTCGTCGAGGCCGGCGCGCTTCTTGCCGCAATCATGGAAGCTGTCGTCGCTCATCCCGGTATCGAGCTGATCGCGCCTGATACGGTCCAGGGTTTCAAGGTAGATGGATTCGGTGCCGACATTCATCTCGCGAGCGGCCGGACCTTGCGGGCCGCGCTGATCGCTGCCGCCGATGGCAAGAACTCCCGGCTGCGCGAGCTTGCCGGCATTAATTGCATCGGCTGGTCCTACGCACAAAAGGGCATCGTTGCGACGCTCTCACATGAGAGACCCCATGAGGGTCGAGCGATCCAGCATTTCCTCCCCTCCGGGCCGTTCGCGATTTTGCCGCTCAGGGGCAACCGCTCCTCGATCGTGTGGACCGAGGACGCGGACAAGGCCACGGCGTTGGTGGCGGGCGATAAGGATGTCTTCCTGGCCGAGCTCGGCCGCCGTTTCGGCCATCGCCTGGGCGCGATTTCTCTCGAGGGTCACCCGCGCGCGTTTCCTCTGGCCTTCCAGATGGCCCGCGCCTTTGTCGGCGACCGGCTGGCGCTGGTAGGCGATGCCGCCCATGTCGTGCATCCGCTGGCAGGCCAGGGACTGAACATCGGGCTGCGCGATGTCGCGGCCCTGGTGGAGGCCATCACCGACAATGCCCGCCTCGGTCTCGATATCGGTTCGGCGACGGCGCTCGGGCGCTATCAGCGCTGGCGCCGGTTTGACAGCGCGTTTTCCGGCGCGGTGATGGACGGCATGAATAGGCTGTTCTCGAACGACAAAGCACCCTTGCGCGCGATCCGCGATCTCGGCATGGGGCTTGTCGATCGGGCGCCCGGCCTCAAGCGCTTTCTGGTGCGCGAGGCCGCCGGCGCCACCGGCGATGTCCCGCGCCTGTTAAAGGGCGAGGCCCTTTAGAGGCGTGGCGGCTCAATCCATGTCCGCTCAAGCCATGGCACCGGCTGGTTTCGTCACGCGGTTCGCGCCATCTCCAACGGGGCTGCTCCATCTCGGCCATGCCTATTCGGCGCTGACGGCCTGGGATGCGGCCGCAAGCGCCGACGGCGTGTGCCTTCTCCGCATCGAAGATACCGACACAGCCCGCGTGCGCGCCGAATACGAGGCGGCGATCTACGAGGAATTGCGCTGGCTTGGCCTCACCTGGCCAGAGCCGGTAATGCGCCAGTCCGAACGACACACGGCCTACGCCGAGGCACTCGCTCATCTCGACCGTCTCGGCGTGACCTATCCCTGCCGCTGCACCCGCGCCGATATTCGCAGCGCCCTCGCAGCCCCGCAGGAAGGCGCGGATCCCTCACTAGCCGCCCCTGCCGTCTATCCTGGAACATGCAGCAACCGTGCGATGTCGGAGGCGGGACCGTCGGAGGCGATCCGGCTTAACCTCGATCATGCCCTAAGACTCACGGAGGGCCAGAGCTTGCGTTGGACCGAGACGGGCCCTGCGCATGCGGGTTGCCACACGCTCGATCCTCCCGTCCTGCGCGAAGGCGTTGGCGACGTGGTCCTCGCGCGGAAAGACATTGGTACCGCCGCCTATCACCTCGCGGTCGTCGTCGACGACGCGACCCAGGGCGTGACGCATATCGTCCGCGGGGAGGATTTGCTGGAGGCGACACCTATCCATCGGCTTCTACAGGCTCTGCTCGAGTTGCCTGTGCCCGTTTGGCACCACCACGCCCTCGTCCGCGATGAGGACGGAAAGCGGCTCGCCAAGCGCGACAACGCTCGAGCGATCCGCACCTATAGGCAAGCGGGGCTGACACCGGCAGATGTCCGGCACTTGAGCGAGGATTCTACGAGATAGCGCGCTGACTCTTTCGGGCGGTCGCCTAAGCGTCGTCCAGCTTACGCGCTTCTTCGGGCAGCATGATCGGAATGCCGTCGCGAATGGGATAGGCCAGTCCCGCCGCGCGGCTGATCAGCTCCTGGCGTTTTGCATCGTAGTCCAGAGACGTTTTCGTCAGTGGGCAGACTAAAATCTCTAGAAGCTTAGTATCGACGCTCCTGCTCTCCGGGTTGGGCGTATCATTGGCGTCCGTCATTGCAGTGATGTCCCTGAACTGTCGTCCCGCGCGGCAAGCTCCATCTCGGCTAGCGCGACCAAGGCATCGGCCCGTTCCTTGAGGTTGCCGGCCTCGAGAAGCGCCTGCTTCTCTTCGCTCCCATACGGAGACAGGATCGACAGCGTATTGACGAGCTGTTCGTTCGCCGCCTCATTGATCCGGTCCCAGTCTGCATGCAGACCGTTCGTCTCAAGATAGCGCCGCAGCGTTGAAAGAAGGCGGACGCGATCCACTTCGTCTTCACCGAGGTCTCGGATAAAATCGTCTGCATACGGCAGAAAGTTCGCAGCGAAGACCCGGAAGGGCGTATCGGAGGCGAGTTCGTCGCCGAGCTCGAAGCGCGCAATGCCGGTCAGAGAAATGACTTCGGGTCCGTCCTCCGTTTCGTTGAACGACGTAATACGTCCGACGCAGCCCACGTTCCTGACCGGGAAGGATTTTCCTCGCGGCGATTCCGTGGAGCCTGTCTCGCCGGCGGGCTGCACGACGCCAATGAGCCGCTTATTGGCGAGAGCATGATCGACCAGTGCAAGGTACCGGGGCTCGAACACGTTGAGCGTGAGCGATGCGCGCGGAAGAAGAATCGCGCCGCTCAAGGGAAAGATCGGCACGACGGAGGGGAGATCGTCAGGGCTGCTATAGGGGCTGGTCATGGAACACGCCTCGTAGGCCTCGTCAGGCGAAGAGCAACGACGAAAGTCGCTGTCGGCCTGAGGTCGTCGCGGGGTCCGTGGGTCCCCAGACCTCGAAGAACTGCACGAGCTGCTTCCGGGCCGCTTCCTCATTCCAGTTGCGGTTCTTGGCAACAAGCGCAAGAAGCGTATCGAGCGCGCCCTCCCGGTCCCCATTCGCATTCAAGGCCAGGGCCAGATCGAATTGGGCTTGAAGGTCCTCGGGCGCCTGCGCTGCCTTCGCCCGCAGCGCGTCCACGTCGCCAGCTTCGTCGGACTTACGCGCAAGATCGAGCGCCGACCGGACCGCGGCAATCGACGGGCTGTCGGCCTTGTCGGGCGGCGCGAGCGCGAGGGTCTGCTCCGCGCGTTCGCGATCGCCTGTTTTGACGTAGCACTTCGCAAGGCCTGCCAGGGCATCCAAGTTCTCCGGCTCATCCTGCAGAATCTGTCCGAAGATCTGCGCGGCCGCGTTGACGTCGCCGGCCTCGAGCGCCGCGTCGGCTGTCTCCACATCGGCGGCGGTACCGACAGTCTCGCCCACGAGCCGCGCAATAAACGCGCTGATCTGTGATTCCGGCAGCGCGCCCATGAAGCCATCCACGGGCCGCCCGTCCTTGAAGCCAAACACGGCGGGGATGGACTGCACGCCCATTTGGCCGGGAATCTCCGGATAGTCGTCGATGTTCATTTTGACCAGGGCCACCGCGCCCTTGGAAGCACGGACAACCTTCTCAAGGATCGGCGTGAGCTGCTTGCAGGGTTCGCACCAGGGCGCCCAGAAGTCGACCAGCACGGGCCGGGTCTGCGAGGCGTCGACGACGTCGCGCACGAAGTCCTGTGTGGTGGTGTTTTTGACCGTTTCAGCGCTGGGCGCATCCTCGCCTTGCGTGCCGAGGATCGGGGTATCCATGCTCATGCTTAAATCCGTGGGCCGCACCTACATCGCGGCATTTAGCAGTTGTCTCGTTCGCCCCGAAAGATGGGCCGTCGGGCCCCGTTTGGCAACCTTGGCGCCGCGTGGCGCAATTCCTCGAAGCGACATTACTTCATGCCAGCGGCAAGATTTCGGGCTCGTGTCCGCAGGCGCGTATGAAGCGCAGGAGGTCAGACGTCGCCAGCCGCGTGGTGGCACGGTTGTCCAGCGGATGACAGTTGACCTCCGCAAAGGCGATCAGCGCCTCGTCCACGACCACGGCGGTAAGGGCCGTCGAGCCTTCGTGCATGAGCGCCAGTGCCGTGACCGAGCCAGGCTCGATCCCCAGCACGGCCTTCATCTGCGCCGGCTTTCCAAAGCTGAAGCGTCCGAGCCCTAGCCTTTTGGACAGGCCCTTGAAATCGACCTTGGTGTCTTCCTTGGCCACGACCAGGACCAGCCGGTTCTCTTTGTCCCGCAGGAACAGGTTCTTGGTATGGGCGCCGGAAATCGTGCCACGCAAGGCTTTTGACTGCTCGACCGTGAACATGGCCTCGTGCTCGACGGTCTCGGAGGCAATTCCCAACGCCTCCAGATACGCAAAAAGCTTGGTGCGTGCTAAATCCATTGCGTTTGGTGCGCGGTTCCTTTAATGGGAGCCCCTCACCGGGACGGAACGTGTTCCGGTGATGGCGCGGCGGGCGCAAGTAGACAGTCCGTACGCTATCCACTACAAGGCCACGACGTGGCAAGTGACCACCCAGAGACTTGAAATTCAAGGACGAGCGGTGGTTTGGAGTGCGGGTGTAGCTCAGGGGTAGAGCACAACCTTGCCAAGGTTGGGGTCGTGGGTTCGAATCCCATCGCCCGCTCCATATTCTCTTACGTAGAGTTGATTGACGCGCCACCCCGGCGTGTGGCGATGCTGCCGCCTTGCGGCGGGTCGCTGACGGCTGTTCGCTGTGCGATTCGGCAGAACTTTCGTCCGGCTCGTCCTAGAACCGGAAGGGGGTGCGGCGCTGGGGGGAGCGGCGCTGGGGGTAGCGGCGCGTATAACGCGGGCGCGAGGACCGCTCCCGCGTGTAGGTCGGGCGCCGCCGCGTCGTGCGCTTGCGCACCCGCCGCTTAGGCGAGGCACTGGCGCGAAGCACCTTGGCGCTCTTGGTCGTATCCCAGACGAGGAAGTCGGCGCCCTTGGGCAGCGCCGCGGAGTTAATCGCCGTATCGGCCACGATCAGGGACGATCCGGGTGTCAGACGCTCGGAAATCTTCTGGCGCACATCGGCAGGAATCTCGATCCGGTTGAGGACGGATTCGGCGGTCTCTTTGTCGTTCAGGCTGATTGCGGTCCAGTCCGCCTGCGTGGCGCCCGGCTCGAAATTCATGATCGTGAAGAGATGCGTGCCGAGCGGCTTGTCCGGGTTGGTGAAGCTAACCGGCGTCGAGAATACGCTGGCGAACTTTTGGCGCACGAACAGCTGCCCTTCGGCCGGCTCTTCCTTGCCAGTCACGGCAAAGATCTTCTTCACCACATCATCGGTGAACGCGCCCGTAACGGGCATCTCGTTGTCTTTCTGGAACGCCTTGAGGGCCCGGATCGTCGCCGCGCCGCGCGTGCCGTCGAAATTCTGTGGGGCCAGATAGCCCATGTCGGACAGCATGTACTGCACGTCGACCGTGCGGTCGCGCGCGGTACGCCGCGTGACCAAGATGCGCAGCGGTTCTTGAGAAATCGGGTCGGCGGCCTCGAAGGCCGCAGCGCTTGCACCCGCACCCAGGCGCGACAGCATCACAGAGGGACGCGTCAGCGGCAGCGGCGGATGGTCGTTCACGCCAAGGACTGAAAGCGACAGTGCGAGGGGCTGCTGGGACTTGGCCGTCACGGCGTCGGCCGACACGGTCAGAATGGGCTGAGCCGCCGGCTCGGTATCCGTTGCCGTCTCGCGCACGACAGCGGCGATCGGATCGGCGTCCTGGCTCTCCTCGGCGGCAACCTCGGCTTCGCCCTGCGCGGAGGATCCCGGCGAAATCACGTCGGGCGCAACCGCGGCCGACTTGATTTCCTTTGTCTCGATGGCTTGCGCTGCGATGTCCCCTGCCTCGGCGTCCTCGAGCGTGACGGTCTCTTCGGCGCGCGGCAGCCGGTCTTCAGCTTTGGGCGCCTCGCGGTCAAACAGGCGATCTTGGTGCTTCATGAAGTCGTCGGATGTTTCGACCTCTGCGATGTCGTAGTCGGCCTTCGCAGCATCGCCGGTCTTCGCCGGAGATTTGGCCGCAACGGCATGGGACCCACTGCCGATGAACGGCTCGGCGCCCGGGTCGATCGCGTGCTGGGTCGTGTCCTTGAGCGCGGTCGAAACCTGGAGTTTCGGCGCCCGCGCGGTCGAGCCCGTCGTCTCCGGGATCAGCGCCAGTTTCGCGGCGGCCTTGCCCATGATCGGCTTCGGCGTCACGGCTGCCGCCTTGGCAAAGACGACCGGCAGTCCGAAGGGCTTGGCCGGCACCGCGTCATTGCTGGACTTGCGCATCGGCGTCTCGGTCGTCTCGTCCTGCGTCAGGAGCTCAGGCGGCATCGGCGGCGGGAGCGGCTGGAATAGGGCCGGATGTGAGATCGGCTTCGGCTTTACCGCGCTGTGGGCCACAACGACCTGGAGGCCAACCTGCGTCATGGCAAAAAGCTTGGGCGCGAACGAGTAGGGAAGACGGATACAGCCATGGGAGGCCGGGTAACCCGGCACCACGCCGGCGTGGAGGGCGGTTCCGGTCCAGGTCAGGCGCTGCATCCAGGGCATGGGCGCGCCGTTATAGAGGTTCGAATAGTGCCGCCGGCGCTTCTCCAGAATGCTGTAGATGCCGGCTTTCGTGGAATGGCCCCGTTTTCCGGTCGAGACGGCCGTTGTCGTGACCAGCGAGGTGCCGCGATAGATTTGCGCTCTCTGGTTCGGCAGCGACACCACGATCGTCATGGGCTCGTCGGTGCTAACGAGTGCGCCGTTCTCGGCGGCTGCGGGCGCAGCCCAAAGGGCCGCGGCGAGAACCGCCACGCTCGAAACAGTCGTAAATCTCATAAAAGTTCGCATCTTGGCGCCTGCCCGTGTTTTCCAGGTCTTACGCCTACGCAACACCGCAACTCTACTCATAAGAGCCCCCAAAACAACTCACGAATCAGCCTAGAAGAGGCCTCGGAGTTTGACTAGCAAAGCCTTCCGATTGGCTAACGCCCACCAAGAGGTGTCCTGACGGACGTCTACCCGCGTGCCTGTGGAAAAAACGCTGCTCAGCCGCACACTTAGATTAGGTGTGCAGTGCAAAAAAGAAAGAGCCAAAGGCCTCTAAGCTGCCGCGCAGCCAGTAGAAAGTTGGCCGCTGTCTCATTCGCGCAACACCCAATCGGGGTGTTGGGGCACCGCCCGCGCGAATCTGCTTGTCACTGGAGGGGGCGACTACTACACGAGGTCTTTAGAGGGATAGCTCGGAAGGAGACCACCATGCAGGCCTTGGCGCGGATTTGGAACGGGCCCATCGGCCGGACCGGTATCCTCATGGTCATGGCGGCGTTGCTGGCCGGCTGTGGGATCAACACCATCCCGACGCTGGATGAGCGTGCGAAGGCCGCCTGGAGCCAAGTGCTCAATCAGTACCAGCGCCGCGCCGATCTCATTCCCAATCTGGTCGAAACTGTAAAAGGCTTCGCCGAGCAGGAAAGTAAGGTCCTGACGGAAGTCATCGAGGCGCGGGCTAAGGCCTCCCAGGTCAAAATTCCAGAGGACATCCTCACGAACAAGGAAGCCTTCGACAAATTTCAGGACGCGCAGAATAATCTTTCGGGTGCGCTGGGCCGGCTCCTTGTCACCGTGGAGCGTTACCCCGACCTCAAGTCGAACCAGAACTTCCTCGCGCTCCAATCTCAGCTGGAGGGCACCGAGAACCGAATCGCGATCGCGCGGCGCGACTACATCGCGGCCGTTCGCGACTACAACACCGAGCTGCGAACCTTCCCCGGGCGGTTGTGGCACATGGTGTTGTACTCGAACCTGAAGCCCATGCAGAACTTCGCCGTGTCCGCCGATGCGATGGAAACTCCCAAGGTGGAATTCTAAAGGACCGGTCCGCCGTTCCGTCAACGTGGGGGCTTCATGGCCGCACCGTCGCAGAGCCGCGCAATCCTTCACGGTCTTCTCGGCGCGCTGACAGCGTTCTTGTGTCTGGCGTTCTTCTCGCTCGCTGCGGTGGCCGAACCGGACTTTCCGGCCCTCACGGGGCGCGTTGTCGACAACGCCAATATCTTAAGCCCCGCGGACGAACAGGTTCTGATCGAGACGCTCAAGCAGCTCGAGGACAAGAGTTCCGACCAGCTGGTCGTGGTCACGCTGCCCTCGCTGCAGGGCTACCCGATTGAGGATTTCGGATATCAGCTCGGGCGCCATTGGGGCATCGGCACGAAGGAGCTGAACAATGGCGCGTTGCTGATAGTCGCGCCGAACGAACGCAAAGTCCGGATCGAAGTGGGCTACGGGCTCGAACCCATCCTGACGGACGCGCTGTCCCGCGTGATCATCGACAACGCGATACTACCACGCTTCCGCGGCGGTGACTTTCCCGGGGGCATCAAGGATGGTGTCCGGGACATCGGACTCGCCCTCACGGGTGATGCGGCGGAGATCGAACAGCGCGCCAAGGTCCGCCGCGATGCCGACGAATTGCCCATCGACTGGTTCACGATCCTGTTCTACATCGCGATCTTCCTGCTCATCATGTACCTGTCGAGCAAGGGTGCGATCGTTGCGCCGGGCACCGGGCGCAGCAGCCGCTCCGGGTCAGGCGGCGGTTGGAGTAGCGGCGGCGGTGGATTCTCCGGTGGCGGCGGTGGATTTGGCGGCGGCGGCTCGTCGGGCAGCTGGTAGTTGCGCCACGCTTACTTCACATAGAGATCTGCGAGGGCGGCCAGGTTGTGCCCGCCCGTATCGTCCGCGTCGCTCGACACTGCGATCGCGACGAGTCGGCCCGGGGCTTTACCGAAGGCGCGCTTAAAGTCGGCCGCGATTGCGGCATCCTCCGCAAACCACTGTCCGGCCGCCGCATCGGCCGGCCGTTTCACGATCGAACGCCCTCTCCCTTTGAAATATGGGAGTTTCTGAATCGTGCCGGTCTTGGCCGCACCGCCCCAGACATACATGAGGATGTCACCGCGCCCGGACCGCAACAGCGCCTGCAGGTCTGTGCCGGCTCGTTTGCCGCGCTGGTCCGCGAACGCGAAATAGACCGCCAAGACACGGTCGTCGCCACCTTTTCGGGTGAGGTCCGTCGGGCCGACGCCGCGTGCCTTGCGCCAGCGCCACTTGGCCCTCTCGGCACGCGCAACGCTCGCCGGTGCCGGGCGCCAGAGCAGTCCCGCGCCGCCCGCGGTCTCAATACGCACCGCATCCTTGCCTCGGGCGGTGAACGTCGCCGGACGGCGGCCAGGAAAGCTCACGGCCTTCCACCCGGCAGCTGCGAGGCTCGGTCCGAAGGGAAAGGCAAAACCGCCTGTCATTTCGGGGCCGCGCGCCTCCACCGAGTCTGGCAGGCCGACGAAGATCGCGAACGCCATGGGGATAAGGGCAACGGTGGGGACAAGGG
>NZ_JBAWCQ010000014.1:0-13175 GCF_049590335.1 Methyloceanibacter sp.
ATGGCGGGCAGCCTTGCGGAGGGGATCGGCGCGAAGATCCGGCGTATCGATGAGGTCCGCAAAGCCCTTGGTCAGGCTCTGCCGCGCGTCACGCACTTCCGCAAAATCGGGCTCATCACCTACGGTCCCGGACCCTATCAGCAATGTAACGTCAATCTCGATCTGCGGCCAACGACAGACGCGACCGAGCCCATCATGCAGAAGGTAGGCGGGCTGAACCCTGCGGGAAAGACGCCGCTGACACAGGCGGTGGAGCAGGCGGCCGAGGTTCTGGATTACAAGGCCAAGCCCGGCATCGTCGTGGTCTTGACCGACGGCGAGGAGACCTGCGGCGGGGCGCCTTGTGACCTTGGCGACAAACTCAATACACAGGGCGCACGGCTGACCGTCCACGTGATCGGCTTTCGCATGACGGCCTTTTGGACCGGGGCCCAGAGCGCGCTGGACGTCCAATGTCTGGCCAAGGAGACGGGCGGGCTCTATATCGCCACGAACAGCCGGGAAGAACTCGTCCGCGCATTCGAGAAGACGCTGGGCTGTCCCATGATGTCTGCCTGGGATCCACGCGGCGCTCAGTAGAGCAGGTACGGCGCTCGCAGCGCTTCGAAATCGGCCACACCTTGCGTCCAGCTTGCCGCGATCTCCGCGACCGGAACCTGGGCTTCGACCTGTTCCCGCAATTGGGGGGAGCCGGCGAGAATGTCGATTGGCATCTTGTCGTGTTCGTACTCGTAGGGCCCCGCGCGCCATTGGAATTGATCGGGCGCGAGCCCGACGCATTCGCGGATCAGCGCGGCGCCCGCGATGACGGGCGCGAATGTTTCGCGTGCCGTGACGTGAAGCTGACAGCCGCCGCACGGTGTCTTGGTGTGCTTCTGGAAGGTGGGTTCGAACACGGCCGGCCGGAAATAGACGCCGTCGAGCTTATGCGCGTTCATGCGTATCGCCAGCGCCTCGGCATCGAGATAGGGCGCGCCGATCAGCTCGAACGGCCGGGTCGTGCCGCGACCTTCTGAGACCATCGTGCCCTCGAACAGCACGGTGCCGGGATAGACGATTGCCGTGTCCAGCGTCGGCATGTTGGGGGAGGGCATGATCCAGGGAAGGTCGGTTTCGTCGAAGTAGTCTGCGCGCGACCAGCCCTCCATGGTCACGATCTCGAGCGGCGCGCCGATCCCGAAATGTTCGTTGAAGAACTTTGCGAGCTCGGCCACGGTCATGCCGTGGCGCATGGGGATGGGAAACTGGCCGACAAAGGACTCGTAGCCCGGCTCTAGCATTGGCCCCTCGATCTGCACCCCGCCGATCGGATTGGGACGGTCGCATACGATCACGGGCGTACCGGTCTTGGCGGCGGCCAGAAGGCAGTTCGCCATCGTGTAGATGAAGGTATAGATCCGCGCGCCCACGTCCTGAAGGTCGATCACCAACACGTCGATTAGATCGAACATCTCGCGGGTCGGCTCGCGGGTCTCGCTATAGAGCGAGAAGATGGGGATGCCCCGTTTGGGGTCCGTTGCATGGGGCGTCTCGATCATATTGTCCTGAAGATCTGAATTGAAGCCATGCTGGGGGCCGAAGATCGCCGCGAGCTTGAAGTCGGTCGCGCCCGCAAGCCGGTCGACGATATGGCGATAGTCGCGGCCGACCGAGGCCGGGTTGGCCAAAATTCCGACATTGAGCCCCTTGAGCCGGTTGGAGGCGAGCAAGCGTTCGGAGCCGAGCAACATGGTCTAGAGTCCTCTTCGGGGCGCGAGACGCCGCTCTTGCGGTGCAAGAAGCAGATACGCATCGAGAATCGAGTGGTGCGGCATTCTGTTCTCCCTCAAAAGCCCGCCGGTTCTCGCGGACAAACCCTGTTTATCGCTAAGCGCTGGCAAGGACTTAACCGGAGTCGGGAGATCTTTCCACGCCCCAATTTCAGCCCGCCCCGCGCTGCCCGCCGTCTTGGGGCTGGCGATGGGGCGAATTTTGCGACAAAAAGCCGGGCAAGGAACACACCCAAAGGCGGGCAAAGGGCCCGACAGGGGCAACACGCCGCCCAGCGGGGCAGACAGCGTTAAAAGGAAGATGGGTATGGCGGATCAGATTCGCACAGCGGTGGTGGGCACGGGTTACTTCGGACGGTTCCACGCAAATCACTACAATAAGAACCCGGATGCGAAGCTGGTCGCCGTGGTCGATGCCAACCCCGAACGCGCCAAGACCATGGCCGATGAGTTCGGCGCCAAGGCTGTGACGGACCATCACGAAATCTACGACAAAGTGGATGCGGTAAGCGTCGCCGTGCCGACGCCGTTTCATTTCGATGTGGCGCACGATCTGATCGATGCGGGGCTCCACGTCAATATCGAGAAGCCGATCACCGAGACGGTCGAGCAAGCTCGAATACTGACCGAGCTGGCCGAGGAACGTGGCACCGTGCTCCAGGTGGGCCATATCGAGCGCTACTCCGCCGCCTATCGGGTTATCTCGGAAAGGATCGAACGGCCGCTTTATCTCGAGAGCTACCGCATCGCGCCGTGGAAGGCGCGCGGGGTGGACGTAGACGTCATTCTCGATCTGATGATTCATGACATCGATATGATTATCGGTCTGGTGGGGTCACCGGTTACCAGTGTGGACGCGGTCGGCACGGGTGTAATGGGACGCAAGGTCGACATCGCCAATGCGCGGCTCAACTTCGAATCCGGCTGTGTGGCAAATGTCACCACGAGCCGGATAAGCTACAAGACCGAGCGCCGTTTGCGGGTGTTCTCGCACAGCCAATATCTCAACTGCGATTTGGGAGACCGGAAGATTTTCGGCTATAGCCTGCGAGGCGATCCCAAGACCGAGGGGCTGGCGGCCATTGCCACCGACACCGTCGAAATTCCGCAGGAGGACAGTCTTGGCAACGAGATCGCCTCGTTCATCGACTGTGTCAAAACCGGCAAGAAGCCGTTCGTCGACGGGTATGCGGGTTCGGAGGCGCTGCGGGTCGCGGTGATGATCAACGAAAGCATCGATGCGCAGCTGAAGAAGGTGCAGGCTTGGCTTACGCCCGGCGCGCCCGTCGCCGGCGCGACAAAAAGCTAAGCGCGTCTAGGTTTTGCGCTTCCCGATAAGGTCGAGCACGACTTGCGCCGCGCGCCGGCTCGGCGGCGGGTCCGCGTCGCCCAGAATGTGCAGGGCCTCGTCGAAACCTTCCTGTTGGGCCGCGCGCGCTTCCGCCGATCCGAGCAGATATCCGACCTTGTCAGCCATGGCTTCGGCGCTGCAGTTCTCCTGAATAAGTTCCGGGATGATTTCGCGGTCGACGAGCAGGTTCACGAGCGACGCGTATTTCACGGCGATGGGCATGCGCCGCACGATGAACGCGGTGAGGGCGCTCACCTTGTAACCGACAGCCATGGGGACGCGCGCGAGGCCAAGCTCCAGGGTGACCGTGCCGGATTTGGCCATGGCCACGTCGGAAGCCGCAAACGCATCGAACCGTTCGGCGGGGTCCGTCACGCGCAGGACAGGCAGCGGCCAGTCCCGCGTGTGTGCTTCTACCAGGTCCGAGACATTGGGCGCCACGGGGATCACGACTTGAAGATCGCGATAGCGATCCATTAGGCGCTCCACCGCCTCGGCAAAGACCGGGAGCATGTGCCGCACTTCGCTCGTGCGGCTTCCCGGGACAACGCAAAGGAGCGGAGCCGTATCGGCAATGCCATGCTTTTGCCGAAAGGACTTCCCGTCGCCGGCTAGCGCCGACTCGATGGCCGGGTGGCCCACATAGTCCGTCGGTAGTCCGTGTTCGGCAAAGAAGGGGACCTCGAAGGGTAGCAATGCCATGAGATGGTTCACACGCTTGCCCAGCGTCCTCGCGCGGCCCGAGCGCCAAGCCCAGGCCTGCGGCGCCACGTAGTGGACAATGGGTATGCCGGACCCGCGCAGCTTGTCGGCGACTCGCAAGGTGAAGCTTGGCGCATCGACCGTGACCACAATGTCCGGCTTCATCTCGCGGATGGTTGCGGCAGTCTGGTTGATCCGTTTCACCAGACGCGGCAGGTGCGGCAGGACCTCGGCGATACCGATCAACGCCAGTTCGCGCATAGGAAACAGGCTCGTGAGCCCCTGGGCCTCGCTTTGCGGTCCGCCAATGCCTGCGATCTGGACCCGGCCGCCGGTCATCTGTCTCAAGGCGGCAATCAGCCGCCCGGCTAGATTGTCGCCGGAGGGCTCGCCCGCGATGATAAAGACCAGCGGCTCCTGCCGGCTCATACTCAGCTCCGATTCGGTTTGCCGACCTTGAGACTTAGGGCAGGCGGGGTGGGTAGTTCCAGAAAAATTGGTGGCAGCCTGTGTCGCATGCCCGACAAATGTCGTTGTTCTCTTCCGGCACCCGCGGCACAAACCTCTGATAGACCAATGAGATCATTTGATAGTGCGAACCTTGCTCGCCTCGTTGAACGCATGGTCTCTGTCCTTCGCGTACGAGGGCGCTTTGCCGGCAGGAATGCGGCTAGTCGATGCGAATGCGGAATTTCGCGCCGAACGTGTCGCCGGGAGAGACCAGCCGCAGGCCGTCTCCGCCGATGAGCGCGTTTGCCGGCGCAGTCATGGGTTCGAAGGCGATAAAGTTTTGGTCGTGCGGCGCATAGACCTGCGTGTGCGTGTAGCCCTCCAGCAGGTCGACGGAGATCTGGTGCCTGCCAAAGCCAATCGAAAGCGTGGCACTGGGCTCTAGCAGGGCAAAACCATCGTCGAAGCTCCGGGTACCGATCAGACCGTCGAGGCCGGGAAACGGCATGGAGGCTCCTGTCGGGATTTGCCGCGCATCCAGCGTGAGGTGCCGCATCTGTGGAAGGCATATGTGCCAATCGGCACGATTCCCGTCGAACCCGAAATAGGGATGGAAGCCAAAACTCACCGGCACATCGATATCGCTTGTCGCGAACAGTGCCGTCTCGATCGTCAGGCTGCCCGGCTCGATACTGGCGCTCATCGATAGCAGGCACGGGTAGGGAAACACAGCGAGGCCTTGCGGGTGAGACCAGTTCAAACGGGCCGACAGCATCGAGTCCGAGATGTCGGTGACCTCCCAACTCAGATGGGGCCACATGAGCCCATGCATGGGCAGGCCATTTTCGTCATAGCGCAGGACGAGAGATTGTGGCGGCAGGGTCACACCACGCCCCGCGACCTCGTAGCGGAAATCCGCAAGTCGGTTCGCGAAGGGAAACAGAAACGGGATGCCGACCGTTCGATTGGCCGCCGCGGCGACGATGAGGTTGTCGACCCGTCGCAAGGCCTCGATGCCATCCTTCTTCAGTGAAATACCGATCATCCCGAAGCTGGGCAGGAACACGGCCTCGGTGTCGCCCGCAACGATGCGCGCGGCGTCAGGATCGCCGAGCAGATTCGGAACGGGCTTCTGCGTCACATGCGTCTCCTTCCGCGTGCCGCGATCAACGGAGCGTCAGCGTCCCGCTCAGTACCGCGACACACCGACCGCCCACTTGGGTCGCTGTGACGACGCCATTGCGCTTTGCGGCCATGGCCTGGAGAAGGCTTGGGCGCCCCATGTCGACGCCTTGCCCAATTCTCGCCTTCAGGACCAAGTCCGGCTTGCTGTTAAGATGCGCCAAAAGGCCGATCAAAGCCACATTTCCAGAGCCCGTCGCCGGGTCCTCAGGGATGCCATGGAGTGGCGCGAACATCCGGGCCTGAATGGGCGGATCGCTCGTGGGCTCGCGCACATACAGAAACAGGCCCGCGGCTAGCTCGCGTGGGAGATGTTGTTCGAAGGCGGCCTGGTTCGGGGTGGCGGCGCTCAACGCGGCACGATCTCTGAGTTGCGTGAAGACGAAGGGATTGCCTGCGCTTGCAATCACGGGAAGGTGCCGGCTCTGTTCGATACTGGCCGTGGGAAGGCCGCACAATGCCGAGACAATGCCGGGTGCGAGGCCTGAGCCCACGCTGAGCTGCTGCGGGGCTGCGACCTGCGCGCCCACGATGCCTGCGCCATTGCGCAGCACATTGACCGCGACAACGCCGCTGAGCTCTTCGAACTTCATCGTGTCGTCTAAAATCGGGCGCTTGCGGCGCTCCGCTTCGCTGGCCAGCACATAGGCCGTGCCCACATTGGGGTGACCTGCAAAGGGCAGTTCCGCGCGCGGCGTGAAGATACGGATCCGTGCCGTGTTCGCGGGGTCCGCTGGGCGCAGCACGAATGTGGTCTCCGACAGATTGAACTCCGCCGCGATCGACTGCATTTGCTCCGTGGTCAGTGTGTCCGCGCCATGGACGACCGCGAGTGGATTGCCGCCGAATTGGTGTTCGGCAAAGACATCGACGGTATTGAATCGAAGCAGTGTCATGTCAGCGCGGTCCCATAAAGATCTGTGCGGCGGTCCCGGAAGAACCCCCAATCGGCACGATAGGCGGCGATGCCGTCCAGATCGAAGCAGGCCAGCATGACGCCTTCGGCGTCGCCCCCAAGGCCCGAGGCTATCTCGCCCGTATGATCGGTCGCGAAGGAGTGTCCGTAATAGGTTTGGCGCACGCCGTCATTGTTTTCCTCACCGACGCGGTTCGCGGCGATGACCGGTACGGCATTGGCGACGGCATGGCCCTGCATCACCCGCCGCCAGCGTTCGTGGGTGTCGAGCGTGGCGTCATACGGCTCCGAGCCGATGGCGGTGGGGTAAAGTAGGACCTCCGCGCCGTCGAGCACCATGGCCCGCGCTGCTTCCGGATACCATTGATCCCAGCAGATGCCGACGCCGAGCTTGCCGTACTTCGTGCGCCAGGCTTTGAAGCCGGTATCGCCCGGACGGAAGTAGTACTTCTCGTGATAGCCCGGCCCGTCGGGGATATGGCTCTTGCGGTAGATGCCCAAGATCGTGCCGTCCGCGTCTGCCAAGGCGACGCTGTTGAAATAGTGCGGGCCATCCTTCTCGAAGAAGGAGATTGGAATCACAATGCCCAACTCTTTCGCGAGCGCGCTGAGCGCCAGGACACAGGGGTGGTCGCTGGCGGCGAATGCCGTCTCGAACCATTTCGGATCCTGCCGCGTGGGAAAATAGATGCTCTGGAACAGTTCCGGCGGCAGGACCACTCGCGCACCCTGGCTGGCCGCCTCACGGATCAGGGGGTCGATCCGTTCGAGGTTCGCGGTCATGTCGTGACCGAAGGATGTCTGGACCGCCGCAACCGTCAATTCGCGCGTCATGGTCTGTCCTGGATGCTCTGGCCTGAAATGGCTCTCACCGGGAACCGAAGCTCCGCTGAGCGAAAACCGGTTCTTCGCGTGTGATGCAATGGAAGGCGCCGCCCCCGGCGTCTCCGGCCCCGAGAAGGCCAAAAGCTGGAAGCCCGACAACCTTGCGGTCCGGAAACACTGCTTGCAAGCGCCTGAGTGCCTCCACTTGCGTATTTGTGCCAAAGACTGGCACGACCACGACGCCGTTCGCGATGACAAAGTTGAGGTGCGAGGCCGGAGCAATCTCGCCATGCGCGTTGAGAACGCGGCCGGGGCTGGGGACCCGGACGATTTCGATCGGTCGCCCCTCGGCGTCTGTCGTGGCTTGAAGGGCACGATAGGCAGCCTCCAGCATGGCGGCGTTGGGGTCGTCCGCGCCGGCAGGCATTTGGCAGACGACGCGGGCGGGTCCCGCGAAGCGGGCGATATTGTCCACGTGACCGTCGGTATGGTCGCCCGCGAGCCCCTCGTCGATCCAGAGGATCTTTTTGGCGCCCACGGCGGTGCGCATTGCAGCTTCAGCGTCCGCCTGTGACCAGCCGTTCCGGTTTGCATTCAGCAGCGTCTGCCGCGTGGTGAGGATCGTGCCGGCCCCATCATGGTCGATGGCGCCGCCTTCAAGGATGAAATCGGCCTTGCGCATGGGAACGTTCGCAAGCCGCGCGATATCATCGCCGACGGTCTCGTCGCCCGGCAGCGAGAATTTTCCGCCCCAGCCATTAGTGCGGAAGCGCAGGGCGCGAGGTCCATGCGGGCTCGTCGCAAACAGGGGCCCCGTATCGCGGAGCCAGATATCGCCATAGGTGGCAGGCACCACGTCCGCGAGGCCGCCAAGGATGTGCGTAGCCGAAGCCAGCGCTTCGGTACCGTCGGCGAGGAGGCGGACGCGATTGCCTGGCGCCAGAGCGCGCACGAGCGCCGCAACGTCGCGTCGCGGGGCTTCGAAGTCGCCGTTCCATTCTTTGGCGGAGGCTGGCCAGGCCGTCCATAGGGCCTGCTGTGGCGCCCATTCGGGCAAGAGGCTCATATCGGGCACAGGCATATCTGTCGTCGAGGATTACAGCGGTTGCCGGAAACGAAGAGCGCCGGAGGAGGGGCAAGGTCTTGCTTATCAGGCGGGCGTTGTCAGTTGGGAGGCGATGTTATGGGTATGAAATTTGGCCCGGCAAGGGCGGAGTTCCCAAAGCGGCATAAAGGCTCCGGCGCAGACACGATCACCCGTGCGCGCCAAGGAGCCCGTTTGAATGTCCTAATCTTGAAGCCTAGGCCGAAGCCACCCATACGCCGGCGATGTAACCGAACGCCACCGCATCGGGGTTCTGCTGGGCCGCCAACCGGAGCTGGTCTTCTGCGTCGACCTTGACGCGGAAATCGTCAAGCCGCTGCGTTTCACCAGTGCCCTTAAGGTCGTCCTTGCAATAGCCGCTCAGAAGAATGACTTGCTTGCCGCGAACGACAATCTTGGGGAGTGCCATACCCGCCTCCAAATGCGCTATCTTTGAGATGCGCTCCGCTCATTCAAGCGTCGGAGACGATTTCATGCTCTCAGACAGCAATTCTACAACAGCGACCCCCACGTCAGCCTCATTTCACTATAGGGGCAGAATGCGACGTTGGTAAGACGGTAAACGCGAAAAGTACTTAAAAATCCGTGCGTTGCGCGGTGCAACATCCGTGCGGTGCAGCATCGGCGCAGCGCCCGATCAGTCAGGCATTTGCCTGGCGAGCGCGGCCAAGCCGTGTTGCGTTGCAACAGGGGGCGCCCAGTCCAGCGCGCGCAAGGCTGCCGGATCCGCGACAAGGGAGCCGAACAGAGGGGCGATCTCGATCGGGGGCCCGACGGCTCTCAGCGCAGCCTTGAGCACGGGCGGCGGCACATAGAATAGGCCAGCCCGGCGTCCGAGCCCTTGGCGCAGGGCGCGGACGATCTCCGCGACGGTGACCGGCGCGGGATCGGCCACGATAAAGGGTCGGTTGAGCGGCGCGGGCGCGGTCAGGATCCGATCGACGGCCTCGACGAGATTGTCGAGACCAAGCAGCGAATGGCGTGCTTTCAGTCCGGCCAGCGGCAGCGGGTAGGGCGCGCGGGCAAGTTTCAGGAGCTTGGCGACATTGCCGCCCGCGCCCGGGCCATAGACGAGTGCGAGCCGTAAGGCGGCCCAGTCGAGGCCTGTCTCGGCGAGGCCTTTCTCCGCGTCTAGCTTGGAGCGTCCATAGGCGTCGGTCGGGTGCGGCTCCTGTTCCTCGGTGAGCACGCCGGCCGCGGCCGGTCCCGACTGAGCGCGGATCGACGACAGGAACAGGAATCGTTTCACGCGGGCGCGCTTCGCCGCCTTCGCGAAACGCACCGTCGCTTCTGTGTTGAACAGGCGATAGTCGTCTTCGGGGAGCCCGGTCATGGCGTGGGGAACGCCGGCCGAGTGGATGACGGCATCGACCTCGGCCAGGGCCTCGGACATGTTGAAGGGCTTGGCGATGTCGCCGATGAGGACGCTGGCGCAAGAGTCCGGCATCGCGGTGGGACGCCGCAGCAAGACCCGCACGCGGTAGCCGCGCGCGGTGAGGCCTTGCAACAAATGCCGGCCAATGAACCCCGTCGCGCCGGTGAGAGCTACCAGCGGTTTGCGCCCTGGGCGTTGAACCTTTGCGCTGGACATGCTGATCCACAGATTCAGTATCGAGGCGGGAGCCCGCCTTCAGATCCTGGAGTTCACATCGATAATTGGGCCGGAGCAAGCCTCTGTACAGGCGAGCCCTGACGCGCGCTTAGTTCGCTGGTCCACCCAAGGGAATGGTGACGGTGACATAGCCCGAATCACCTTGAAGGCGATTTTCGACATCGAATTCGCGGAAGTATTTGAGGTTGGTGAGGACCGGGACCTGGCCCAGCTGGAAGTTCATATTGACGACCGGACCAATCGCGGAGACTCGCCCCGCAAAGGACCCTAAGCGCGCGCCCGGCCCGCTGTCGCCCGTGACTTGGTCATAGTAGAAGCCGTTGACGCCAACGGCGAACTGCTTCGAGAAATTCTGAACCACCGCGTATTCGAGGTGGAACTCACTGCCGCTCTTGTATTGCGTGGTGGGGTTTTCCCAGTTGTAGGTGATGCCGGCCATGGAGGAGACCTCAAGGCCGATCTTGGGGTCCAGCCAGGTGAAGGCCGCGGCGTTATCGATCGCCCAACGATTGAACCCGGCATTGGCCAGATTGCCCTGTTCCCAGAAACCCGTTGGCGTATTCACGAGCGTATGCGTCTTGAAGTGCCAATTGCCATGATGCCAGCCAAGCATGAAACCCGGTACAAGATCGCCAAACCGCGTCTCCTGATCTCCAATGTTCTGCGAAATCGTCACGCCGAAAGGCGGTGGGAGCGAGAGGCTGGCGCCCGCATCCACATCCTTGTGAATGATCGGGATGAGCATGAGGAACCCGATATTGGCGCCCAGCACCTTGTTGGGGGCGACCCAAAGAGGCGCTGGCACATTGCCGTAGACGCCGGCTTCGATGCCGCCGTCTAGAATGAGACCGGCCCTGTCAAACGCGATGTCGGTGCTGCCGGAATAGAAGTAGTTGTAGTCGATTACGTATGTGCCGGGCGGCGGAAGAATACCTGCGTTCGTTGTTGTGGACCCAAGTAGATAGAATCCAGCGCCGCCTTCGACCGCCGTTGCTTTGTGTACCGGCGCGATAAGTAGGCCAAATAGAACGACCGCAGCGGTTGCGATACGGGTTCTCATTGCCAATCCCCCTTGAGATGCGGTCCATACGTTACGGTGTGGACTCTTTGAGCAGAGAGTACTCAAGTTGAGGTGGGGCCGCTGTGTCTTTAGAGACACAGTCCTGGATGCGTTTTGGGGCCGTCACGTGCGTGACCGCGCACTATTGGTCCGAGGAGGAAGTCCGGGGACGAAGAGGATAGAGAAGGAGCAGCTTTTTAAAGGCTCGCCCTTTCTTGCCGGTGTTCGAGAAAAGCTCGGCGAAGGAGAGGTCGAAAATGCGCAAATGTCGTCTGTTGGGTGCGCTTGGTGTCGTAACGGGCAGCATTTTGATTGCGGCCGGGCACAGCGCCCTGGCCGAGCCCAACCCGCTCCGCGACGCCTATTTCGGTGAGACGCATATGCACACAGGGCTCTCGCTTGATGCCTATATCGGCGGGACGCGTTTGATGCCCGGAGACGCACTGCGCTATGCCAAGGGCGAGGCGGTGACGCTCCCGGATGGGTCGGTCGTGCAGCATCGACGTCCACTCGATTTCGCGGCGGTCACGGACCATGCCGAATATATAGGCGAAATGTACTCCACGATCTTCGAGGACGCGCCGGGCCACGACAACGAGGATCTCCTGACCTTGCGTGAGATGACAGACATCGAGGACCGGCAACACTGGTTCTTCAAATATGTTGTCTCGTCGAACCGGTCGGCTTCGCCGAAGCACCCGCCGTTTTATGCAGGACCAGGCACGACGAAGAGCGCCTGGCAGGTCATTGTCAATGCGGCTGAGGCGCATAACGACCCGGGTAACTTCACCGCGCTCATCGGCTTTGAGTGGTCAGCCGCGCCGGGTGGAGCGAATCTGCATCGCAACGTCATCTTTCGCGATGCCGATGTCCCCGACATTGTGCCCAGCTATATCGAGATCAACGAGGAAGAGAACCTCTGGAAATGGATGGGCGAACAGGAGGCTCAAGGGCGTCACGCCCTGGCGATCCCGCATAACTCAAACGCCTCCAAGGGGCGGATGTTTCCCGACACGGACAGTTTTGGAGATCCTGTAGATCTTGACTACGCTCGGACCCGCCAGCACTTCGAGCCGCTGATCGAGATGATGCAGGTGAAGGGAAATTCGGAAGTCCACCGCAAGTTCTGGGCCGCGGACGAGTTCGCGGATTTCGAGAACGCAGATTCGATCCAGAAGAATTCTGGCCGTACTTATCATCGGCGCGACTTCGTTCGCGGTGGGCTTGAACGCGGCATTGCCAAAAAGGCAGAGCTTGGCGTGAATCCGTTTAAGTACGGCTTCACCGGCGGAACGGACAACCACAACGGATTGATGTCGGCCGTCGCCGAGGATGCGTTTCAAGGAGCGCATGGACCGGAGGACGGCACGGTCGAGCGTCGCCGCACAGGCGATGTACTTGGCTGGATCGATGGGAAGGATCTGTCGATCGGTGCGCTTGCCGGCGTCTGGGCGACGGAGAACTCGCGTGCCGCGATCTGGGACGCTATGAAACGGCGCGAGACGTTCGCGACGTCGGGTCCGCGCATCAAGGTCCGCATGTTCGGGGGCGTTGGGCTGTCGGAGCTGGCGGACCCCGTAGCGATGGCCGAGGAGGGGTACGTGCTTGGCACGCATATGGGCGGGGACTTGCCCTCTATCGGCACAGCTCCAACATTCACCGTGCATGCCGAGAAGGACCCGGACGGAGCCAATTTGGACCGAATACAGATCATCAAGGGCTGGGTCGACATGAATGGCGATATCAACGAGAAGATCGTCGACGTGGTGTGGTCTGGAGACCGGAAGATCGACCCGCTAACGGGTAAACTACCGCCGGTCGGAAATACGGTGGACGTGAGCACAGCCAAGTTTGCGAACGATATTGGCGCCCCCGTCCTGATGGGTGCCTGGACCGACGAGGACTTCGACCCTCAAGACCATGCTTTCTATTATGCGCGCGCCATAGAGATTCCGACGCCGCGTTGGTCCACCTATGACGCCGTCCGCTCAAATAGACCGCTCTTGGACGATGTTCCCGCGACGATCCAAGAACGGGCTTGGGGCTCGCCGATCTGGTACGCTCCGGCCCAGTGAGCGATGCGAGGCAGAACGGGCATTTGACGATGTTTTGCAGAAAAGCGTTTGCGGCACTGTTCATCATCCTTTTGGTGACCGTGCCCGCCCGTGCCGATGACGAGGCCGACCCGCTGCCGTCCTGGAAC
>NZ_JBAWCQ010000015.1:0-9923 GCF_049590335.1 Methyloceanibacter sp.
GAAATCGACGCCGCTGCGATGCATGTTTACGCTCGCTGGCAAAACATGGGTGTGACGGAACTGGATATCCAGGATCTGAACACCCTTGAGAGGCGCACGCAGGGCTTCGACGATAACAACCTGTTCCAGCTTGGTGGGATCATCTTCTTCTAGGCCATTGGCCCAGACGACGAAAATCAGGAAGCCGCCCTTCGGGGCGGCTTCTTTTTTGCCTAAACACCTCTTGCCCGCCAAACCCCCAAAGCTACAACCAAATCCCCAAGGACTTGACCGCTGAGGGGCGAAGAGGCCCGGCCGGGGGGTCCTTCAAGGTTTTGTGCGGGGCCGGGCGCTTGTGAAAGCGGAGGCCAAAGGCTATTCCTCAGGTGAGGAAACGAACAATTCGCGAGGCCCGAACAGGGACCGCAAGAGTTCCAAAGGGACGGACGACGATGGACGATTCATCAACCGGCGCCGCCGGAACGTCGCAGCCGGTACTATCGGTTCAGAATGTATCCTATTGGTATGGCACCAAGCAGGCGCTCGACGATGTGAGCTTCGACGTCTATCCCGGACGAGTGACGGCGCTTCTTGGGCCTAACGGTGCCGGCAAGACAACGCTCTTTTCGCTCATTACCCGGTTGTTCGATGCACCGTACGGGCGCATTGAAATCGATGGCCGTGCGGCGAGCGACTGGGGCTTCAAGGTATTGGGACCCTTGGGGGTCGTGTTCCAGCAACCGACTCTCGATCTCGACCTGTCGGTGAAGCAGAACCTCCGCTATTTCGCGGCTCTCCGCGGTTTGGATCGGCACGAGGCCGATAAGCGGATGGACAAGGCACTGACCTCACTTGATATGCATGAACGCATCGGGGAGAAGGTCCGCGCGTTGAACGGTGGCCATCGGCGCCGTGTGGAGATTGCGCGTGCCTTGCTGCACAGCCCGAAGCTACTTCTGCTCGACGAGCCGACGATCGGCCTGGACGATCCCACACGCGAGGCAATCGTGCGTCACATCCACGATCTTGCGGTCGACGACAATATCGGTGTGTTGTGGGCCACACATCTGTTCGACGAAGTCGAGAGCAAGGACGATCTCGTGGTCATCGACAAGGGACGCGTAGTGGCGCGCGGTGATGTTGCGGCGATCGAAAAAGAGACGGGGTCCGACAGTTTGGCGGAGGCCTTCCGGCGTCTCACGGGGCACGGGGTGGGGGAAGTCGCCGCATGACGTTTTTGCATTATTTCCGAGCCTTTCGCGGGATTGTGTGGCGCGAGCTATTGCGATTTCTGCAACAGCGGGAGCGGTTTCTCGCGGCACTCGTCCGGCCTCTGATTTGGCTGATCATTTTCGCGGCCGGATTCAGGGCCGCGCTCGGGATTTCGATTATCCCGCCTTACGAGACCTACATTACTTACGACGTGTATATCACGCCCGGCCTGCTGGCGATGATCCAGCTCTTTAACGGCATGCAGAGTTCGCTGTCGATGGTGTACGACCGTGAAATGGGCTCAATGCGGGTCCTGTTGACGACGCCGTTGCCGCGCTGGTTCCTGCTCATCTCGCGCCTCTTCGCCGGGGTCCTGGTTTCGCTGTTCCAGGTTTACACGTTCCTGGCCGTGGCCTGGCTGTGCGGCGTGGAGTTGCCACCTTGGGGTTATGTGACCGCACTGCCCGCGCTGATCCTCACCGGCATGATGTTCGGCGCGCTCGGCATGTTGCTGTCCTCGACGATCAAGCAGCTTGAGAATTTCGCTGGGATCATGAACTTCGTGATCTTCCCGATGTTCTTTGCCTCCTCGGCGCTCTACCCCTTGTGGAAGATGCGCGAGGGTAGCTGGATCCTCTACGAGATCTGCTTTTACAACCCCTTCACCTGGGCGGTGGAGCTGATCCGGTTCGCGTTCTATCAGAAGATGAACTGGGAGGCGTTCGCCGTCGTGGCCGGCTGTACGGTCGTCTTTCTGGCCTTATCCGTGTGGGCTTACGATCCATCCCGCGGCATTCAGCAGCGCAAGGCGATGGGGCCGGCCGGAGGCTAGACCCTTCCTTACATACCGGCAAAATTTTCCGGAAAGCGACGCGCAAGATCAGTATGGAGCGCCTCGATCATCGCCGGATCGCGTTCGGCTTGTGGCATATTAATCGTTTCGACTGAGAGGACATGCGTGGGGCGTGGGGCCATCACCACGAGCTGATCGGCAAGCTGTAGCGCCTCTCTCGGGTTGTGCGTGACCATCACGGCCGTCGTAGGCCGTGCCGACCAAACCTCGAGCAACAGGCGGCGAAGCCGGTCGGCGGTCCGCTCGTCAAGTGAGACAAAGGGCTCGTCCAGGAGGAGCAAATCCGGTTCGGTCGAGAAGGCACGGGCTAGGGCCGCGCGGCGCGCCAGACCTAACGACAGTTCCTGGGGATAGCGCGGCAGCATGTCGGCGACGCCGACGGCCTCGGCAAGAGTCTGGAGATCCGTCTCGGTAAAACCAGGCGCCGCGACCAACTCGATGTTCTGCCGGACCGTCCGCCAGGGCAGCAGACGCGGGTCCTGAAACATGAAGCCCAGCCGCGCATGGGGCGGCATATCGATTTCGCCCGTGTAGTCGTCGTCGAGCCCGGCGACCGTACGAAGCAGCGTGGTCTTGCCACAGCCCGATGGCCCCATCAGCACGGTCATGCTTTCAGGTTTCAGGTCGAGCGACAGGTCGCGGATCGCCGTCAGATGCGAGCCGTCAGCCCCGACATGGGTCTTTTCCTCGATGCGAATCCTAAACTGGCTTGTTGCGCCAGCGTGTTGAGTATCTTTCAAGAGGCTGCACCAATAGATATTCGATCGCGAGCATGACCGCCACGAAGGCAAGCGTATAGCCGAGAATGGCCGTCACGTTGAAAAGCTGAAAATTCAAATGAAGTTCGAAGCCCACACCGTTCGGGCGGCCGAGCAACTCGACCACGAGAACGATTTTCCAAATTAGAGAGAGCCCTGTGCGGGAAGCCGTCGCGAAATAGGGCTGAAGCTGCGGCAGGGTGACGTTCCTGAACCTGCTCCAAGGCGACAGGCGGTAGGCCCGCGCCATTTCGTCGAGCCCGGGATCGAGCGCCCTCGCGCCCTCGCGCACTGTCACGATGACATTGGGGATTTTATTCAGCGCAACGGCGCCGATCGCGGCCGCCTCGTTTAGGCCAAACCAGACATAGGCCAAAATAATAATCACGAGCGCGGGCAGGTTGAGCAGCACGATCAGCCAGGGATCGAGCACGCGGTTTACGGCTGGCAACTGTCCCATAAGCAGGCCGATGACGCTGCCGATGACCATAGCCACGAAGAAGGCTGCGGTGACGCGCCAAAGCGTGATGCCAAGCTGGAAGATGAGGTTGCCGTGCAGCGACTCCTCGATCACATAGTCGACGACCTCAACGGGTCCCGGCAGGAGCCGGCTTTGGGCAAAATGGGCCGCAAGAAACCACACCAGCACAAAGATAACCACGGATACAATGGATACCCATGGGCCGCGCCAGTACCAGGCGGCTTGTTGGCGGGGTGTTCCCAGCCGTGCTTCCGCCGTAGTCACTGCGCGGACCCATGCCAAAAGGTTCCGGGTGCGAGTTCTGTGCCCGCTCCCACCAGCTTGGTCCCTCCCAGCTCGCGTAGGAACTGGTACAGAATTTTCGCGTCGGCCTCTTCCGAGGTGAGTTGGCGCTCGGGAATCCCCTCACGGAAACGGCGCCGCAGCGCCTCGAACGTCGCCTCGTCGAAGGATGGATCGTTCGCACTCATCACCGGCTTCAGACGGTCCCATTCCGCGTCGGAGGTCGCCAGCAGTTCGTTTGCTCTGGTCGCGGCGCGGACGAAGCCATCGATCGCCAGCGGATTTTGTTTCGCCCAATCGGCGTTGAAGACATAGCCGAGCATAGCGACTTCACCTTTGGCGCCAAGCTCCCGAACAACATCTTCAAGGCCAATAAGCTGAGTGAAACCGACGGCCTCCAAGCGGGCGGCGTAAGGCCAGAAGTTCAGGACGGCGTCGATCTGGCCTCGCTTTGCCCGTGCGGCCAGAAGCGGTGGCGCGCCAAATTCCTGGGTGGTTTCGGTCCGAAGATCGATATTCGCCGTGCGCAGCGCGTAAGCGACGATTAGGAGCCAGCTCTTGTCGAGCGGTCCGCCCGCGACGCCGAGCGTTTTACCCTTCAGATCGGCCAGCGTCTTGATGGGTGAATCCGGCGGAACCATGATCGCGCCCAGCGCCGTGGAGAAGGGAACAAAGCTGAAATCGGCTCCACTTGAGCGTTCCCTTGAGACCCAGAGCCAGTCCGTCACCACCAGGTCCAGCGATCCGCCCTGAAGGCCGACAGCGGTTGCCTGCGTGCTGGCCAGGGGGACGATGTCGAGAGTGATCCCTTCGGCCTTGTCGAAACCATTGGCTTGGATTGTATCCATGACCCAGCTCACCGTGCCGAACTTTAGGACGCCGATCTCGATCGACCTCGCGTCGTCCGCGTGGGCGGGAATGCAGCTCGCCAAGGCGATGCACAAAAAGGCTAGCAGGCGTGTGCGCAACGGGGCTCCTCCAAGTGTCATTCTGTTCCAGGTTCTTGAGATTAGTCCAGGCGTTGCGCATCTAAGGAAACAGTCGCAGACAGGTGCGCAAGGCCGTAGCCTGCTGGTAAGGCCTGAAATCGTTATGGCACGTCGTCGGCGAGTGGCGAGGCATAATCTACAAGATGCGCCACGCTTCGCAAGGTTCCATTGGGATACTGCCAATAGTGCCTGCGATAATACCACTTTTCCTGAATTTATTGCCACATGCGGCCCCGGGCGGAGTCCTATAGGCTCCGGTTGCATCAGGCCGCCGCCGCCGCTTTCAAGCGGTAGCCGTGGCCGCGCACCGTCTCGATCAGCGGGTCCCGCCCCTTGGTATCGATCTTGCGCCGCAGGCGGGCGATATAGACGTCCACGACATTGGTGAGCGGGTCCTCGCTATACCCCCAAACCTGATTGAGGATGCGGGTCCGCGAAAAGACCCGGCCCGGCGAACTCATTAGCAGTTCCAGGATCGCAAGTTCCTTCGCGGTGAGTTTGATCGACTCGCCCCCGCGCGTCACTTCCAGCAACTCTCGGTCGAGCTTAAGGTCGCCCACCGTCAGGACGTTCGAACGCTGAGTGAAGTTATGCGAGCGCCGCACCAGCGCCTCGATCCGGACCAGCAGTTCGTCAAAGTCGAACGGTTTGGTCAGGTAGTCGTCAGCGCCGATCTTGATGCCCTTGATCTTGTCCTCAATGGCGTCCATGGCGGTCAGCATCAGGATCGGCGTATGCTGACCGTCTTGGCGCAGGCGCTGGCATACGTCATAGCCATGCATATCTGGGAGCATGAGATCGAGTATGATCACGTCGAAATCGCCGGTTTTCGCGAGATCGATTCCGTCGCCGCCATTCTGCGCCACCGTGACCCCGTGGTTCTCCGCGCGCAAGCCACGGTCGATGAAGTCGGCGACGCGAGGCTCATCTTCTACCAAGAGCACGTTCACGCTCGGCTCCCCTCCGCTTGTTCCGGCAAGCTTACCAGAACGGTCGTTCCTTCCCCGACCTTACTTTCTAACTCAATTTTCCCGCCATGGGCTTCTACGATTGCTTTGGCGACGGGGAGGCCGAGGCCCAAGCCTTCATCGTTGACCTCGGCTGCGTTGCCCGCTCGCCGGAAACGCTCGAAAACGCTTTCCAAATCCTCCTGAGGAATTCCGACCCCCGTATCGGCGATCCGGATCGTGACGGTCCCGTTTTGGCGCGATAGGCCGACCACGACCTTTCCGCCGGCGTGGGAGTAGCGGACGGCATTGTCGAGGAGAATGAGGAGGAGCTGCCGCAGGCGTGCCGGATCGGCGTCGATCGTCTCGTGCGGGGTCTCGTCCGCAAACGCGACGCCGACGTCCTTGTTCATGGCCATGATCTTGGCGTCACCCACGACACTTCCGACAAGTTGGGTGACGTCCACTGGGCGGATCTTGAGCTTCGCCGCATCCGCGCCTTGCCGGGCGATGAAGAGGAGATCGCCCACCAATACGGACAGGTGCTTGGCCTGTTCCACGACGCGCTCGATGGAGTGCTTGTACTCCGCGACGCGTTTGTTGCGGCCGCGCAGCGCGATCTCGCCTTCGCCGCGAATGACGGTTAAGGGGGTCCGCAATTCATGGCTGATATCGGCGAAGAAGGCGCGCCGGGTTTCGTCGATTTTCCGCAAGGACTCGTTTGCCTGGCGCAGTTCCTCGGTCCTTTCCTCCACGATGGATTCCAGATTGTCGCGCGCGTCCTGGAGCGCCTTTTGGTGGTCCTGAAGGTCCCCGGCCATATTGTTGAAGCTGCGGCCAAGCTCCGCAAACTCGTCTTTGCCGGAGACGCTGATGCGGTAGGACAGATCGCCCTCCGCAAGCTTCCGCGTCCCGTGCAGGAGCGCGGCCAGCGGGGCGCGTAGGCCCTGGATCAACACGATCGCAAGGCCGAGCGTGATAAATAGCGCAAGGGCGGCATGGATGGTGCTAATGCGCTCCAACCGGGTCAGGAGCTTCGTTGCGGCGGCATCGATCCGCAGCACTTCGGCCGTTTCGTCGGCGACGGCAACTTCAATGAGTTCGTTGAGTTTGCGATCGAGTCCGCCCCTGAGGAGCTCGACCAAATTTTGCCAGGCGATGTCGGGGCGTCCACGGCTTCTGAGCTGGTCCACCTTCGCCAGCTGGTCCAGCGCAATCTGGTACTCTTTCCGGATCGCCGCCAGCCGGTGGACTTCGGCCAGTTCGGCTCTGCGCTCTTCGGGGTCCACAATGGCATGTTCCCGGCGCGACAGCTCCTCGAGGGCCGACATGTCCGATTCAATGACTTTTTTTAGGTAGGCCTCGCCCAGGGGCCGGTCGGACAGTCCGGTGAGGAGCGTATCGGTCCAGGCCTTGAAGAGCTGTTGGCTATGCCGCGAAAGCTGGAGCTGCCGCTCCAGCTGCTCGTGTGCAATTCGAGAGCGGATTAAATAGCGATGTGATTCTGCCACACCCCAATAGGAAAATGCCGCCGCCGACAGTGACATGGCAAGCAACAGACAAGCGGCGATCAAAAGCTTCGTACGGTATAGCATGGGATGCAAAACGCTCCTCAGCAGCCGCGGCGAGACACGTCCGGGCACAGTTTTTTTGAGCCGCGGTCCGTTCCCCGGCTGAACGAAGCGGTAGACTATCTATACTGCATTTTCACACGATAGACGGGCGTTCCCACGGCTGGGGGTTCCGACCGTTCCTCGGCTTGCGTCAGGAGATGCGATCCAGTGTTTTCTCGAGCGCACCTCAAATCTGCTGTACTAACTATGTACGAGAGTTTGCAAAATACCTTATAGTCCCAAGATACTTGGCAAAAAGGGCGGACAAACCGCTTGAGCCATTGTGCAGGGAGCAAAGTGTTGTCTTGGGTCGGACGCGGTGCGGTTGCCGTCCGTGATTTACAGTACGTTGTCGCGGTCTTAGGAGGCGTGGTCCCCGCCATCATGGCGCTAACCGCGACCGGTGCGCTTGCCGAATTTGAAATCCCTGAGGTCGATGCAGAAAAAGGAGCCTTCGAGGCTGAGTATCGTGGTGCCTCTCATTGGGAACTTCCGCCGCGTGACGACGAAGATGAGAGCGAGCTGCTGCGCCAAAGTCATGAGCTTGAGCTTCAGTACGGCGTGACCGACTGGTGGATGCTCCGTCTGACGCCCAACTTCGAGGAGCCAGACGGCGGATCCATCCAATTTACCTCCTTAGGCGTCGAGACGCAGTTTGTGCTCGTCCCGCGCCATGGAGACGAATTCGGTCTCGCGCTTATGATGGGTTACGGCCCTTACTCTCAGTCACTCAACCAAGACGCCCCCGACGAATTTGAGCTCGGCCCGGTTGTGGAAATTGCTTCTGGGCCGTGGCTGGTCAGCCTCAATCCACGGCTTGCGACGGATGTCGGGGAATCTGCGGAACGTGACGGTTGGGGGTTCGAGTATGCTGCGCAGCTTAGGTATCAGTTCGCGCCGCGCTTAGGCGCTGCGGTGCTGGGTTTCGGCGAGATCGAGGAACTTGCTCACTCAGGTCCGTTCGACTCGCAGATCCACGTTCTTGGACCAAGCCTTTATGTGTTTTCCGACCCGGAGGACGAGAGGGAATGGCTTCTTGGCGCCGGGATGCTGTTCGGCCTGACAGATGCGTCGGCCAATACAGCTGTGCGTATAACTCTCGCGGTTGAGTATTGACCATGTTGCGCGCCACGTTCCTCATCGTCGTCGTATTGGTCGTCGCGGGTTCCATGAGGCCAGCACTTGCGGAATTCGAAATCCAAGAATCCACGATCGATCCCGGTGAGACTCAGCTTCAATATCGCGGCGCATGGCACCGCGGATTGCCGGCCAGCGGGGCGATCGAAGGCGTCGACCTATCAACCGATCCTGGAGACGCCCCGCTTAAGCAAAGCCAAGACTTTGAAATTCAATATAGCCCGACGACTTTTTGGTTGGTGGCACTCACGCATGTGTTTGATGAGCCAGCCGGCGAGTACTTCAGGCTCAACTCCATTGAGTTTGAGTCACAATTCGAACTGATCACACGTGAAGGTGACGGGCTCGGATTGGCTGTGCAGGGTGGGACAGAGCAACCTGTATTCCAGGTGCGCGAGGAGGCGGATCCCGAAGTCGCCATCGGGCCGATCGTCGAGCTATCCAAGTGGAACTATACGCTTGTGCTAAATCCACTTTTCTTCAAAGAGATTGGTGATAAGAACGAACAGGAGGGCTTTGGTTTTGACTATGGCTGGCAATGGCGTAAAGAGCTGTTCGGTGAGCGCCTATGGCTCGCGGTCGAAATGTTCGGCGAGATTGAGGACATGGCGAATGCCGGGCCCTTCGATCTGCAGCAGCACAGCATCGGGCCAGCTTTCTACTATACGTTCGGCAAGGAAGACGATTTCGACGACGAGCTCTACGAAGTCGACAGGAAGAGTAAGGAACTGACCGTGAGCGCTGGCCTGCAGTTCGGCCTTACCAAAGCAACGTCCGATGTCGCGCTGAAGATATTTATTGGGTATGAATTCGACTGAGTGGACGAATGCAATTGGTCATCGGACCTTAAACCGAAACGGTACCGAAACCGAGATCGTCTCCTGTCCAACCTCCGATGGAATTGATGGAAAAGGAGCGGCGTTTGCAATTGAGGCCAGCGCGGCATTGTCGAGCTTTTTCGACCCTGAACTCTTGACGATTTCATTCGAAACAAGTTTGCCGTTGGAATTGACGGTTAGGCGGACGACCGCAGTGCCAACGCGTTTGGTGCGCGGGTTGACCTTCGATCCTTCCAGATGCGTCCGAAGCTTGCCGAGATAGGCTCTGTGCGCAGTGGCGTCGCCGCCCCTCAGTTCTTCACCCGAGCTTGCGCGCATGGTAATCACGGTCTGTTGCGCGACTGCCGCAATCTGCTGTGGCAGTGGTTGCTCTTTCAAGTCTAACTCGGGTTCTTTGACCGGTTCTTGAATCGGCGCAACAATTTCCTGCTCTTCGACCTCGGGCTCGGGTTCATTCAGCAACTCTTCAGGAGGTTGAACGAGCTCACTCTCAGGGCCTGTCTCAGAAGCAAGCACCATGTCCTGGACTGGCTGAACCTCAGGAACGTCTTCGACGGGCAGTTCTTGCTGATCTTCGATCGCTTCCACCTGTTCCAAGGGCTGAGCCACCGAACTCATCATTGGCGGGGCTTCCACGGCCTCGACCGAAACAACGTCCTCACCGAGCTTGGCAATGCCCTCAATGGCTACACCCTGCTCGACGACCATAATGTCGCTCCCGGTGCCTTCCTCCAACGCAGCCCCGTCGGCGACGGGCACGAATAGTGCGAGCACAAGGAGGCCGTGAACCGCGATCGAGACTAACCATGCAACGACACTGAGCGCCATAAGGG
>NZ_JBAWCQ010000016.1:0-52187 GCF_049590335.1 Methyloceanibacter sp.
GGCCGGCAATGACTTCGTGCCGGTCTCGAGGCTCGCGCGCATCAGGAGGAAGAGCACCACTGCATTCAGAAGATGCCAGATGAAGTGAGTGCCCACGTCCCGGCCCTCAATCTCCACTTGACTGCAATAGGCCATGTCGAGCGACCGCAACAGAATGGACACCGCGAACACGACCGTCGCTGCGAGCAGATACGGCGTGGCCTTGTGCCGGCACTCGGCGACCAACATGCTGATGACGATGAGTGCGCCGAGGGCGGGCAGATAGCCGATGCTCCCGTTCAGGCAAACCTTGGCATCGGTTGCGTCGCCGGCCAAGCCTATCCCGCTGTCCCAGCAATGAATCTGCATCGATCCGGCGATGAGCCCTGCGAAAGCCACCACGAGGAGAACTGTCCATCCCGGCGGTACGTTCAAGAACCGGTTCAGGGCATAGCCGAGATAGACCAGCATGAACACGCCGATGGGGATGATATCGGCAAGCTCGGTGCCGCGATCCGCATAGACATGGAAGGCGGTGCTGCCGAAGCAGATCGCAAAGACAAGCGCTACGAACAGATAGTGGTCCGGGCTGCGTTGTTCCGGCGGCCGCCACAAGACGAGTTGCCAGAAGATCAGTGCGGCCAGAAAAAAGCCGGCATTGGAAATGGCGTTGATCGGTTCAGCCCACAGGGCCTCGCTCGTTCCCCGCTCGCAGTAAAGAAAGACGCGCTCGCCTAACGTCATGGTCCTCTGTCCTTTCGCACATCACTCCAGGAAAGAGTCCCCTCCCAACGACATGCAGAACACCGCCCACGGATTTGAGTCTGAATCCCAGACTGCATCCATCGTGTCGTATTTTCAGCCGTACCCTCGCAGCCATGTTAACTGGGAATGGCGCGCGCCGTCAGCGCTGTCATGAAAATGACGAAAGCGGAACCTGCTCGTAAGAGGCACAAAAGCCCTCGGCCACGCGCTAGCCTTTTGCTTTCTGCAGGGAAATCCGAATGCTGAGCTCTTTGAGCTGCTCGGGAGACACGTCCGACGGTGCGCCCATCAGCAAGTCTTCCGCCTGCTGATTCATCGGGAACATCACCACTTCGCGCAAATTTTCCTCGCCACAGAGCAGCATGACCATGCGGTCGATGCCCGGCGCGATGCCGCCATGGGGCGGCGCACCGTATTGCAGCGCGCGCAGCATGCCGCCAAACCGCGCTTCCAACTCTTCCGTCTGATATCCGGCGATGGCGAAGGCCTTCTCCATGATCTCCGGCTTGTGATTCCGGATCGCACCCGAGGACAGCTCCACGCCATTGCAGACTAAATCGTACTGGTAGGCCAGGACCTCCTCTGGCTCCATCGTGTCGAGCGCTTCGAGCCCGCCCTGCGGCATCGAGAACGGATTGTGCGAGAAGTCGATCTTCTTCTCGTCCTCGTTCCACTCGAACATGGGGAAGTCCACGATCCAGCAGAAGTCGAAGCGGCCTGAAGCGATCAGCTTCAACTCCTCACCGATTTTCGTGCGCGCCCTGGCGGCGAATTCCACGAACTCTTTGGGCAGACCCGCCACGAAGAACACGGCATCGCCGTCGGCAAGCCCCAGCTGCGTCCGGATCGCCGCCGTCCGCTCCGGCCCGATATTCTTGGCGACGGGGCCCGCCCCCTCGCCGTCGCGGAAGAAGATATAGCCGAGGCCAGGCTGGCCCTCGCCTTGCGCCCAAGAATTCATGCGATCGCATACCGCGCGGCTACCGCCACCCTCGCCTGGAATGGCCCAGACGCGCGCGTTCGCGTCCTTTTCGAGCATGCCGGCGAAGACCTTGAAGCCCGAGCCCCGGAAATGCTCGGACACGTCTTCCATTTCGATCGGGTTGCGCAGGTCCGGCTTGTCCGTGCCGTATTTGTGCATCGCCTCTTTGTAAGCAATGCGCGGGAATTTCGGCGTCACGGGCTGGCCGTTGCCAAAGTCCTCGAACAACCCGCGAATGATAGGCTCGATCGTGTCGAAAATGTCCTCCTGGGTGACGAAGCTCATCTCCAGGTCGAGCTGATAGAACTCGCCCGGCGAGCGGTCCGCGCGCGCATCCTCGTCGCGGAAGCAGGGCGCGATTTGGAAATAGCGGTCGAAACCGGCCATCATGATGAGCTGCTTGAATTGCTGCGGCGCCTGCGGCAAGGCGTAGAACTTGCCCGGATGCACACGGGACGGCACCAGATAGTCGCGCGCGCCTTCGGGCGAGGACGCGGTCAGGATCGGTGTCTGAAACTCGAAAAAGCCGGCGTCGCGCATGCGCTCGCGGATCGAGGAGATGATCTCCGCCCGCTTCATGACATTAGCGTGCAACGTCTCGCGTCGGAGGTCTAGGAAGCGGAACCGCAGCCGCGTCTCTTCCGGATAGTCCGGCTCGCCGAACACGGGCAAAGGCAGTTCGGCGGACTCTGACAGAATCTCCAGATCCTTGACCCGGACCTCGACCTCGCCTGTCGGCAGGCTCGAATTGACCGTGTCGTCGGAGCGGGCGACGACGGTTCCATCCACGCGCACCACCCATTCGGGCTTCAGGGTCTCGACTGTCGCGAAAACAGGCGAATCCGGGTCGGCGACGATCTGCGTGATTCCGTAATGATCCCGCAAATCGATGAACAGCAACCCCCCGTGGTCACGGATGCGATGCACCCAGCCCGAAAGGCGAACGATATTGCCGACGTCGGCGCTGCGAAGCGCGCCGCAAGAATGAGTGCGAAAAGCGTGCATGGCTCTATAATCTGTGGCGGAGGAACTGAAATGTTGCTGACGCCTCCGGTTCGAAGGCGAGCGGAACACCGCACGGGAAGGCTCCCCTTGTCAAGGCGGAGGGGCAGCTTTCGGCGCCCCTTCCAGCCCGATATGACCGCCGTTAGCCTCGTTTTTTTGGGCGCCGGCGCTTAGCCCCCTTGGCCATGCGCCTTCCATTAGGCTATATCCGCGATCCATGAATCTCATCACAACCACAGAAGATCTTGAGGCGGCCTGTGCCGACCTCGCAAAAGCCCCCTTTGTTGCGGTCGATACCGAATTCATGCGCGAGCAGACCTTCTGGCCGCGCCTCTGCCTCATCCAGATCGCCGGCGGCGAAACCGAGATCCTCATCGACAATTTGGCGCCCGAAATTGACCTGACGCCGTTTTTCGACCTGATGGTTGACGAGAATGTCCTGAAGGTTTTTCATTCCGCCCGCCAAGACATTGAAATCGTTCATCATATGGCGGGCGTCGTGCCGCATCCGATCTTCGACACGCAAGTGGCGGCGATGGTGTGCGGCTTTGGCGAGGCGGTCAGCTACGCCATGCTGGTCAAGCGCCTGCTGAGCCGCAGTCTCGACAAGAGCTCCCGCTTTACGGATTGGAGCCGCCGCCCGCTCTCGGAGCGGCAGCTGACCTATGCCTTGGGCGATGTCACCCACCTGCGCGACCTCTATCCCAAGCTCCAGGCCCAGCTCGATAAGTCCGAGCGGGCAAGCTGGCTCAGCGAAGAGATGGGCGTGCTGACCGATCCCGCCACCTACGAACTCCATCCGGAGCATGCCTGGCGGCGGCTGAAAATGCGGATCAAGACGCAAAAGGCACTCGCCGTGCTCATGGAACTTGCGGCCTGGCGTGAACGCGAGGCCCAGACTCAAGACGTTCCCCGCTCACGCGTTCTCAAAGACGAGGCGCTCTACGACATCGCGGGCCAGGCGCCGCGCTCGGCCGAGGACCTAGGCGCCTTGCGATCCTTGCATAATGGCTTTGCACGATCCTCGCGCGGCCGAGCCGTTCTTGAGGCCGTGGAGCGCGGCCTCGAGCGCGATCCGACCACGGTGCCCCCGCTTCAGCGCGGCGAGCCCATGCCGCCGGAAGCGCAAGCGGTGATGGATCTGCTTCGTGTGCTTCTGAAAGCCACGGCCGGACGCCATGGCGTTGCACCCAAGCTGATCGCCACCTCCGACGAGCTGGAACAGATCGCCCGATCGAATGAGGCCGATACGTCCGCGTTGCGCGGCTGGCGGCGCAAACTGTTTGGTGAAGACGCGCTGGCGCTCAAGCGCGGCGCACTGTCCCTCACCATCCGTGAAGGCTCGGTCACGGTGCTAGCGGCGGAAGAACCAGAAGACGCCGCCCAGTAGCAAAGCCACGATCAACCCCGTGGTGAAAGGCACATAGAAGTAGAAGCCGCCGAGATCCACGACGATGTCGCCCGGCAGTCGCCCAAGACCGTACTGCACGCTCGCCATCGTGAGTAAGATCACCAGAATGACATAGAAGACGGCCACACCGGGAGAGCGCATGGGCTAGCCCCTTCGCCGCTGCTCGATCCGCAGACGCACGGTCGTGCGCACCTCCGGCGGGAGCGCTTCGACGGCTTCGACGAAATTGCGCAGCTCCGAGCGCAGCCCGTGAATCTGATCGATGAGGCTCAAGAGGACCGACACGTCATCCTTGTTGAAGCCCATCTCGTCTTCAAGATTGCAGATCAGCGCCGCACGGGCTAGGTCGGCCTCCGAATAGCCCGGTGGCGCCACGTCTTCAGGGCTGACCGCCTCGGGCTTGATGAGTCCTTGGGATACGAATACACGCAACCGCGTCACCGTGAGGCGCGACACGCGCGCGACGATGTCCTCCTCGGTCAACATCACGCCTGCTCCTTCATCGTCCGCCGCGGGTCATAGGCGTGAGTCTGTTTCCACTCCTCGATGAACCGCTTGAGATCATCGTCGATCGTCTCGGGCATCGTCACGTTGAGCTTCACCAGCTGATCGCCCTTGCCCTTGACCCCCCGGCCCTTAAGCCGGAGCGTTTGCCCGGAACTGGCGCCCGGCGGCACCGTCATAGCCACCTTGCCGGCAATGGTCGGCACCTGCACCTTGCCCCCGAGCACCGCCTCGTCGAGGCTGATCGGAAGGTCGACCACAATGTCGTTGCCCTCGCGTGTGAAGACGGGGTGGGGCTTCACGCCGACCTCGACAAGCGCGTCCCCTGGGGGACCTTTGCCCAGACCCGGGTGCCCCTTGCCCTTCAGCCGCAGCACCTGGCCTCCGGTGACACCGGGTGGGATGGTCACGTCGAGCGTGCTCCCATCAGGCAATGTGATGCGCGTCTTGGTGCCGTTGACCGCGTCGAGAAACCCGATATCGAGATGGTACTGCGCGTCCTGACCCGGCATAGAGAAGCGAGCGCCGCCGCGCTGACCGCGGCCATGCATTCCTGCGCCGTGCATACCGGCTCCCCCACTAAAAATGTCGCCAAAGAGGTCGCTGAAATCGCCCATGTCCTCGTACCCAGCCGAGGAGCGATAGCGCGTCCCCTCCGGACCGCCGGCATACTCGCGGTAATAGCGCGCCTCTGGCCGCTCCTGCCCGCTCGCATCGATCTCGCCCCGGTCGTACTGCCCGCGCTTGTCCTCATCGTTGAGGATCGAATAGGCGGAGGAGATTTCCTTGAACTTCTCCTCCGCGGCCGTATCGCCGGGATTGAGGTCCGGGTGCAGCTTCTTGGCGAGCTTGCGGTACGCCTTGGTGATTTCATCGGCGCTCGCAGTCTTCGCGACGCCTAGAACGGAATAGAGATCCTCTGCCATCGGTATCTTAGGTCTGGGCCAATCTTAGGGCTTGGGTGATGTTAAAACGGGTGAGTTCAAAGAGTTTGGGGAGGCCACTTGTGGGTGTTTTTCCCTTTACTCCAAGTGATTTGGGGATTGCTTCTTCATTCAGCAAGTTCGCAAGGGAAACCTCGCGCTGCGCCGTCAACTGGCCACCATTTGAACCGGTGCACTCATGCGGATCTCCGGCTCGCACTCTAGAAGGTTGGCCAGCGTTTTGAAGCGGCGGCTGACGCGTTCGCCTTCGAGATCGGCGTAGGGCTCCGGCAGCGTCCAGATCAGCCGCTCCCCATCGTAGATGAGTGGGGTGTGCGGTAGGACGCCCGGCATGGCCGCCGATACCATATGGGCAACACGGAACGCCGCTCCCAAGATTCTCGCACGCTTCAGGGCGTCCTTGTCGACCAATTCGACCAGGCCCTGGCTCAACTCGTCGCTCACCACACCCTCGTTGCGGTAATAGGCAGTAAGCGCCAGAAACGCGCGGCCTGGGTGATCGACACCCACGAGATCACCATTCGCGATCAGGTTGAGACTTTGGGCGCCGCGATAATCGGGATGCGCGCGCCAGCCGATATCAGACAGGAGACACGCGGCATGGCGCAGCCGGGTCTGTTCGGGCGTCTCCACCGGCCCCGGCACACGAAAGAGCCCATCGGTCCAGGCCAGCAATTCTATAGCATTCTCAATCGAGCGCGACCTTTGCAGCGCGAGCGTTTGACAGGCCTCGATCAGCGGATCCTTCGCCCGTTCCTCGGCGCTGAGTAGGCTGTATAGCAGCCCCTCGCGGATACCAAAGACCGACGTCACGATGGATCGGGGCTTCATCTGCTTGATGAGCCGTTCGAGCACCAGGGCGCCGTAGGGCAATGTCTCCCGCCGAGCGCTGGAAGTATCGCGCAAGCCCGGCATGTCGTCGTCTAAGCGGCCATACAAACCCGAGATAAACTTCAGCAAGTCCTGCGCGCCCATCCGGTAATTGTGCATCACGCGCAAAGGGTAATCCGTCTGGGCCATATGTAAGCGCGCCACGGCCCGCCAGGTCCCACCGATCGCATAGAAATCACGGCCCCGACCCTTTTCGAGCCAGCCCACCTTTGAAAACTCCAAATCGATGATCTCGCGCGCCTTCTTGAGGTTCCCGCCGGAGACGTCGATCAGACGTAAGCCCCCGAGCGGCAGTGTCAGGGCATCGGACAGACGCCCGCCCCGCACGTCAACCAGCTCCAGACTGCCGCCGCCGAGATCGCCGACGAATCCATCAGCCGCGTAAATTCCGGACACGACCCCGAGCGCGGCGAGTTCCGCCTCCATCGTACCGGACAGCACAGTGACTTTGGTTCCGAGGACCTCTTCAGCTTTGGCGATGAACTCGGGGCCGTTCTTCGCATCGCGCGCGGCCGCCGTGGCAATCACCTCGGTCCGGTGCACATGAAGTTGGGAGATCAGCGCGCGAAAACGCCTGAGCGCCCTCAAGGCGCGCGCGACGCCGGCCGGCTCGAGGCTCCCGGTGGTCGCGATCGACCTGCCCAGCCCGCACAAGACCTTCTCGTTGAAGAGCGGAGCGGGTACGTGGGTGGCGCTATCGTAGACGATGAGCCGAACCGAGTTGGAGCCGATATCGACCACCGCGACCGGCGCACGTTTCTTCCTCCCAACCATGCGCAGAGATTAGAGGTTCTCCTCGACCCGCGTAAAGCGCGGAGGCATGTTTTCCGGTAGAGAAGTGCCCCGTCCGGACAGACTGGGATTGGTCATGAAGTAATTTTGGGCGCTGAAGGGCTCCTCGCCCTCCTCGACATTGATCCGCACGGAGTTTCCGTCCGGCAGAACGCGCCAGCTCTGAAGGTTGTCTTTCAAATTCGCCACCATGATCTGATCGAGAATCTGCTCATGCACCGTGGGATTCTTGATGGGCGTCATGGCCTCGACCCGGCGGTTGAGGTTGCGCGGCATCATGTCGGCGGAGCTGATATAGATCGCGGCCTTCCGGTGCGGCAGACCGTGGCCCGCGCCGAAGCAATAGATGCGGGAGTGTTCCAGGAAGCGTCCGACAATGCTCTTCACGTGGATATTCTCCGACAGCCCCGGCACGCCGGGCCGCAGACAACATATGCCCCGGCAGACGAGGTCGATCTCCACGCCCGCCTGGCTCGCCTCGTAGAGCGCATCGATGATCTCCGGATCGACGAGGGAGTTCATCTTCATCCAGATTGCCGCCGGCCGTCCTGCCTTGGCGTGGTACATCTCCTCGCGAACGTGATCGAGAATGCGGGCCCGGATGCCGCCAGGCGAGACCGCCATGGCCTCGAGTTCTGCCGGCTCGGCATAGCCCGTCACGTAATTGAAGATCCGTGACAGATCCTTGCCGATCGACCGGTCGGCCGTGAAATAGGACAGGTCCGTATAGATCTTGGCCGTAACCGGGTGATAGTTGCCCGTCCCCACATGACAGTAGGTCGCCAGCTCGCCGCGTTCGCGGCGGACAATGAGGCTGAGCTTGGCATGGGTCTTCAGCTCGATGAAGCCATAGACCACCTGGACGCCCGCGCTTTCCAGATCGCGGGCCCATTTGATGTTGGCTTCCTCGTCGAACCGAGCTTTCAGCTCGACAACCGCCGTCACCGATTTGCCTGCGTCCGCCGCGTCCTTCAACGCTTCGATGATCGGGGACGTCTTACTGGTCCGATAAAGCGTCCACTTGATCGCGACCACGTCCGGATCGGCCGTGGCCTGCTTTAGGAACTGCAGCACCACGTCGAAGGATTCGTAGGGGTGATGAACCACGATGTCCTTTTTGGCGATGGCCGCGAAGCAATCGCCATGGTGCTCGCGGATCCGTTCGGGGAATCGGCTGACATAGGGCGGGAACTTTAGGTCCGGACGATCGGCCACAATGAGCTGGTCCGTGTCGGCAAGCCCGATCAGGCCCTTCTGTACGAAGCTCTCGCGCTCGGTGACCTTCAGCTCCTGCATAACGAAGCGCTGCAACCGCGACGGCATGGTCGCTTCCATCTCGAGCCGGATGACCGAACCGCGCTTCCGGCGCTTGAGAGCTGATTCGAACACGCGGACGAGGTCTTCCGCCTCTTCCTGGACCTCGATATCGCTGTCACGCACCACCCGGAACGCACCCTGGCTCCGCACCCTGTAGCCCGGGAAAAGCCGCGATACGAAAATGCCGACCACGGTTTCCAGGCGGACGAAGCGAATGCCCGTGCCGTCGTCCGTGTCTTGCGGCAAGCGGATGAAGCGATCGAGCTGCGACGGGATCGGCAGAAGCGCGTGCATGGTGCGGAACGATCCTTCGCGCACCAGTTCCAGTCCGAGCGTGAACCCGAAATTCGGGATGAATGGGAACGGATGGGCGGGGTCGACCGCGATGGGCGTCAGCACCGGGAAAATAAGATTGAGGAAATGATCCTCGAGCCAGTCGCGCTCCCAATCCGTGAGTTGATCGGCGCTGAGCACGTGAATGCCGGCTTCGCCGAGCTGCGCCTCAAGGGTCACCCAATTCTCTTGCTGGAGTGCCGTGAGATCGGCAACAGAGCGATTGATCCGGTCGAGCTGTTGGGCCGGCGTCAACCCGTCCTGGCTCGGCGTCTCGATCCCGGCCACCATTTGCGCCCGAAGTCCGGCGACGCGAACCATATAAAACTCATCGAGATTGTTGGCCGAAATCGACAGAAAGCGCAGGCGTTCCAGCAACGGTTGGCGATCATTCTCCGCCTCCTCCATCACGCGCTTATTGAAGTTGAGCCAGGATAGCTCGCGATTGAAGTAGCGGCTTGGGCCATAGGCCGCGATTCGGGCAACCGCGCCCTCCGGCTCTATCGTTTCCGGAACGTTCATCGATATCCTCTTGAAATAAAGCGCATTGTGCGCCCGGCAGCGCCGTCATGTTAAGCGTACAACTGTATCACCAGCGTAACGGTATAGGTCAATTCCGGCTGGTTACTCCATCGTCGCAGGCGGCCCAAGCGCCTCCACGACGAGCTGCCGGCTGATCTTGCGGCCCGAGCGCAGAGCGGCGCGATCGACGGCATCAACGGCTGCCGCGGCCGCCTCCAGCGACCGGTCGATCCGAACCGCCAGGAATTCCAGCACCTTCGGTTCGATCGTCAGCTGACGGTCGGAGAAATGCTTCAGCATTACCGTGCGCAGCAGCGCCTCGTCCGGCGCGCCGATCGCGGTCACGGGCACGGCACTCAAACGCGACAGTAGATCCGGCAGGGAGAAGGACCAGCGATTGGGGCTGACCCGGGCCGTCAACAGAACGGAAAAGCGTTTCTCGCGGGCGAGGTTCAGGAGATGGAACAGCGTCCTTTCGTCGAAGCCGGCGCGGTCGGCATCCTCCACCGCGATGGACGAGCACGGAGCCCGCGTATCGAGCGATGCAATATCCAGCGTCGCCGGATCGAGCGTTTCCGCACAGGACCGTTCCTGCCAGACCCGAACGAGATGGGTCTTTCCGCTCGCCGCCGGCCCGACGAGAACCTGCACGGCGCCCTGCCAACCCGGCCACGCATCGACCATCCGCACCGCGGCGAGATTGCAGTCGCTGACCAGAAAATCCTCTGCGCCCAGAGCCGCCCGGTGCGGCAAATCGAACGCAAGCTGACCGGGACTCACGGTGTCCGAACCTCAGGCCGGGAAGCGCCGTTCCCCCCATTCTTCGCGCATGCCGCGGTACCGTCCGCACGCGATGTGTGGCCGGCGGGCTGGGACGCATTCCCCTTGGAGCGCAACCTTGGCTCAGGGGGCTCGGGCTCGTAGCTCATCATGTGCCGGAGCCATCCCAGGAAATAAGCAGAGGCGGATAAGATCGTCAGGCCACCGGTGACCCAGATCCACACACTGATCAGCCCGTCCCAGCCAAACCCCAGCCCCAGCTTGGCGAGCACGAGGCCGGCCAGGGCGATTTGCGTGAATGTATTGATCTTGCTGACGATGAGCGGCTTGACCTCGACCGGACGCCACATGATCCAGGCCAGAACCACCGCGCCTACGATGAGAATATCGCGGCTGACCACGGCGATGACGAGCCAGACCGGCAAGTGGCCGGCGAGCCCCAGAGAGACGTAGATCGCGACGAGTAGGGCCTTGTCGGCAATCGGATCGAGATAGGCGCCGAGTTCGGTCTGCCAGCCATAGCGCTTGGCCAGATAGCCATCGGCCGCGTCCGAGATCCCTGCCAACATGAACACGATGAAGGCCGCGAAGAAACTTTGATCGATGATGAGCCAGACCAGAAGCGGGACGGAAACGATCCGCGCGAATGTCAGCGTGTTAGGGATATTCACCGGCGCTTCTCCAGAGCGTCTTTCTTCGGTCTCTTTACTGGCGTCTCGGCCGCATCGCTTTTTTGCATTTGGCACGGAGACTATCAGACTGCCATCGGCGCGGGGCCGAATTTCGGCGAACGGTTCGTCTCAGGGAAGCGGCATGCCATTACCCGACACGGATCACAAGCGTGCCGTCCCGCTCGAAAGGGCCAATGCCGTTCTGCGCGAGCACGGCCTGCAATCGATCGGCCGATCCGGCGTAATCGAATGTCACTGAGACGGCATGGGCGGATCGGGATGTGACCGCGAAATCGCGGAGCCCCTCCATCCGCTGAAGCCCAAATTGAATCTGCTGCAATCCCTTACGCTGAAGAACTCAATGACCGCGCCAACGCGGCCCAGAGCCGCCTCGTCCATCTCGGGCACCTGGTCCGGATAGAGCGACCCGCGCCCGAGCAACCCATCGGCGGCCTTATCGAACCCAGGATCGAGCCGCTTCTGCCAGCGCCGCTCGAGCGTGGTAAGCGCCAACCGGGCAACCGCGTCTACCGCCGCCTTCAGGTTGCGGCGTTCGACCGCAGCGGTGACGGTGGCATCGACCCTACCCACCGCATCCTCGCCAGCAAGACGGACACGAAAGAAGCCGCCCGTGATCTCGGCCGCGGCGATGACGAGACCGCCATAGCCATAGACGCTGCACAAATCCACATAGGCGTCCGAGTCGCCGGCCAGAGCCGCCCGGACCGTCTTTGCATCGAGCCCGTCGCGAGGTGCGGCCAGCTTCGCCGGGGCGACCCCATTCTTAAGACCTAAACCCTCCCAGGCCCCCCACCAGTCCGTGATCGCATCGTTCGCGACATCATCGCCTTCGAGCACCACCGGCAGGATTGAAATGGCCGACCCGGGCGCATCGACGAAAGGAATGGAGCGGCTGATCAAGAGTTGTTGCACGGCGTCCGGATAGAACCGCACATCGAGGACGTCGATATAGCGGGTGGCGGAGGCCTTCTCACTCCGGATCGCAATGCCCGCCACAAGCCCTTCGATCACACTGTGGGAGAACGTGGGCAGGCTGACCTATGAACTGAGCGGCATGAGCCGGGCGAGCAGCGTCTTCATGGCCCGTGTCTCCGCCTCGGCCATGCCCTTCTCCCGCGCAATCACGGCATCCTTGGCCGTGACGTCCACATGGACCTCCGCGACATTGTAAAGGCTGGCGGCAGCAGCAAGCTCCGGACCTGCCAGCAAGGCAGCCCCCAACAGGGCGGCGCGACTCAATCTGGCAGAAAATGGCGCCAACCGCCTGAAACCTTTGCCTGACTGAAGTCCCATCGACCGCTCCCCGGCCCGTCGCCGGACGTATTCGTCCGGAAACCTTCGCGCGACGATCAACACCCGGCCTTTCCGCCTCGAGGTCTCTTGCCTGTGGCGCCCGTGCCTGCCAAGAGTGTTATGACAGAATTCTGGAACATGCACCCCGCTTGGCCGCGGCCCCGAAATCTCAACGCTCACACGACCCGACGTGCCCCACCCTTCCGACGTGTCCAAGCCCGGCGACAAGCCCCTGACCTATCGCGAAGCCGGTGTCGATATCGATGCCGGAAATGCCCTTGTCGACGCTATCGGTCCCCTTGCCGCCAAGACCAAGCGCGCGGGCGTTCTCGGTAATCTCGGTGGCTTCGGCGGGCTGTTCGATCTGGCCGCATGCGGCTTCAAGGACCCGGTCCTGGTGGCAGCGACCGACGGGGTCGGGACCAAGCTGAAGCTCGCCATCGACACGGGGCTCCATGCCGGGATCGGCATCGATCTCGTCGCCATGAGCGTCAACGACCTCGTGGTCCAAGGCGCCGAGCCGCTCTTCTTCCTCGACTATTTCGCGACCGGCAAACTGGACGTGGGCGTGGCCGCCGAGGTCGTGGCCAGCATCGCCGAAGGGTGTAGCCAAGCGGGCTGCGCGCTGATCGGTGGCGAGACCGCCGAGATGCCCGGCCTCTATGGCGATGGCGACTACGACCTCGCGGGCTTCGCGGTCGGTGCCGTGGAGCGGGACGCGGTCCTGCCCCGCCCCGACCTGAAGGCCGGCGATGTCATGGTCGGACTGCCCTCCTCCGGTTGCCACGCCAATGGTTTCTCTCTTGTCCGCCGCGTCGTAGCCGCCTGCGGCCTCAGCTGGAGTGACCCGGCACCATTTGCGCCAGACGCTGCGCTCGGCGACGCGCTCCTCGCGCCAACACGCATCTATGTCCGCCAAGTGCTTGAAACGATTCGGGCCAACCCCGGCGCCGTGAAGGCGCTGTGCCACATCACGGGCGGCGGGCTGATCGACAATCTGCCCCGCATCCTGCCCCCGACGCTCTCGGCCGCGATCGATGTGGAGGCCATCGGCATGCCGCCCGTCTTTGCCTGGCTCAAGGCCGAAGCGCGACTCGATGCGCACGAGATGTACCGGACCTTCAATTGCGGGATAGGCATGGTGGTCGCGATTGCACCCGACGATTTCACGCGTGTCCGTACCAGCCTCGGACCTGAGGCACTGCCGATCGGCACACTCACAGCGCGGGGCGACGGTCCGGCCGTCGTGCTCGGCGCTACGGATATCCCGGCATGAGCACGAAGCGGCGCGTCGGCGTTCTGATCTCCGGCCGCGGCAGCAATCTGCAGGCGCTGATCGATGCCGCCAAGGCCCCCGACTACCCTGCCAAACTCGTGCTTGTGGTTTCCAACGTGCCTGACGTCCAGGGCCTGACCCGCGCCGAGGTGGCCGGCATCCCGACCTGTACAGTCAATCACCGCGACTTCCCATCGCGCGAAGCCTTCGAGGCCGCGCTGGACGAGGCATTGGGCGGCGCAGGTGCGGAACTCCTCTGCAACGCTGGCTTCATGCGTTTGCTGACGGAAAGCTTCGTTTCCCGCTGGCTAAACCGCCACCTCAACATCCACCCCTCGCTGCTGCCGGCCTTCAAAGGACTCGACACTCATGCGCGGGTCCTGAACGCCGGTGCAACGATAACCGGATGCACGGTCCATTTCGTGCGTGCGGCCATGGACGACGGACCGATCGTGGCGCAAGCAGCCGTGCCGATCCATGCGGACGACACTGAGGAGAGTCTCGCGGCGCGCGTGCTTGCCGCCGAACATCGCCTCTATCCTCATGCCTTACGGCTCGTCGCCTCCGGACAGGTCACCATGGACGGCGAACGCGTTGTCGGTATGCTAGAGGGGGCCGATGGCACCTACGAAGTTGCCCTTTTTTCGCCCCCGCTTCCGGGCAATTTTTGACCCTGTACTCAGAAACTTGGAAAAACACGCAAACAGACCCGCAAAACTTGACGCATCGCAAGACTGCGCGGCGCAAGGGCCCGTAGACAACGCAGACAAGCGGATGCTAGGAACAACGACTACTCAGTCGATCTCCGCAACACTGAACCGCGTGCAGAAGATCTGCGCACGCGAACGTTGCCCGAGACCTAGTGCTGATCTTGCGGTTTGGCCTCAAGCCCTGTCTGGCACGCTTGGCCCAACGGGAGCATTTGGCCCAACAATAAGAGGGATGGCGTAAATGGCGGACATGACGGTCGCCTACTCCGCGTCGCACGGTCTCGGAGAAGAGCAAAGCATCTGGTTCAAGCTCTCGGCGCTTTTGAATCAAGAGAACCCCATGCAGGTTCTCATGGCGCTGTGCGAGAAGTACAACGGCGTCCTGCCGGTCAATCTCAAGAACCAGCGCATTGTTCTGCTGAGCGAACCTGAACACGCCGAGCGCGTCCTCGTGACGAACGCGGACAATTACACCAAATATTTCGACGGGCTCCGTCCCGTTTTCGGCCGCAGCATGATCACCATCGACGGTGCACTTTGGCAGAAGATCCGCGTGCCACAGCAGGCGGCCTTTCATCCGAAAATGTTCGAGGAATACTTCCCCTATCTGATGTCGGCCATCGACTCGAAGATGAGCCGCTGGAAGAAATTCGCCGAGACCGGCGAGACCGTCGAGATGGTGGAAGAGACCTGGACACTGGCTGCCGAGATGGTGTGCAAGGCTCTGTTCGATCGCGAAATGCCGTTCAACCCTCATTTCGTGTTCAAGCAGGTCAAGACCTACACCGACGTGATGAACCACAAGACCATGCGCCTGAAGAGTGTGCGCGGCGAGCTTGAGGAGATCACGGACGAGGATCCGGCCAAGGCCATGGAGATCTGGCACTCGGTCCCGGACGCGGTAATTGGCGCTGACGTGATCGATCACCGCGATAAAACCCTGCTGACGGCGATGCTCGAGGCCGAGGCCGATCCGGATTTTCCGGAGTTCGACCATCGCCAGGTCATCGACGAAATGAAGCAGTACCTGTGGGCGGGAACCGAGACCACGGCGCTGACGCTCGCCTGGTCGCTCTACCTCCTATCGCAGCACCCCGAAGCGATGGAGCGCGTCCGCGAAGAAGCGCACCGGGTTTGCGGCGACGACGATCCCGATTGGAGCCAGGTGCAGCAGCTCAGCTACACCCGCATGGTGATCCAAGAGACCATGCGCCTCTATCCACCGATCTGGGGTTTGATCCGCATTGCTCAAGACGACGACGAAATCGCCGGGCACAAGATCAAGGCGGGCGACAAGGTTTCGATGCTCTCCTATATCGCTCATCACAGCCCGAAATATTGGGAAGAGCCGGAGAAGTTCGATCCGGAGCGGTTTGCGCCCGAGCGTGCCAAGAAGCGGCGGAAATATTCCTACCTGCCCTTCGCTGCCGGGAAACGCGCCTGTATCGGCGGGGCACTCTCGCAGATCGAAAACACGCTGGCGCTCGTCCAGCTCCTGCGCCGCTTCACACCCGAATATGTGGGGCCAACCCCGGCGAAGATCCGCGCGACCGTCACGCTCTGCCCGCAGGGCGGCCTGCCCTTCCGCATCCGCGAACTGAGCTAGTCACGGCTAAGAGCGTACGCATCTCAACGGTCAAAGGACCGGCTGAGCATAGCAAGCGACGCGCAAGAACCTTGCGCGTCGGAAAAAGCATCTCACAAATGTAGGCGAAAGCCCCTTACCCGACGATCTCGCCCTTCTTAAAGCAGAGATCGATTTCGCGCTTGGCGCTTTCGGGGCTGTCGGACCCGTGCACGGAGTTGCGCTGCAGGCTAATGGCGAAATCTTTGCGGATCGTTCCCGGATCGGCGTCAACTGGGTTGGTTGAGCCCATGACCGTTCGGTTGCGCTTGATCGCGTCTTCCCCTTCGAGCACCTGAACCACGATGGGGCCGGAGGTCATGAATTTGACCAGGTCGGCGAAAAAATCGCGCTTTTTGTGCATTTCGTAGAATTCTTCGGCCTGCTTCTTCTTCCACCAGATGCGCTTCTGCGCGACCACCCGGAGGCCCGCGCCTTCCAGGCGCGCGACGATCAGCCCTGTAATATTGCGCTCGGTCGCGTCGGGCTTGATGATCGAGAGCGTGCGTTCGATGGCCATAGCCGTAAGTCCTTCTAGTCTCTGATTCTTTAGTATTTTTGTATCTCGGCCGGGCTTATAGCCATCGGTCATGATGGCCACAAGGCGCGGGCGTTAAAATCAATTGGTGTGTGATATGAAAGCCCCAGATTCATTGCCCAGATAACGCAGTGAGGACGTACCGATGCTCTATGCCACGATCAAGGTTCTTCTGACGAGCGTTCTTGTGGTCGCAGTCTCCGAAGCCGCCAAACGCAGCACCCTATTCGGCGCACTGATCGCCTCGATTCCACTGACCTCGGTGTTGGCCATGATCTGGCTCTATGTGGACACCGGCGACACGGAAAAGATCGCGCGCCTGTCCACGGGAATCTTCTGGTTGGTTCTGCCCTCGCTCGTGTTGTTTCTCAGCCTGCCCATCCTTTTGCGGACCGGCCTGGATTTCTATGCAAGCCTGGCGGCCTCGATGGCCCTCACGGTCGGCGCCTATTTCGCGATGCTCTACATCCTAGGGCTTGCCGGTATCGAAATCTGACGATCCAAGCACTGATTTGGATTAGGCTTTCTTCTGCCACCGCCCGCCTTCGTCCTGCTGCCAATAGCTCACCGTGAGTCCCCGCTCTTTTGCCACCGCCCACGCCTCCCGGGCGCGCACAACGGCGTCTATATCGTGACCGTCGAAGATATGGACCACGCGCGCGTAGTCGCCCACCACGTCCAAGCTGGCACCGTCCACCAGGAAGCGGACAGCCGCATCATTGGGATTTGTATCGCCATCGGTCAGGTAGACAGGCTGTGCGTCCGGGGTGCCGTCGGCGTCGGCGCCATGGGGCAGGAAGCTCTCCTCGCGGTAGGTCCAGAGTAGCATGTTGAGGGCCTCGACCCGCTCCGGGCTCGATGCCTGAACCACAGCCCGCCAGCCCCGATCCAAGGATCGCTCCAGCAGCGCCGGCAAGACCTGCTCCAGTGTGCGGCTCTCCAAATGATAGAAGAAGACCTCCGTCTCGCCACTCATCACGACTTGGCCTTCACATACGGATTGTTGCCTTTGCGCAGGTTGAAGCGAATAGGCACGCCCGGCAGATCGAAGGATTCGCGTAAGCCGTTCACGAGATAGCGGACGTAAGAATCCGGCAGCGCCTTGGGCTGGGAGCAGAACGCGATGAACGTCGGTGGCCGGGCGTTGGCCTGGGTCATGTAGCGGATCTTCAGGCGGCGCCCGGAAACAGCCGGCGGGGCATGCGCATCAATCATAGCGGCAAGCCAATCGTTCAGAGCGGCGGTGGGCAGGCGCCGGTTCCACACCGCGTCCGCCGCGAGCACAGCATCCATGAGCCGGTCGACGCCCTTGCCGCTCTGGGCTGACAGCGTCACCAAAGACACGCCCCTGACCTGGGGAAGCAGGCGCTGACACATCTCGCGCAGTTCGGCGAGACGAGCCTGCTTTTCCGAAACGAGATCCCATTTATTGATGGCGATGACAAGCGCACGGCCTTCGCGAGCGGCGAGGTCGGCGATCTGCAGGTCCTGTTTCTCGAAAGGCTTTTCCGCATCGAGCAGTAACACCACGACCTCGGCGAACTTGATCGCTCGCAGCGTATCGCCGACCGAAAGCACTTCGGCGCGCGCATCAATCCGCGCCTTGCGCCGAAGGCCCGCCGTGTCGAACACGCGGAGGCGGCGGGACCCCCAAGCGATCTCCGATGCGATGGCGTCGCGTGTGATCCCCGCTTCCGGACCCGTGATCATGCGGTCCTCGCCAAGAAGCGCGTTGACCAGCGTGGATTTGCCCACATTGGGCCGACCCGCAATCGCAATCCGCAACGGATAGACGCCATCTTCGTCCGGCTCGCCTTCCTCGGCCCCGCCATCCGGCGCAGCTTCTTCTTGGGCGCTGCGATAGGCCTCCGCGATCGCATCGATCACATCGCCGATTCCAAGTCCGTGTTCGGCGGACGTCGCAAAGGGCTCGCCAAGACCCATTGAAAACGCCTCGTAATACCCGGGCTCGGCGGCCCGCCCTTCGGACTTGTTGGCCACAAGCACGACGGTCTTGCCGTGCTTGCGCACAAGATCGGCGAAGATTTCATCGGCCGCCGTAACGCCGGTCCGGGAATCGATGATGAAAAGGACGAGTTCTGCCTGCTCAATGGCCGCTTCGGTCTGCAGCCGCATGCGCGCGGTGAGCCCGTCATCGCCGGATTCCAGACCCGCCGTATCGATCAGTGTGAGCGGGCATCCCTCTAGGACGACCTCCACCTCGCGGCGGTCGCGTGTCAGCCCCGGCTGATCGTCGACGAGCGCGAGCCTTCTGCCCACGAGCCGGTTGAACAGCGTGGACTTGCCCACATTGGGGCGTCCGACAATGGCGACGGTAAAGGGCATGAATGCGAGATCGCGGAGTCCGGTGTTTCAGGCCAACGAAGACAAGCGAAGGAACACAAAAAAGGCAGGCAAACAAGAACCGCCGGACCAAGACGACGGTGCGCTAGTTGGTAGTCGATGCGTCCGTCTTGGTGTCGTCCGCTTTGGCGTCGTTTTTCTTGGTTTCGTCCGATGTGGGCTCATCGGTGCTGGACCCGCCTTCCGTGGCGGTCTGGCTGAGAATGAGGGCAAGCATCACGTTGGCGCGGTCGCGCATATTCCGCGGCGTTCCCCCATCGACCAAGAGCGCGCTGAACTGGTCCTCGGCGGCTTTAAAGTCGTCGTGCTGATAGGCCGAGAGCCCCAGCAGCTCGCGCGCGGAATAACGCCAAGCGCTTTTCCCGTTTGCCAAACCGTCGAGGCGCGTCTGCATTTCCGCATAGTCTGCCGTGTCGAGCCGAAGCGTGGCCGCCTGAAGTGTGGCAAGCCCCTTTAGAATTGGATCGACCCGGCGCTCCTTGGCCAGCGCCTCGTAGGCTTCGACGGCCTTATCGGTCTCGCCGGCCTTGGCCTGGCTCGATGCGAGCTGAAACCGTGACAAAACGCGATAGCCGGACGGGCCGTCCTTGACGAGCCTTTCGAACACCTCGTTCGCCTTGGCCTGATCTGCGCCGCTCTCGAATGAGAGGGCGGTCGAGAATTCATCGCCTGCGGTCTCGGCCGCGCTCTCTTTCAGGTAGGTCCAGATATTGTAACCGACGACGCCGATAATGAGCGCCAGGGCGAGAACGATGACGTAGATACCGAACTTGTCCCAAAGGGCCTTGTACCGCTCCTGACGAACCGCCTCGTCGACTTCGCGAATGAAACTGTTGTCGGTCATGTGGTTAAGAGCTCTTTCGGCTTTCGGAACGGCGCGCGGGCGCGGGTGAACGGGCACGGCTGTAGAACCCGGGCGAACGCCCGGCTTAACCCACGCCGTATAGTGAAGGCCGCTAGTTCGCGCAAGGCTGAATGCCACCGGCCGGCCGCGAGCCCCCGGGACGCCCCAGCGCGACCTCCTGGGCTATCAGACTGAAATTTTGACTTTTTTGGGCGCTGAGGGCACTTCATCCAGGGTCGAATAGGTATGTTCCTCGGCCGGAAAGGCACCCGCGCGGACGTCCCGCGCATAGGCTTTCACCGCTCCCTCCACCGCGGATCGGAGCTCGGCGTACTCCTTGACGAATTTCGGCACCCTCGGGGCGAGCCCAAGCATGTCCTCGAGCACCAGGACTTGCCCATCGCATTCGGCCGACGCGCCGATACCGATCGTGGGGATCGGCACGTCCTTGGTGATGCGTGCGGCGAGCGCCTCGGCAATAGCCTCGATCACCATGGAGAACGCGCCTGCTTCGGCCACTGCGCGGGCATCGTCCTCGAACCGGGCCCATTCGGCGCGGCGGCGCCCGCGGGCCGCGAACCCGCCAAGCTGATTGACTGCCTGTGGCGTCATGCCGATATGTCCCATCACGGGAATACCGCGCGCCGTCAGATAAGCGATGGTCTCGGCCATCTGCACACCACCTTCGAGTTTAACGGCGCCGCAACCCGTTTCCTTCATGAGGCGGGCCGCGCTCCGGAAGGCGACGGCGGGGCTCTCCTCATAGGAGCCGAACGGCAGATCGACCACGACGAGCGCCCGCTCCGAGCCGCGCACAACGGCCTGAGCATGCGCGACCATCAGATCGAGTGGCACGGGCACCGTGGTCTCCAGGCCGTGGAACACCATGCCTAGCGAGTCGCCAACCATGAGAACGTCCACATGGGGATCGACCAGCGCGGCCGTCTGAGCGTGGTAGGAGGTCAGCACCACGATGGGCTCACCGCCTTTGCGTGCAGCTATGTCCGGCGCGGTGATGCGCTTGATGTAGGTCTGATGTGACACAGGCCCTAACCTCGCGAATTTTCGTTCGTGCGACCCGTCTTATGGCAGACATATAGGCATCTGTGCAGCGCAAAAACAGTCCGCCGCAGGCGCCCTTACATCGCCACCACCGGCTTGCCGATCAGAAGCGGGTGCAGCCAGATCAAGAATACCGCGTAAAAGACGAGCCCCAAGATCACCGCGATGATGTCGTTACGCGGGCTCCCCGGCCCTGGCGTCTCGATCAACTCCGTGGGCTGGCGGTGTTTCAGCGCGATCCGGTCATAGACTGCATAGGCCAGGAACGACCCGAACAGGATGATGCCCGCAAGATCGCCATTGGCGAGCAGATGGGCGAGCGCCCAGGTCTTGATCGCGGCCAGCATGGGATGCTTCACAACCGCCTTGATGCGCCCCGGCACATAGGACGCGACCAGAAAGATAAAGGCAGGAAGCATCAGCAGCATCGCCACGTGCCGCATCCAAGTTGGGGGCGTCCAAATGGGAATGATGGGCGCCTTGGCGAAACCGTAAACAAGCAGCACGAAGCCGAGAATTGAAAACACCGAGAACGCGGCCCTGTAGCCGTTCGCTCCCAGCCTCTCGATCAACCGCTCGCGCAGACCCCCGAACGTGGGCAGTAGGTGAATACCCAGAAACACCACGATCCCGATGATAAGCAGCGCCATAGCGAACCTCCCTCAATCTCGCGGGGACACTATCATGCTGGCTTGGCCGACGCGATGCGCGGATCGTCCGGGATGTTGCTATGCATAACCGCAGCACTCCATCAGTAGGCTGAGTTAAGTCAGCGTTCCCAGGGTGACGGCATGACTATCGAAAGCGCAGATTAGACTGCGCAGGTTCAGACTGTGTATGGCGCGATGATCAGGATCGGCTTATCCAGAACGGCAGATCGGCAGAGGACGCGGTGGTGGGCGCGGGCGCGCCTTTCGATACCGGGCGATGATCGGCTCCAGCTTTTCCTTCGGCCAGAATTTGGGCGCGCCAATCTCCCGTAAGCATCTGGCATTCCAGTAGAGCCCCGCGCTAGACGGCTTCTGGCGGGACTTCAAGGCTTTCGCGACCGCTTCGATGTCGCGCGACTCCGGATAGATATAGACCGTGGTCGGCTGCTCCTTGATCATGTCCACAATCAGTTCCGAGTCCTCCGGCGTCCAACTGGTACAGCCATTGCTGCGCCCAGAGCTGTAGTTCAAGAGCCGGCCATAGGGCACGTAGCCCTTCTCGTTTGCATAGGGGCTGTCCGGACGCTTACGAAGACACAAGCCCCGCAAGAGCACGGCCGAATGCCCGCCAATAGCGCGTTCGCGCGCGTTGGCCGTATCGCCCTCGCCCTCGAACTGCACGAAGGCGCGCACCAGCGGCACGGACTTGCCGCGAGTCCGGTAGTAGCCTTTGAACGAGGTCCGCGTTTCGGCCGTCACATAGCCGCCGCCGGTCGTCAACTTGGAGCCCTCGGCGTTGCTGAAATTCTTCGCGCAGCGCTGGCCGTTCGCGAAATTGGCGCCCGGTAGTCTCCGTCCGTTTCCGTAGCCGGACGAAATCGCGCGGAAAGACATATCGTGTTCGCAGATGATGTAGAACCGGCGCGCTACGCCGCCGCTGCCCGCAACGCTGGGCCGCGTCGCATCCATGGCGAAATAACAGGGATGCTTAGCGGAACCCTCCACGACCTTCTGCATGTAGAGCGCCCGCGCCCTCTGCAGGACGATTTCGGAAATCTGCCCGTCGCCATCCCCCACATGGCGCTGCAGCCATGGCGGAGTGGCTTCGAAGTGCTCGTCGGCAAGCGCGCGGGGCAGCTCAAGCAATGCAGCCAGTGCGGCGGCGCTTACAATAGCCAGTAGACTGACGACCCTCCGGCGGCGAGGAATCAATCTCACCAATTGTAGTCTCCTATTGAATCGTTCGCCTTTCGATTCTGTGCGGAAAAACGCCCCTATTGAGGCGTTTTGCTGACGCGAATCGGACACGCAAGACAACCGACGCTAATCATAGACGATAAAACCTCAGTGTAACCCCTGCGCCTTGCGCAGGGTAGATTTCGGTGGAGTTCGCTCGTTTGACTGAAGCGCGCGGGCCCGAAATCAGACCTGCGTCAGAATTCACGCACGGGCGTAAACGTGCAGCGCACCGCCGAGCGTGCCTTGCTCCAGGCAGCGGAGCATATCCGCATATTTTTTCCGCACCGCCTCGAAGAGTTCGGGGGATCGCGCGGCCGCAAGGGCCACCCGGTTCCCGTCCATGCGGGCTAGGAAGCGGCCGTACCAGGCGGCATAGGCCAGATCGAGGTTGACGATGCCGGTGCACGCCCATCCCTGGCGTTCGGGGAGCTGGCGCATCTGCGTCATGGAATGGACGCTCGGCGGCAAACACTCGGTCCCGGCCAGGGCACAGCCGTCATAGGCGGTGTAATCGAACACGGCGATGCGCGCGCCCGAGTTCGAAACCTTTCGGAACGATGAGAAGCACGCCTCCAGATCGGGACAGGCATAGAGTGAATTGAAGGCGTAGATCACGTCCATCTTGGGCAGGGCCATTTCGCCGAGCTTGGTGACATCGCCTAGTATGAACTGCGAGTCCTGATAGGCGGCGTTGGCGTAACGCATAGACTCCGCGTCGAGATCGACCCCAACGACCACGGCGCCAGTCTTCTTACCGATCGCGTCCGCTGTGCCCCCCAGGCCGCAGCCCGCATCGAGCACGGTCTCGCGCGGTTCCGGCTTCACATGGGACAGAACGAGATCGATGGCCTCTTCCTCGCCGGGATGGGCGAAGTCGCCGCCGCGAACGTGCGCAAGGAACGCCTTGTTCTCGAATGTGTTCATCGACGGCACAGCGAAAGCCTACCCCCGCGCGGGCGCCTTAGCGAGCTGAACCGACAACCGTTTTGCAGAGCGGTAGATCGGACAAGGTTCGCGGCCGCGCGGGCTTGCGCTTCTGCGCGTAGCGCGTGAGCGCCGGCTCGAGCTTTTCCCGCGGCCAGAAATTCGGCTTCCCGATCTCCCGCAAGCAGGACGCGCTCCAATAGGTGCCGGCGCGCGACGGCGACTGTCCAGCCTCGACGGCGCGCCCGACGGCCACGATGTCTTTCGCTTCCGGGTAGATATAGACCGTGGTCGGCCTATTCTTGGCAATCGCCAGAATCGTCTCATTTTCCGCTTGCGGCCAGCTGGTGCAGCCGCTTGAACGCCCGGCGCTATAGTCGACCAACTTGCCGTAAGGCACATAGCCATCCTTGTTCGCATGGGGGCTGCTCGGGATTTTCATCCGGCACATCCACTTCACGATCGCGGCCGAGTGCCCGCCAATAGCGCGCGCCCGCGCGGTCGCCGTTTCGCCTTCGCCTTCGAATTGCAGGAAGGAGCGCATCAGCGGCTGAGGGCCGCCGTCCGCGCTGTAATAGCCCTTGAATGACGTGCGGATCTCCGCCGTCATATAGCCGCCGCCGGTGGTCAGATGAGAATTGCGCGCATTTGAGAAATTCTTCGCGCAGCGCGACTTGTTCGACAGGTCGGCTAGACCTGTGAAGTTACGCCCTGCCCCATGGCCGGACGAGATGGCGCGGAACGTGCCCTTGGACTCGCAGATCACGTAGAACCGCTGTCCGCCGTCACCGGGGCGCGTCGCATCGAAAGCGAAATAGCACGGATTCTTAACCGCGCCGGCCCGCACCTTTTTCAGGTGAAAGTCGTGGGCACGCTTGAGCACAATGGCAGAGATTTGACCCTCGCCGTCACCGATATGCGGGTTCAGCCATGCGGGCAGGCCCGGAATGAGCGGCGCGGCGGGCGCTGGGGCGAGTACGGGCCCGAACGCGGCCGCGGGCCGAACAGCCGGCGCCCCTGAAACTTCTGGCGCGGGCGGCGCGACCGGAACGGTTCGAACCGACCGCACTGCTGGAACCTGTTGAGGCGGAACCGCCTGAGGCTTTGGGACGGCCTGAGGGGATGGCGCGGCCAGAACATCCGGCACAACGCTTGACCCGGGCAGTGTTCGGGCAACCGATGTCACACCTGCGTCCGGCACGGGCGCATTTCGCGCGGGCACATTCCGCACCGGCGCGTTCGGCACGGGCATGACGGGCGATTTCGCGGCCGGAGCAGGCGCCCGCGCAGTGGGAGCCGGAGCGTATTGCGGTGCGGGAGCTGGAACGGGAGGCGGAGTAGGCACTGGCACGGGCTGCACGTGCCAGGGGAGCTGCTGGGCAAACGCGGACGGCGAAACGAACAGCGGACAGGCGAGCGTAAATGTCAGCGCCGCACCAACGGAAACGTCCAGCATGGCGCGTATGGCACCAAAGCTTTTTGACTTACGTCCCTTTGAGATGTGAGTTGTCCCTCGCACGAGGCACGCTCCCCATTGTGCAAGCATGGCCGGCATACGAAAGCCCGCACGGTTCAACATTCAACGCGGACGTTTCCGGCCGGGATCCCTTTCGAGAAAATCACCTTCGAAACTAGAGCCCGAATGCTTAATCAGCCGTGAATGTGGCAAACGAGCGGCTCAGTCGTTAATAGGGCCTCGGTAAGGCCGCCCGAACGTTGCACCCTCAGAACTCGCTAATGCGCGCCGAGACGGCGGGCCAGCGCGGTACGACTGCTCGCAAGCTCCGAGAGCGTCCAGGCGTCAAGAACTTCCAGATACGCCTCGAGTGCATCGCTGAGCGCGCCCTGTAGCCGGCATACCGGCGTGATGCAGCACTCAGTCTTCGACCGAAAACACTCCACGAGGTCGAAGTCCTCCTCGGTCGCCCGCACCACTGCGCCAACGGAGATATGCTCAGGCGCAAGCGCCAACCGAATGCCTCCCTTGCGCCCTCGCAACGTCTCGACGAAGCCGAACCGGGACAGTCGCTGCACGACCTTCGAGATGTGATGGTGCGAGATACCATACGCGCCGGCGATCTGCTCGGCCGTCGCCAGCCGGTCGGGAAATGTAGCCAGGTACATCAGAACACGAAGCGAATAGTCGGTATGAAGGGTTAGCCTCATTGGCCTCTCCATGAGGAGGAAGCATTCCTCGCCGAAGGGTGAAATCTGACCGTCAAGAACGTCCTTGAATGCCATACAAAAAAATAGGTAAAATATATACCTATTATAGCCGCGGAACAACTGCGGGGCCAATCGAGATGGGAGGACTTTATGATACGCAAGGCTTCTGCCTTAGTGCTGGGACTTGGCCTGATCGCAAGCGTAGCGCTTGCCGATGAGGAGCGAGTCTCTTTTCCTGCCAACTACAAAACGACATTTGAGAACTACGTGAGTCTCGATCGGGTGCAAAACCACGATCAAATCATCAGGCTATTCGCGAATGACATAGCCATCGAAGCGGCGAAGGAGGGGCGCGAACTCCCCAATGGTTCAGTCCTTGTCGGTGAAGTCTACAAGGCGAAAAAGGACCCAGACGGCAAGGTCGCAACCAGCGCCCTCGGACGCCGCGTACGCGACAAGCTTGCAGCGGTTGCCGTCATGGAGAAGGGCGAAGGCTGGGGCGACAACTTCCCGGACGGCCTGAAGAACGGCGATTGGGACTTTGCCATATTCAAGCCGAGCGGCGAACGCCTTAACAAGGACCTCAACACGTGCCGGTCGTGTCACGCCCCAATGGCAAAGACACAGCATTTGTTCTCGCTGGAACATTTGGCACAGTAGAGCGGCGTAGCTCCCTATTCCCACTCGATGGTGCCCGGCGGTTTCGACGTGATGTCGTAGACCACGCGGTTGATGCCCCGCACCTCGTTGATGATGCGGGTTGCAGCGCGCCCCAGAAAGTCGTGGGAGAAGTCGAAATAGTCCGCCGTCATACCATCGGTCGAGGTGACGGCACGCAGCGCGCAGACGAAATCGTAGGTGCGCGCATCGCCCATCACGCCGACGGTGCGCACGGGCAGCAGCACGGCGAAGGCCTGCCAGATCGTATCGTAGAGGCCCGCTTTGTGGATCTCTTCCAGATAGATGGCGTCGGCCGCGCGCAGAATCTCTAGTTTCTCTTCCGTGATGTCGCCGGGAATGCGGATGGCGAGCCCCGGCCCTGGAAAGGGATGCCGCCCCACGAACGCGTCCGGCAGGCCAAGCTCGCGCCCTAGGCTACGCACCTCGTCCTTGAACAGAGCGCGCAAGGGCTCGACCAATTTGAGCTTCATAGTCTCGGGCAGGCCGCCCACATTGTGATGGGACTTGATGGTGACGGAAGGTCCCCCTGTGGCCGAGACGCTTTCGACCACGTCCGGATAGAGTGTGCCCTGGGCGAGGAATTGCGCATCTTCGAGCTTTTCGGACTCTTCCTCGAAGACCTCGATGAAGAGCCTCCCGATAATCTTGCGCTTGGCTTCCGGGTCCGAAATACCGTCAAGCGCGCGCAAGAAGCGTTCGCTTGCGTCCACATGAACCAGCGGGATGTTGTAGTGCCCGCGGAACAGCTCGACGACCTGGGTAGCCTCATCTTTGCGCAGGAGGCCGTGGTCCACGAAGATGCAGGTGAGCTGATCGCCGATGGCCTCGTGGATCAACAGCGCGGCGACAGAGGAGTCCACGCCACCTGAAAGGCCGCACACGACGCGGCCCGTGCCCACCTGTTTGCGAAGACGGTCCACTTCCGCCGTGCGAAACTGGGCCATGCTCCAATCGCCTGAACAGCCGCCAATCTTTCGCGCGAAGGTTTCGATCAGCGCCGCTCCTTTTGGCGTATGCACGACTTCCGGGTGGAACTGCACGCCATAGAGCTTGCGGTCGTCGTCGGCGATGGCGGCAAACGGCGCGCCCGTGGAGATGCCGACCGCACGAAATCCGGGGGGAAGCTTGGTGACGCGGTCGCCATGGCTCATCCAGACTTGCGCGCGCTCGCCCGTGGCGAACACACCGTCGAACAGCTTCGTCTTGTCCACGACCTCGAGTTCGGCCCGACCGAATTCGCGTTCGTTTCCCGGTTCCACCTGCCCGCCCAGCGCCGCCACCATAGCCTGTTCGCCATAGCAAATGCCGAGCACGGGCACGCCCGCGTCAAAGAGTGCGGCGGGCGCCCGGGGCGTGCCGCTCTCATGCACCGAGGCGGGGCCGCCCGACAGGATGATGGCTTTTGGGCGCACCGCGGCAAGTGCGGCCTCGGCCTTGTCGTAGGGCACGATTTCCGAATAGACGCCCGCTTCGCGCACGCGCCGGGCGATGAGTTGGGTCACCTGACTGCCGAAGTCGACGATCAGCACCCGATCTTGGGTGGCATCTGCTTGTTCTTGGTCTGCAGTTTTTTGTTCCATAAGCGCCATTTTCGGTTCCATTGGCAGCTAGTTATAGCAGGAGTCTCCGGGGCGCCGGGGATTTCGAACGCGTTTTCGGAACGGTTTTCGGCTCGGAAACACATCGCTTTACCCCTATCAAGGAGATGCGAGTTCGCTCCGAGGAGAAATGCCCCATGGGCCAAGACAGCGGCGGAGAAGAAGACACAGGCGAAAAAGATATGGACAAAAACGAGCAGCGCGCGATCGAAGAGCGGCTCAAAGGGCAGATCGCGTCCTACCACGAAGCGGCCCTGCTCTTCACGGCGGTCACGGCAGGTCTGCCGGACCTGTTGAACGCCGAACCCCGCACCGCGGAAGCGCTGGCGTCCGACCTAGGTCTAAAAACCGAGCCCATGCGCCGTTTCTTGCGCGGCCTCGTGGCCATGCAGCTTTGCGAGGCGCTGGACGACGGGCGCTTCGCCCTGACGCCCGCCGCCAAGGCGCTCACCTTCGGCAATCCCTCGAACTTGAGCGAGAAGGCCTTCGTCGCCGTGGGCCAGTATTGGATGCCCTGGATGTCGATGATGTATTCCTTGCGAACCGGCGAACCCTCGCTGCCCTTCGCGCTCAACAAGAGCTTCGCCGACTGGCGTGGTCCCAAGGCCGAGGAAGGCCGCTTCTTCTTCCGCTATGTCGCCAAGGAGGAACTGGCCAATCCCAACGGTCTCAAAGATGCTTTGGGTGACCTGCCGGAGGGTACCGTGATCGCGAGCCTTGGCGGCGGCTATGGCGCCTGGCTGGCGGATGTGTTGAGCCAGGGCCCCACCCTCAAAGCCGTCGTCTTCGATGCGCCGCCTGTTCTGGACGATGCGATGCGGCTCTTCGATGCCCTGGAGCTCGCCGACCGGGTCGCGTTTCTCCCCGGCGATGTCCTTGAGGCCATCTCCGTCTCGGCTGATGTCTTCGTCCTGAAGAGCGTTCTCCAGCAGCATGACGACGCGGGGGCGGCAAGGATCTTGGAGAACTGCCGCAAGACCATGGGCAAAAGCGGGCGTCTGATCGTCTATGAGCGGTTCATGCCCGAAGACGCCCGCGACGACCCGGATGCGATCATGCTCGACCTGCATATGCTGGCGATAACAGGCGGCAAGACCCGCACCAAAACAGAGATGGACATGCTGATCGCGGGCGCGGGGCTCGCGGTCGCCGGACACCGCAAGACCGCCGACCGCATGAGCGTTCTCGACGTGCGGTGCCCCGAACCGGACCCGTAAAGCTGGGCCCCAACCGATTGAAAGGAATCGCAAAATCCGGCGCGTGCCTCAGGCCCGGCGCTCCAGGACCGCCACGAAAAATCCGTCCGTACCGTGGCTGCGTGGCGTCATCAGCAACGTCTCGTCGGACCCATCCGCGGACGGCGGCGCTTCCGTCTCGATCGCCGCGTCCCACGCCTCGCGCCAGGGCGTCACCGCAAAGTCCGGGTGCCTCGCGAGAAAGCTCTCGACCTGCTCCCGGTTCTCGGTCGGCAGCACCGAGCAGGTAATGTAGGTGAGCCTTCCCCCCGGCTTCACGAGCCCGGCGCCCGCATCAAGCACCGCGACTTGATCGGCCACGCGCGCCGACAGCATCTCTGGACTCAAACGCCATTTGGCATCGGGCCGCCGCCGCCAGGTTCCCGAGCCCGTACAGGGGGCATCGATGACCACGCGGTCCATCCTGCCCTCTAGCACCCCGAGCCCCGCCTCTTCCCCCGCCTCCAACGCTTGGACATTGCGGACGCCCGCACGCCGCAGCCGCTCGAAAATGGGGCGCAAGCGCATCCGGCTGGTATCATAGGCGTAGAGCTGGCCGGTGTTCTGCATCGTCGCGGCGAGCGCCAATGTCTTGCCGCCTGCGCCTGCACAAAGGTCGATGACCTGCAAGCGGGGCCCCGCGCCCGACACGAGAGCGGCGATCTGCGAGCCTTCATCCTGCACCTCGAGCCAGCCCTTTCCATGGGCGGCGTCCGCCTCCAGATTGGGTATTCGCGCCGGTCCCTGCCGGGGGGCGATCCGCAGGCCCGAAGCCGCATAGGCTGTGGGCTGAGGCTCGAAACGCGCCAATGCTTTCAACACCTTGTCACGACTTGCTTTGAGCGTGTTGACCCGCAGATCGACGGGCGCGCGGACCGAGAGCGCGGCCCCCTCTTCTGCCGCGTCTCCGCCGAACATGCCCGCGAATGATGCCTCCAGCCATTGCGGGTAATCGCCCCGAACCCAGGACGGGACCTCGGTCGAGAGCGCACGGGCAAGCCCGGCGCGTTCGGCATCGCTCAAGGGCTCGGGCGCGAAACGGCTCCCGTCACACAGCGTGTCCACGTTGTCGGCCAGCATGGCCCAGGCGGTCACGAGCGCGCGCAATACCAGCGATCTTGGGCTATCGTCATCCATTGCGAAAGCGAGAGAAGAGCGCTGCCGCAGGCAATCGAACACGAGACTGCCGATCGCGGCCCGGTCTCCCGATCCCGCGAAGCGATGGGTGAGCCCCCAGTCCTTCAACGCCTCTGAGGCGGGTCGCTTGCGCGCCGCCAAGTCGGTCAATACTTCGATGGCCGCACTGGCTCGTCCTGCTGGTGTCATTACAGCGTCTGGAACACGATGATCCGGCCGGCGACGAGGATCCACATCAGGGCGAGCGCGATCGCGCCCAGTAGAAACATGGGTGTCCGATGCGCGAGCTTATTGCTCGTCACATGGATGGCGGTATGGCCGATCCGGGTCAGCGTGAACATCCACATCAGCACGTAGACGGTCGTATCAAGGGTCTTGGTCATGAAGCCAAGTAGCACGACGACGTAGAACAGCGTGGGCATCTCCATGGCATTGTGAAAGGCGTTGCTCACCTGCTGCACGTAAGGAGGCCAGTCCGCCTGGCGCATGGCAGCCACTTCCGGCTGCACCTTGCCTGTCCGGATGGCCTGGAGCCTCAGAATGATCATCCAGAACAGCAGGGCAAAGGTCAGCGCGACCTGCAGGAACATGGGCAGCAGAATGGCTCCGAACGACATGGTATCCCCTTCATGGAGTGCGGTGCGCGATAGCATCGGGATAGGTGCGCGCCTCGCGCCCTTATACTCCGCCACCGTCGCCGTTGTAGAGACAGGGTTCGCCTCGTATCTCGAATTCCGGCCCGGACCCCGATTCTTAACAGTATGTCCTCAAAACATGGAGGGATGTTCAATTGACGGGACTGCTCCAGCCCTTCTAAACCTAAGCAAAATAGCAAAGTTCACAGCGTTCCTAAGGAGGATTCCCATGCGCCTGCGCGCTTTTCCCATTTTTACCGCAAGAGCCGCGCTTTCGGTAAGTGCCATGCTCTCGGCTGGTCTGCTCGCCACGGCGCTTCTGACGGCCCCCGCCACCGCCAAGGACGAGGCTCCCTCGGACCCCTGCTTCGACGGCAAGCTCAGCATCAAGGACGTGCTCGATGCCTGTCAGGCCTTCATCGACAAGGGCAACGACGACAAGAAGCTCGTTATTCGCGCCCATAGCGTGCGCGCCATGGGTCTGTCGGCCACCGGCAATCTCGACGCCGCCATGGACGAGATCAACACCGCCGTCGCGATCGATCCGAAGCGCGCCAACAGCTATTTCATGCGCGCGGCCGCTTACCACGCCAAGAAGGAATATGATAAGGCTGTCGCAGATCTGGACACGGCCATCGAATTGAAGGAGGACGACCCGGACTATTACCTCCTGCGCGGCCTCGTCTACAGCCAGAAGAATGACTATGACGCCGCACTGACGGACCTGAACAAGAAGGTCAAGTTGGACCCGAAAACGACCAACGGATACTCCAACCGGGGCGAGCTGTATCGGAAGCGCAAGGAGTTCGACAGCGCGGTCGCCGACTATACCAAGGTCATCGAACTCGATCCCGAGAGCGCGAAAGGCTATGTCGATCGCGGCTGGATCTACGTCTTGCAGGACAACCTCGACAAGGCGGGCCCCGATTTCGATACCGCACTTGAAATACAGGCCAACAATGCCCTAGCTCTGGTGGGCCGCGGCGTTGTGAAAAGCCGCACCGGGGACGCTACGGACGGCAGCGCCGATCTCAGAATGGCGGAGAGGCTTGAGCCAGGCGTCTTCGAGCAAGTCCGTGCACTTGGCGTCAAATAGCGGCCAGCATACGCGACGCATTAGAAGACAGGCACGGCCAACAAAGGGCGAGCGGCCGTGGGGCCGCCGCTCTAGTTCTCGCGCGGATAGTTGGGCGATTCCCGCGTGATCGTCACGTCATGCACGTGGCTCTCGCGGAAGCTCGCCGTTGAGATGCGCATAAACCGGGTGCGATCCTGGAAGTCGGCGAGTGTGCGCGACCCCGTGTAGCCCATGGAGGCCCGCAAGCCGCCGATGAGCTGGTGCAGCACGCTGCCCGCAGGACCTTTATAGGGAACCTGTCCTTCAATGCCCTCCGGCACGAGCTTTAGCGTGTCCTTGATCTCCTGCTGGAAATAGCGGTCGGCGGAGCCGCGCGCCATGGCGCTGATCGAGCCCATGCCGCGATAGGACTTGTAGGAGCGCCCCTGGTAGAGAAACACCTCGCCAGGACTTTCGTCGGTGCCCGCAAGCAGCGAACCCAGCATCACGCAATCGGCGCCGGCGGCCAGCGCCTTGGCGAGATCGCCCGAATAGCGGATGCCGCCATCGGAGATCACAGGCACGCCTGCCTTCTTGGCCTCCTCGACCGATTCCAGCAGGGCACTAAATTGCGGCACGCCCACACCGGCGACAATGCGCGTGGTGCAGATCGAGCCCGGACCAATGCCGACCTTGATCGCGTCCGCACCCGCATCGATCAGCGCCTTGGTGCCTTCGGCCGTTGCGACGTTTCCGGCAACAACCTGCACAGCGTTAGATATGCGTTTGATGCGGTTGACCTGATCCAAGACGAGCCGCGAGTGACCATGGGCCGTGTCCACCACGATGAGGTCGACCCCGGCGTCGATCAACTGCTCGGCGCGTTCGAAGCCGGAATCGCCGACGCTCGTAGCGGCCGCCACGCGCAAGCGCCCCTGCTCGTCCTTGCACGCATCAGGATGCGCGCGGGCCTTCTCGATGTCCTTCACCGTGATCAACCCGACGCAGCGATAGGCTTCATCGACCACGAGCAGTTTCTCGATCCGGTGATGATGGAGCAGCCGCTTGGCTTCTTCCATGTCCACAGTATCCGTCACCGTGACCAGGTCCTTGGTCATCAGCTCGGAGATCGGCTGCGCTTCGTTGGTGGCAAAGCGCACATCGCGGTTCGTGACGATACCGACGAGCTTCCCGGACCCCGGTTCGACCACGGGGATGCCGGAAATCCTGTGGTTGGCCATCAACCCCAGCGCGTCCGCCAACCGCGCGTCGGGATTGGTCGTGACCGGATTGACTACCATGCCGGATTCGAACTTCTTCACTTGGGCGACTTCGGCAGCCTGCAGCTCCGCATCCATGTTGCGGTGAACGACGCCGATGCCCCCGGCCTGGGCCATGGCGATGGCGAGCCGGGATTCGGTGACCGTGTCCATCGCGGCGGACAGGATCGGGATGTTCACGGAGATCGTTTTCGTGACTTTCGAGCCAACCTGCACCTCGTTCGGCAGCACGTCCGAAGGGCCCGGACGGATCAGCACGTCGTCGAATGTCAGCGCCATGGCGCTGTCGGGAAAACGGGAATTATTGTGTGAAGACTGCCCGTCGGGCATAGGCCAACCTCTTATATATGTGAAATGCCCGCGTCGGCAGTCGAGCCAAACGCGGAGCCGGTTGACGCCGTTGCATATCAGCTTGACCCGCCGATGGAAAGCCGTGGCACGGGGTTACCCTCAGAGTTCATAGCGCCTTGAGAGCCTTGCGGAGCAACGGGACTGCAAGTTCCGAGAACGACTGCACTTTTGCCTGCGGCAAGCGGTCCTCCCGGTGCACGATGCTGACTGGAATCGGCTCCGGTTCGTATTCTTCGAGGACCCTGCGCAGCGAGCCGTCCTTGAGAGCCGCTTGCGCTTGATAAGACAGCACGCGCACGATTCCGAGCTCGGCCTTTGCGGCATCGATAGCCGTCTCGGCGGTGTTAACGATCAAGCGTGGCTGAACCGGAATATTCTGCGCCCGCCGTTTCTCCTGGTTCTCGCGACTTTTCTCCGGCGTGGCACGACCTGGAAAGCCCCACCGGTCCGGCTCAGAGAACGAGGTGAACGTGATGCAGGAATGATCGAGAAGCGCCCTGGGCTCAGGCGGCACACCGGCGGTCTTCAAATAGGCCGGACTGGCGCAGCAGATCAGCCGGACGGTGCCAAGCGTGGTGGCGCGCATGGCCGAATCGGGGAGATGGCCGATGCGGATGCCGAGATCCATGCCCTCCTCCACGAGGTTGACCACCCGGTTCACGAGCAACATCCGGGCTTTCACATGCGGGTACGCGTCCAGATACGCGCTCACGACTGGCCGAACATGCAAGCAGCCGAATAGAATGGGCGCGGTCAGCGCCAGTTGCCCATGCGGTTCCGCCTTCTCGCCGGCCAGATGACGCTCGACCATATCGAGATCGCCGAGAACCCGGCGGCAAGTCTCCAAATAGGTGCGGCCGGGCTCGGTGAGGGCCAGACGCCTCGTAGTCCGGGTGAGAAGGCGCGTGTTGACCGCGTCTTCCAAGGCTTTGAGGTGGCGGCTGACCGTTGAGAGCGGCATCCCGAGCCGCTCGCCCGCGGCCGACAGCGAGCCCGCGTCCGCGATAGCCAAAAAGACGCGAATGGCTGCGAGCCTGTCCAATTATTCTTCCAAATTATGGAAGGATATCTTCATGATTTAGTCTATACCGCAATCTCCTGGAACAAGCCATATGTGGGTGGACAAGCCACAGCCAGAAGCACGGAGGTACCGCCCAATGACTGCCCGCACCCTGCACGACATGGAACTCTCAGGGAACTGCTACAAAGTTCGGCTCTTTTGCGCGCTGCTCGGGCTCGATCTCGAACTCGCGCCTGTCGACCTCATGGCCGGCGCTCACAAGGAGAGCCCCTTCATCGACCTGAACCCATTCGGCCAGGTTCCGGTGCTTGAGGACGGAGACACCATCCTGCGGGACTCGCAAGCGATCCTAGTTTATCTCGCCCGCAAATATGGCGGCGAGTCTTGGCTCCCCACCGACCCCGTCGGGATGGCGAGCGTCGTGAACTGGCTAATGGTGGCGGAAAACGAAATCGCGCGCGGTCCTGGGGATGCCCGCCTCCGTGACAAGTTCGGTTTTCCGGTTGACGCGGACAAGGCCCGCGAAAATGCAGCCGACATTCTCGGTCTGATCGAGGCGCGGCTCAAACAGAACGACTGGCTTGCCCTCGACCGCCCGACTATCGCGGACATTGCCTGCATGCCCTATGTCGCCCTTGGCCACGAAGGCGGCGTAACACTGGACGCCTACCCCGCGATCCAGGCTTGGATCAGCCGCATCAAGGCCCTGCCTGGCTTCATCTCAATGCCCGCGCTCTAGGCCCCATCATGACGAACCCCACAACCTCCTGGATGGACATCGCCTTCACGCCCGCGGTCAAGGCGGCGCAAACCCGCCGGGGCTCGCGCGAGGGCTATGCCCGCATGAGGACCAAGGGCAAGACCCGAACTGCAATCGATGCGGGGCTTGGGGACTTCATCGCGCACGCGCGCTCATTCTACCTGGCGACAGCCAGCAGCAAAGGCCAGCCCTATATCCAGCATCGCGGCGGGCCGCCCGGTTTCTTGCGCGTGCTCGACGAACAAACCCTCGCCTTCGCCGACTTCTCGGGCAACCGCCAATACATCTCGACGGGCAATCTGGATGAGAACCCGAACGCGATGATCTTCGTCATGGATTACCGGACCAAGCATCGAGTAAAGATCTGGGGCACCGCGAAAGTTGTCGAGAGTGACGAGGCGCTCATCGAGACGCTGATGCCCGACAACTACGTGGCGCGTGCCGAGGCCGCGATTATCTTCACGGTCGCTTCCTGGGACACGAACTGTCCGCAGCACATTCCCCTGATGGTATTTGCCGAGGATGTCGAAACGCTTGCCGAACGCGTCACCGCGCTCGAAGCCGAAAACGCGCGCCTGCGCGCGCGGCATTCCAACGATCCTATCGCGACGAGAGACGCGCCATAACCAGCCATCGCAGCTTCGCCGAGACCCCCGGGCTTCCGCCTTGACATCTAAGTGTTCAAGGATGCGGAGATCTTCGACTTCGCCGGCCGTCAGGAGTGGTGCATCAAGAAACCCTGCGGCACCTCGAAAAAAGAGGTTACCCAACGGCCAATCTGCAGAGCAAAGGCTTTGATGATTTGGCTGATTTCAAACCCGATGCGGAGATCACCGTGTGCGATCAGGCGGACAAAGAGTCTTGCCCTGTATGGCCTGGCTCTGCAGCCAAAGCTCACTGGGGACTGCCAGACCCGACACGCCTATCTTCGGCGACGAAGATGGACGAAATGTTTGGAGAGGTGATCGTCACCATCGAGCGGCGTATCAATCGGCTTCTGGCGGAACCGGATCTAGACGTCCCGGCCTCACAACTCACCGCATTGTTGAAGCTCATTGGGGAGGACAATCATGGGATTGTTTGAGCGCTATCTATCTGTCTGGGTAGGCCTTTGTATCGTGGCAGGCGTTGTTCTGGGCAACGTGTTCCCTGGCGCATTTCAGGGTATCGCGAAAATTGAGTACGCTCATGTCAACTTAATTGTTGCGGTACTCATTTGGGTGATGATCTACCCAATGATGGTGCAGATCGACTTCTCGGCCATCAAAGACGTGGGTAAGAAGCCTAAGGGGCTTTTTCTGACATTTGTAGTGAATTGGCTGATCAAGCCATTCACCATGGCCGCGTTAGGCTGGCTCTTTTTCAAGGTCCTTTTTGTAGGCTGGGTTGATCCTCAATCTGCGACGGAATACATCGCTGGGATGATTTTGCTGGGAGTTGCGCCTTGCACGGCCATGGTATTCGTATGGAGCCAGCTAACAGACGGCGACCCGAACTACACGCTGGTGCAGGTTTCGGTCAACGACATCATTATGGTGTTCGCTTTCGCACCGCTCGCTGCCCTCCTTCTGGGCATAACCGATATTGCCGTGCCCTGGGAGACACTTCTGATATCTGTGATCTTGTATGTATTACTCCCGCTTATTGCAGGCGCACTCACTCGCCGCCGACTTGAAAGTAATGGGGACGACGGAAACGTAAAGGCATTTGTCGGCGCGCTGAAGCCATGGTCAGTAATTGGGCTACTTGCAACCGTCGTGCTGCTATTCGGTTTTCAAGCAGAGAAGATCATCAGTGAGCCTGTCGTGATCGTGCTGATCGCTATACCGCTGCTAATTCAGACGTATGGCATTTTTGCTATTGCCTATGGCGCAGCAAAGGCAATGAAGTTGCCGCACAACATTGCGGCTCCTGCATGCCTCATCGGTACTTCGAATTTCTTTGAGCTGGCAGTCGCTGTCGCGATCTCGCTCTTCGGATTGAATTCAGGAGCGGCGCTAGCCACCGTCGTCGGTGTCCTTGTCGAGGTTCCCGTAATGCTGTCGCTGGTTGCGATGGTCAACCGCACTAGTCATTGGTTTGAGAATGATCATCCTTAAGGGCAAAAGCCCTGTCTGCATGTGTGTAGTTTTGTGTGTAACTCCAAGTGTGATTGCTAAGGAAATGGCTTAGATAAAGGCCAGCAGGCAACGCGCGATTCCCACCACCGCCATCACAAGAAAGAACGTGCCAAGCGCCTCGGCGCCGAGCCGCCGCGTGAGATCGAACCTCATCCTCCCCCCTGGTTACCGCGCTAGCAGCAGCTGGCTGATTCGTTCCCCGCGTGTGCCGCTTCCTCGAACGGTGACGGCGTCCCGCATCCCGGAAAGATCCCGTAATGCGTAGAGAAGTCACCGACGAAGTCGAAAAACGGCGAAAAGCGTGTGTTCGCAAGCATGCGCCAGACATTGCCGCATACGGGAAAGACCCCGCCCCGTTCGATGATGTGATGCCCGTCCAGAACGAAGGCGTCTGCCTGCTCGGCGATGCCGCCGCGATAGACGACGGCCTGACCGTAGTCCTCGCAAGCCGGTTCCAAATGATCGAGTTTGAACAGGCGGTAAGTGGCGGAGAAGAACCGCGCACAGCCGAGCTTCTCGCGCATGTCCGGGTTCTTGATTTCGAGAGGCCGGCTGCTGACGAGGCGCGGATCCAGGAAGCCGGCCTCCTTCGCTATGGGCAGAAAGTCGTTCCAATAGAGCGCGCCGCCCAGACACTCGCCATAGAGCAGCGGGTCGCCGCGCAGCTCCTCCGGCAGCCGCCGGTCGCAATAGACATCGGCGAAATAGAGCTCGCCGCCTTGCTTCAAGAGATTGTAAGCGCCACGCAGAACCGCCAGCTTGTCCAGGCATAGATTAATGACGCAGTTGGACACGATGACGTCGAACGCGCCCGTGTCGAGATCGAGCGCATCGAGCTTTTCCAGATAGGCTTCCAGAAAGCGCACATTGGACTGTGCATAGCCGAATTTCTTTGTGTGCCAATCCTTGTGGACTTCGGCGGCGGCAAGCTGTTCGGCGGTCATATCGACGCCAGTCACGAAGCCCTTTTCGCCGACGAGTTGCGAAAGAATGTAGACATCGCGCCCTGCGCCCGAGCCGAGATCCAGCACGTTGCAGTTCTCAAGTGCGGTAGGAATGCAGAGCCCGCAGCCATAGTAGCGCCTGACGACCTCGTCATGAACGTTGGCGATCAGGCGGGCGAGATACCGCGGCATGTCGTCAACGTCGCAACAGGCCGAGGTCGGCAAGTCCTCGGACCCTTTCAGAACCGTGCCGTAATAGTCCTTCACCACCTCGATATTCATCGCTTCGCTCCGGTGTGCACCGTCAGTAGTGCCGTTACCCTATCAAGAGTCAGGCGCACCGCAGCACACGGCAAGGCACCGTCGCGTGAAGACCGCTAGCGCTCGTCTTGGCTCCCTTGGCTACCAGGTCCGCGATAGCCCATGGCGAGCACATAGACTTCCGCGGAATCCTGCCGGCTGGCCTTGGGCTTCACATGGAACACCTTGGCGAAGTTCTGGCGTAACCGCGTAAGTAGGTCCCCGCTCGCCCCGCCCTGCAGCACCTTGCCGAGATAGGCTCCGCCCGGCTTCAGCACGTCCTCGGCAATGTCTAGCGCGGCTTCAGCCAGCGCAATCACACGCAAGTGGTCAGTCTGGCGGTGGCCCGTGGACGAGGCGGCCATATCCGACAACACCACGTCCACGGCTGCGCCGCCCAACGCATCGCGAATCATCTCGCCGGCCTCCGCATCGGTGACGTCCACTTGCATGAAGCGCGCGCCGGCAACGGGCTCTATCTCGTTCAAATCGGCGGAGACGACCCGGCCTTTACGAGCTTTCTTACCACCTGCCTTGGCGCCTTCTTTCTCGCCGGCTTTCTCGTCGCTGTGGCCCTCTCCGGTGTCCGCCTTCACCCGCGCGACCGCAACCTGGCTCCAGCCGCCCGGGGCTGCGCCAAGGTCGACTACTATGCCGCCCGGCCTCAGCAGGTGGTATTTGTCGTCGATCTCCAGAAGCTTGAAGGTGGCCCGGCTGCGATAGCCCTGGCGCTTGGCTTCCTCCACATACGGGTCGTTCAGCTGCCGCTGCAGCCAGCGAGTGGAGGCAAGCTTCCGCCCCTTCGCGGTTTTGACGCGCACTGTCAGGCCGCGCCGGCCCGCCCGGTCCCTTGGACCGCTATTCCCGCCTCTTGCCATAACGCCCGCTTCTACCGCCGCTGCTGAAATCCGCCTGGCCCTCCAGCCCGCTTGCCGCACACTCTTGACCGACAAGGGCCATGGGGCGCATGTCGTGCGCACCTCTCTTTTAGCACCTGCCACATGCCCCGCTACTTCATTACTCTGATCGTGTCGGTCGCCCTGTTCATGGAGACCATGGACTCGACCATTATTGCCACGTCGCTGCCGGCGATCGCGGCCGATCTTGGGGAAGATCCTATTGCGCTGAAGCTGGCGCTGACATCCTACCTGCTGTCGCTCGCGGTCTTTATACCAATCAGCGGCTGGATGGCCGACCGGTTCGGCGCACGAACGGTGTTCCGCGCGGCCATCGTCGTCTTCACGCTGGGCTCGCTCGCATGCGGCTTCGCCACCTCGCTCCTGGACTTCATCCTGTTCCGCGTCGTGCAAGGCATCGGCGGGGCCATGATGGTGCCGGTCGGACGGCTGGTGATTCTGCGCTCGGTTCCGAAAGAAGAACTGATCTCGGCTCTGGCCTGGTTGACCGTGCCCGCGCTCATGGGCCCGGTCATCGGCCCGCCTCTCGGCGGTTTCATCACCACGGTGTTCGACTGGCGCTGGATCTTCTGGATCAACATCCCGGTCGGGCTACTCGGCGTTTATCTCGCCTCGCGCTTCATCGAGAATTTCCGCGAGGACAAGGTCCCGCCGCTCGACCTCAAGGGGTTTTTCCTATCCGGTATTGGCCTCGCGGGCCTCGCCTTTGGGTTCACCATTATCGGCCAGCCCTTGTTTCCGCCCTGGGTCGTGGTGAGCCTCCTCACCGTGGGAGCGATCTCTTGCACGCTCTACGTCCGCCATGCGTTCAGTATTCCTGCGCCGCTGCTCGAATTGCGCCTGCTCAAGATCGATACGTTTTTCGCGAACATCGCCGGCGGCTTCCTGTTCCGGATCGGCGTTGGTGCGACGCCCTTCCTATTGCCGCTCTACTTCCAACTCGGGTTTGGGATGAACCCGCTGCAGTCCGGGCTCCTGACTTTTTCGATCGCCATCGGCGCCGTGGCGATGAAGACCGCCGCTGCCCCGATCCTACGCCGGTTTGGCTACAAACCGGTCCTGGTGTGGAACGCGCTCATCACGGCTGCCTTCATCGCCGTCTGCGCCTTCTTCACGGCCGCCACCCCGCAAGCGCTGATCCTGGCCACACTTCTTGTCGGAGGTTTCTTCCGCTCCCTCGAATTCACCGCGATAAACACGATTGCCTATGCCGATATCGGTGAACACGAGATGAGCAAAGCGACGAGCTTCGCCAGCGTTTCGCAGCAGCTCTCCATGTCGGCAGGCGTAGCCGTAGGCGCGCTGGTGCTCGAGCTCCAACGCATGGGCCGCGAGAGCCACGAGGTTCTGGCCAGCGATTTTCCGTTAGCGTTCCTGATCGTCGGCGCCTGCGCCGCAAGCTCGGCGCTGATCTTCCTGCGCCTGCCGAAAGACGCAGGCTCCAGCCTCTCCCGGAGAGCCCACGCCTTGGGCGAGCCGGGGAAACAACGCGATTTTGTGCCCGAGGACTAGGGTAGCCACTGGTTGTTAGGCCCTCGTCCCAATCCGGTCTAAGTGCAATCAAAAGCGTTCATAAGGGAGGTCGACAATGAAAAATTCCGTGAGATGCCGCCTGTTGCCGTCGTTGGGCTCTGTGTGTTGTGTCCTCTTGCGGTCGCGTTTTGGTTCGGCGCTAACTAGTCCGCACAAGCGCAAGGCCACCTATTGGGAGGCATCTTGGCGGTCAGCTTAGCCTTGATGTGATGGCGGCTTACCCTTGGGCGATTTGGCGTGGGAAGGCTTGCCGCCTGAGTCCTTGGCGCCGCCCCGCCCTCTCCGGCGGCGCCGACGCGAAGTTTTGCCGTCGTGCCCGTCCTCGGCCATGAGGGTGGTGAGGATCCCTTCGCGCAAGCCCCTGTCGGCCACGCGCAGGCGCTGACACGGCCAGGTCCTAAGCAACGCTTCGAGAATAGCACACCCGGCCAGAACGAGATCCGCGCGCTCCCGTCCGATGCAGGGCTCTGCGATGCGCTCAGCATAGCTCATGGCGATGAGGTCGTTCGAGACCCGGCGCACGTCTGTGGCTCTGAGCCAACATCCATCCACCCGCGAGCGATCGTAACGGGGCAGCCCCAGGTGAATGCCGGAAATGGTCGTGACCGTGCCGGACGTGCCGAGGAAATGCGCACGGTCGGGCGCCACGCGCTCGCCGAACCGGTACTGGGATTCGAAGCCGGCCAGGGCGGTCGCCACGTCCTCGACCATGGCCTCGTAGTTCTCGATCGTGACATCGCGCCCGCCATGGCGCTCGGCCAAGTTCACGACGCCGAGCGGCAAAGACGTCCACGCCGCAATCGCGTTCTGAATGCCGGCCCGGCTCTGTATGGAACGCTTCCAGTCCGGGCCGATTTTGCGAAGATCGAGCCAGATCAATTCTGAACTCCCGCCGCCAATGTCGAACACCAGCGCCCAGTCGCAAGCGCGATCCAGCAGCGAAGCACAGCCCGAGACTGCAAGCTTGGCCTCGGTCTCGCGGCCTACGATCTCCAACACAAGGCCCGTTTCATTCTCAACACGGTCGACAAAGGACGCGCCATTGGTAGCGATCCGGCACGCCTCCGTGGCAATTAGGCGCGAGCGGGTGACGCCGCGGCGGCGCATCTTGTCCGCGCAGATACGAAGCGCGCCAATGGTCCGCTTTTGAGCGCCTTCGGAGAGCTGGCCCGTCGCCTGGACCCCCTCGCCCAGCCGAATGATGCGAGAAAACGCGTCTACCACCACAAAGCCGCGCTGCGACGGCTTGGCAACGAGCAGACGGCAGTTATTGGTTCCAAGGTCGAGGGCGCCGTAAACGCTCGGACTCAAGCGTGACGGCGCATCGGTGTCGCGACCCCCTTCGTCCGCATCGCTGGCTGCCCCGGCAGGGCTCGCAGCCGGAACGCCCGCGAACGCAGGCATCCCTGTTGCGGCGGCGCACTCCGCACCGCGCTCGCCGGCATCGCTCCGCATGGCATCGGCGCATGGGCGCGCCTCGGCGTCACGCGGAACGTCAGGATTTAGCGCCAGCTCTTCGCGGCACGGCCTCCCAGCAGCCGTGCGGGCAATTCCGCTCGGCCCAGTCACAATGTTCAACCTCTCGAGCCCTCCAGAAGGCACTTTCTCAACGGTTTCCGGAGGCTACGGCGTTGGTCCAATGTGACTAATCTACCAATCTGCTCAGGGAGGTAAAGCCTGCTCTCGGGAAGCGAGGCCGGCCCGGCCCCGGGAAGCCCGAGACTCAGACTAGTTGAAGAGCCAGGTCAGGCGCCCCTTTACGGCATTGTGGCAGACGGTGTCCGCATACTGACCGGAGTAGGACACACCCGCGGACAGCCGATCGGTAAGCGCGAACTCGAGGCCGGCATCCAGCAGCGCGCGGCTTGGGTTGAGGAGATGGGCCATGTAGATGCGTGCGACCGTCAAGAGTCTGGCGATCCGTTCCGACCGCAAGGCCCAGGCGGTGCCGAGTATCCAGCGCTGGACAATCGCGAAGGGCGTCTCCAGGAATAGAGCGACGCGCCGTCCCGCGCTCGGGTTCTTCGCGGGCGCCTCGCGAGGCGACCCCGACGGCCCCTGTAAACCAGCAGGCCGTTCAATCAAGCTCATGTGCTTCGTGGCCGTCCCTGGACAGTTATGCCAAAGACAACTTTGACAGGGTTATTATTCGATCCTGTTGCGCCTAAGGAACAGCGTCAATCGTGTCGGCTAGCCGGCATCACGCCTGGCTTGGCGCCGCCGGTCCCAAAGCCGTTCGGTGAGCGCTTCGTCGACACGCCGTCCCGCGGGAATCTCATCCACTTTCCGCCCGAACGCCTCATACTCGACGCAGGCGTCTTCCGGACCGTTGCCTTGATGCAGAGTATTGCAAAACTCACGCAGCCGGCGCCAGCCGCGGGAGTTGCCGCCGCGCTCCGGTGCCGGCACACCCGCCAAGAGTAAGTGCCGCATTACCGTCTGCGCGGCCCTCTCCTCGCCTTGGCCGTCCTTCACAAGAAGGTCGATCAAGACGGCGGATCTGGCAAGAAGGGTATTGCTTGGCACGGCCTTCCGCCGGCGATCGCGATGGGGATCGTCGAAACCCGGCGGGCGCTCCGGTGCGCGGGCTGACACCGACGCGGCCGTGGCGGATGCCGCCGGAGACTCGCTGATCAGCGTTTCGAGCTCGGCGAGCGGCTTCAGATCGTCGGCAGTCACGCCGTCCGCCGCGAGTTCAACCGTCACCGCCTGCAAGCATTTCAGACCGAGGACCGATTTATCGGCAGCGGCGTCCGCATAGACCTGCCGCAACGCGCGAAGCGCCGCCGAAATTCGATTGGCGGATGGTGAAATGTGGTCCATGCCCGGCAGGGTAGGCCCAGTTTCTGGACAATATGTTGTCGGCGCGCACGGCTCAAATCCGCGGCGGCGCGTTCCATCTGGCGAAAGGGATGACCCGCCATTCAGAAGGTCTTGTCGTTGGCCTTGCCAACGGGCCACCTCAGCGACGAGAAAAAACGCCGAATCCATTACGCGGATCAGGGTGCGAGCCAGAAAAGAGCCTGCGCCACCAAGGCGGGTGGCAGATCGTCTAATGGTAGGACCGCGTTCGACTACCAAGTACCTCTCGGAACTCAGTGGCATCCGTTTTCCAGTTTGACTAGGACAAAACTGGAACTAGCCCGGAACGCGCGGGCATATTGGAAAATCAATGTGGCCCACCGGTAAGGTATTCATATATTTGGGGATTTTAGAGCCGTGTTAACTAAGGTCGTTCCAGCGCTTTAGCAATGAAAAAACAATAATTTAACAGTCAAAAAATGCAGTTCAAACAATCCAAATCTGACTTGTTCTAACATTGCCCCTTTTTTGGGCGAATGTACCACTAAAGGTTGTTTTCGTGTTCGAAAGCGAATCGGATCATCAACCCTGCAACATAGATACCGATGCTTACATGCCCACCTAACAAGCCGCCCCAGAGAGCGAAGTGCAGCTTCAAATGGGGCCCACTTGCCCAAGAACGTCAGCAAGTAGGCGCCAAGCCGATAGGCCTTTTGGCTTACCGCGGCCCTCTCAATGTCCGCTGCTGACGATAAAGCGGACATCCCTGCTCCTCGGTCTGATTTCGGCTCGTGACCCAAAGCCGACAACAACTACACAACAGCTTTTAACCGACCATCAGACTCTCAGCAGTCAAAATTGACCGATTCCGGATGTCACGATTGGGACTCATCGTCGCGCAACTGTTTTGTCTTCAAGTTCTTTGATGATTATCAAAGCGAAATCGGGTTTGGGTGCAATTGGTATAGGTTCCACAGTTAGCCGCACAGCGCTGATGGAGGGTGTCTGTGGGTGTTCCTCACTCGTTCGTACCAGCGTTCGGGTGGCCGAGGTCGTATCGACCGATTCGGGGCATGCCGATGACAAGTGGCGAGTGTCCGTGAAATGGAGAAGATTTCGTATGCTTGAGAAATGTCCAGATGGAGCTGCAGGGAAGACGTCCGATACGCCCATCAAGCCGGCGCAGGAACCTTCCGACAAGGCTGCGCCAGGGCCGGGCTTGGAGACTGGGCCTCAGGCGCAACATCGTCTGGCTGAGATGCGCCATGACCCCGAGGTGGTCCGTCGCGCTTTCGAAACCGGTGAGTACCCGTACCACACCAAGATGGGTACCGCCGCCTACGAGAAGCGGAAGGCGAAGCTACAGGCGGAACTGCTCAAGGTGCAGCGCTGGGTCAAGGACGCAGGGGTCAAGATTGTGGTGCTCTTCGAAGGCCGCGATGCAGCTGGCAAGGGCGGCACCATCAAGCGTTTTATGGAACACATGAATCCGCGCGGAGCGCGCGTCGTGGCATTGGAGAAGCCGAGCGAGGAAGAGCGGGGGCAGTGGTACTTCCAGCGATACATCAAGAACTTGCCCACCGCCGGCGAGATCGTCCTGTTCGACCGCTCCTGGTACAACCGAGCCGGGGTCGAGCGAGTGATGGGCTTTTGCTCACCGAACGAGTATCTGGAGTTCATGCGCCAAACCCCCGAAGTCGAGCGCATGCTGACACGCAGCGGTATCAAGCTGTTCAAATACTGGTTCTCCATCACCCGCGACGAGCAGTTGCAGCGATTCAAGTCCAGAGAGATCGATCCGCTCAAACAGTGGAAGCTCTCGCCCATCGACGTGGCGTCGCTGCAGCAATGGGATGAATACACCGAGGCCAAGGAAGCGATGTTTTTCTATACCGATACCGCCGACGCACCGTGGACCATCGTTAAGTCTGACGATAAGAAAAGAGCTCGCCTCAACTGCATGCAGCACTTTCTATGGTCGCTACCCTACCCGGACAAGGATTTGAGCGTCGTACACGATCCTGATCCACTGATCGTGGGCAACGGCTACCACGTCGTCCATGCGAGTGAGCACATCCTGGGCAAGAGCCTTCACCCGAGCACACGCAAATGCTGAAAGCGGCCTGCCTCACCGTGACGGCTGGTTGGGTCCCATCAGGTCCGCTTGTGGCACTCAACGGACATTGTTTTCGACGCTAAAGATTTTCTGAGTTAGGGAGTAGAGCGGACATTGCTCGAGAGGCGTCCAATGTCTGCTAATGACCCATAGCGGACATTCGTATCAGTTCAGAATGTTCTTGTAGATTTTGCCGTCTTTCATGATGACGCCAAAGTTATTTTCAGGATCAGCGACGAGATCGAGCTCTTCGAGCGGGTTGCCCTCCACCAGGATCAGGTGCGCATAGGCACCTTTCTTGATCACGCCGAGTGGTCCGTCCTGATAGGGATGGCGCGGGCCGGCGAGCATCAGCAGTTCGGCATTGTCGGAGGTCGCCATCTTCAGCGCCTCGTAGGGCGTGAGCCAGTTCTTCAGCTTGGCCAACATCTTTCCCTGCTTCGCCGCCGCAGCCGGATCGAACAGCATTTCAGTCCCAAAGGCCATCTTCACCCCTAGTTCCTTGGCTGTGGTGTAGACCCTGTCAGTGCCCCTCGTGACCTCCTCGTATTTCCGGGTGCTTTCGGGGTTGGGGAACTGTAGCGCATCCTCGTCGTTCAGCAGCGGCTGGAGAGAGAGCCAGACACCGTTGTCCTTCATCATCTGGAGCGACCCGTCACTGGCTTAGGAAGCCGTGCTCTATCGACTTCACACCGGCCTTAATCGAGGTCTGGATCGCCTTATCGCTGAACACATGCGCCGCAACGTAGGTGTTCCATGTCTCGGCCACGTCAACGAACGCCTTGATCTCGTCGAAGGTGTACTGCTGCACGTCCAGCGGATCGAATTGCGAGGACACGCCCCCGCCGGTGGCGATCTTTATTTGGGTAGCACCCAGTCGGAGGACTTCACGTGCGCGCTTGACGACCTCAGGGACCCCGTCCCCGGTCAAAATAACCGCATTCCGTTCCCAATAAGACTTGGGATCGGTCATGTTTGCGGGGACATCGTTGACGCCACGGAAATCGAAATGCCCGGAAGTCTGGCTGGTCGGAGGCCCCGAAGGAAGGATGCGAGGTCCGACGAGCTCGCCCGCATCGATCATTTTCTTCACCGAGAATGGATTGCCGCCCACATCCCGCACCGTGGTGAAGCCGCATAGGAGCGTCTCTTCGGACCCGAGAGCGCCGCGGATCGCGACTTCAGACATGTCCCCCGTGACCAGGGCGGTCTGCGGCATGCAGCAATAGTAGGTATGCCAGTGTGCATCGATCAGACCAGGGATCATCGTCCGTCCGCCGCCGTCAATGATCGTGGCGTCTGGCGCCTCTATTGGATCGGTCGAAACCTGCTTGATCAGGTTGCCTTCGACGAGAACGTTGGCATTCTCGATGCGTGCATCGTTGATGCCATCGAAGACGTGGACGTTGCTGAAAAGGACTTGCGGCTTGGCTTGGGCATCCTCTGCGAGGGTCTGGGTTGACGCCACGATGAGGACGAGCAGAGGCGGTACATCAAGCTTTTCTCCCTGGGCGGGGCGAGACAGCAACCGATCACTTAGTGCCATTGATTTTGCACCCCTATTTGAACAGGCTTTTGAGGTGGATCAAGCTCTCAGAAAGGTGCAGGGTCTGCTTTTGGTACCTAGCGGACATTGCTTTCGACGATCTGGATGTCCGCATTTTTTTTAAGAATGCACACATCCCAGATCTGATCGCCGATATCCGCTAATTACTCCTAACGGACACCCGCTCCTAGAATAGTGCTTTTGTCTCATGCCGCCTAAGATGATTGTCTCTTCAACTGGAAATTCCGAAGGGTCGGAGGGCACCTCTATGTCCGGCGGTGGATTCGTGTGCAGTGCGACCTGAAATGAAACGCTTCTTAAGGCTTTATTAAACATAACTTCCGCATCCTGATCACATGATTAGTGCTTCAGAGCGATACAGGCGTTTGGCCACTTGCTACGAAAAAATTGCAGAGCACGACGCTGCGCCCGTGGCGATCCGAATGCATTTTTTGACCAAAGCTAATTCATGTCGCGTCATCGCGAGACTGGCTGCCGTCAATGAGAGGCGAGAAGCGCAAAACGTTCACAACTGCCCGCCAACTGACCTAGCAGCGTAGGCAGATCAGTGAAGGAGCGCAGGCGAGCCAGAGCCCGCACTTAGCTCGATCTCCGCGTATCGCGTCAACAACGCCAATCAAGCAACCTCTCGACTGATGAGGTGACGCTCGCCTTCTAAACGACTAACGGGGGGATGCGATGAGGAGCAAAAGGGGGCACCGCCCGATTTGGCGGCGGTTGGCAGGCGGGCTGGCGGCTTTAGCGCTCATGTTTCCGACAAGTCTGCAGGCGGACTACAGCGTGAACGCAGGCGGCGTATCCTTCAATTTCTATGGGTTTGTGCAGGCGGATTTCATCTACGATTTCCAGCGCGTCGATTCCGACTGGAAAGATATGCTCCGGCCATCGAAGATCCCAGTGAATTGTCCCGGCGATCCCGGCTGCGGCAGAGATGGCGAGACCATTTTCAGTGTTCGGCAGACGCGCGCCGGTGTCGATGCCTTGGTGCCCACCGGGCTGGGCGAGCTAAAGACCAAGCTTGAGTTCGAACTTGTCGGTGTGGGTAGCGACGCTGGAAAGACCACGCCGCGGTTGCGGCACGCTTATGGGGAATTAGGTTCGATCCTCGCCGGCCAGACCTGGAGCACTTTTATGGACCCGGACGTGTTCCCCAACTCTATCGAGTACTGGGGGCCGCCGGGCATGGTGTTCTTCCGCAACATACAGCTACGCTGGACACCGATACGTCAGGGCGGCAATAGGCTGGCTATTGCACTGGAAGCGCCGTCAGCGGCGATTGACAGCGGCAAGGTCGACTTCATCGATCCGACGCTTGGGCTGCAAGATCGTACGCAGTACCCCGACCTTACGGCACACTGGCGCACTGAGCTCGACTGGGGACATGTCCAAGTCGCCGGCATTGTGCGCTCGGTAGGTTTTGAGTCCAACAAAACTGCTAGTGCCAACCCGTCGGGCCAGGAAATCGGCGCGGGTTTTAATCTCTCGACTGTCATCAAGGTCGGCCGGCGTGACCGCATCAAGGCCGAGTTCACGTACGGCAGGGGTATTGCAAGCTATCTGAACGACGGCGGTATCGATCTGGGACCAAGCAGCAGCCTGCGGGCAACGACCCTGCCGATCATCGGTTGGCTGGCGTTTTACGATCACTGGTGGAATGACCGCTGGAGCAGCTCCTTCGGCTGGAGCGAGGAGCGAGTGGACAACAGCGGAGGCCAGACCGGCGACGCTTTCTCCAGTTCGGGGTACGGGCTCGTCAACTTGCTGTACTACCCGACCAACAATATCCTAGTGGGCACGGAGCTGCAGTATGGAAGTATAGAGCTTAAGGACGGCAGTAAAGGCTCTGACACGCGCATTCAGACGTCCTTCAAGTGGAGCTTCTGAACGGTCCACGATTTGATCTTTCTCGGGAGACCATGGAGTAAGGACTATGTTGCACAAAACTGTATGCAAGAGCGCGGCTCTGGCGGTCGCGTCAGCGCTTCTGGTTGTACCGAATGCGTTCGCCGACGCCACCGATATCGGTCCGGCACAGTTCGAAGCCGTAGTGCAGGAAGCCTACGACAAGTACAAAGGCCTCAGGGAAGGCAAGAATGCTGATTACATTCCAATTCTGACGACGGTGCCGAGCGATCTATTCGGCGTGGCCATCGCAACCCGTGACGGTAAGATCTACAGCGCCGGCGATGTTGACTACAAGTTCTCCATTCAATCGGTCTCGAAGCCATTCACTGCGGCACTGATTATGCAACAGCAGGGGCCGGAAGCGGTGCGCAAGAAAATCGGCGTTGAACCGACCGGCTTGCCGTTCAATTCCAAGATCGCGCTGGAACTCTACCCGGAACGTTCCGTTAACCCGATGGTCAATGCTGGTGCAATCGCAGCAGTCAGCCTGGTCAAGGCTGATTCCGAGAAGCAGCGCTGGCAGGAAATCCTGCAGAACCTAGACGACTTTGCCGGCGCTGATCTCAATGTGATGCAGGAGGTCTATGACTCGGAATATAAGGCCGCGTGGAGCAACCGCGGAATTGCGAACCTGCTATACAACTACGAGCGTCTCTACGGCGATCCCGAAGAGACTCTTCGTGTATACACCAAACAGTGCTCGGTCGGTGTGACCGCCAAGGAACTGGCGGTAATGGGTGCTACCCTAGCAAACGGTGGCGTCAATCCGTTGACCGGCAAGCGGGTGCTGGACTCTTCGCATGTGCCGGAACTTTTGGCGATTATGGCAGTAGCCGGTTTCTACGACGAGTCGGGCGAGTGGATGTTCAACGCCGGTCTGCCGTCGAAGACTGGCGTCGGCGGTGGCATTGTCTCGGTGGTGCCAGGAAAGTTTGCCATCGCCGCATTTTCCCCGCGACTCAACGAAGCGGGCAACAGTATCCGAGCCATGCGCGCTATCCGGCACATCGCTGGCGAGCTCGGCGTCGGACTCTACGGCTCCAATCGCGAATGAGGCGTTGACCGATTCCCCGCGAATAGCATGGCGAGGAGCTGCCAGTAGCGGCAGAACTGATGGTTATCCGTAAAACCCCGACCGAGCTGCAAACCGACGAGCTTATGTCCGCTTTTGGCACTTAGCGAACCTCAATTATGAAACGCCACGTGTCGGCTTGGGAGCGTCAAGCGATCGTCCCTAGGTCGTGTTCTGATGTCGGCTAGTCGAAAGAAACATATGTGGCATGAGCGCCGTCGCAAGCATGACCTCATTGATGTCTCGATGGGCATCCCAGCTCTCGTCATTGAATTTGGCATGATTTAGCCAAAGATCGATGATCTCCTCACAGAGGGGTTTATGCGACAGCAGCAGTTCAAAAGTCCGACGCAAATCGGGCCTGTCCCGGAGGCATTCTTCGCGTTTAATGGTTTCAGCGATTACGGGCAACGCCCCGAGCCCGATCGCCAGGCCGAGTTCTCGAAAAGCCAAGCGCTGCGTTGTCGGCTGATCCAGATAACGGCTGGCGAAAAGCGCCGCTAATCCCCTGCAGCATGCCTGCAGTATATCCTCCAATAGTCGAATCTCGCGTTGATGGTTGCCGCGAAGCAATTGAGCAAGCCGGCAAGCGTCGAACAGCAATCCGCCTAAACCGAGCGGGTCGTCGGTAACCCAATCTGCATTCAGGCATAGGGGGTGCAGCTTTTCGAGCGCCTGATTTAGATCGTTCAAATCGGTATGGTCTTGGATCGCATGCTCGATCTCCCAAAAAGTGATCAAGCCATCCAAGGCGTCATGTAAACCTAAGGTGGGAACGAGCGGTCTCTTAAGATCCGTGCTCATCTTCCAGGTGAGACCGGCAACCTCGCCAGATGTCGATCTGCGGACAAAGGCTTCGAACGACCGTTGTGCCAGCTCCCCCGCCCACGTTGTGTACCTGCTGTCGCCGGTTACCGAGGCCGCCCGGCAGAGTGCATGCATCCATTTCGTTAGATAGTGGAAATACTGACCATCCCGATCCCACTCGAGACGGTTGTCGAAGGTCTCATTCTGGCCGCGCTCCTTGAGACGCTTGCCAATCCGAAGACCGCCTAAAGTGGGGTGGTGGCGGGCACGCTTGTCAGCAAGTCCACTGATCCAGCCTCTGCGTGTATCGTCGTCTCGATACCGCCCCAGCACCAGATGAACTTGGTCGATTAGCGCTATCGCATCGCGCTGGTACTGTTGATCGGCGGTCTGCTGAAACAGTTCGAGAAAGTTGCAAACCGCGAAGGCGTCAGTCCAGAGATAACGACGTGGATTCTGCGCAGCAGGAGAGAGCCCGGTTCGTTTTGCGAATTCGGACATGAGCCAAACCGCATTGCATTGTGAGCTGTCCGAGATCATTTCAGTGTTTAAGGGTGCGCGCGCCACGGAGTAACGCGCGGCTACGATCAAAAGCGGCTGCTCCAAGGATGCTGTTGGGGTCTAGCCGCCGGATGCGTTCTCAAGAAGTGATGGAGTACGTGGAGAAGAGCCAGGACATGCTGTCTATCATTGCGCGCTTGGCCAGCGCGGATATCGTCGACAATCATGTCACGGATCTTCT
>NZ_JBAWCQ010000017.1:0-52091 GCF_049590335.1 Methyloceanibacter sp.
TTTGGAAGTCACGACCCTAAGCAACTCTGAGTTTTGCGCAGACCTCGAGAATGCTACGACCTCAAATCTTTTAGCTACTTCGACTTCGGAGTAAATAAGCTACCAATGCTCTGGGGCTGCAATAGTGTCTCGCTCCGATTCTCGATGAGTCGCGTTCAGGTGATCCTCCCCTCTGAAGTGGTCCGCCGTAATGTTTAAGAAACGGAGGATCGAAGATGGGAAGCAAGCGTCGATCAGTATTGCGCGCTCTATGAGACGCTTCTAATGGACAAGGCGTCCACGCGCTAGCGAGCGGATCGCCGCCAAGCTTCGAACATCAGTACATTCCAAAGAAAATGCTGCCAATCGCGCCGCCCTGAGAGATGCTCCGCCCATTTGGCGTGAATGGGAGCCGGATCGAGGAAGCCCGCCTGGCCCATTGCGTTCGGGTCGAGCAAATCGCTCGCCCAGTCCTTCAGCGGTCCGCGAAGCCAGGCATCGATTGGAACACCAAAGCCCATCTTGGGCCGCTCCACGAGCTTCTTTGGGACATATTTGCACAAGAGCTGACGGAGCAGCGACTTGCCCTGACCATCGCGGATTTTGAACTCCTCGGGCAACCGCCACGCGAATTCGACGACCCGGTGATCGAGCAGCGGGACCCGGGCTTCCAGCGAAACAGCCATGGACGCGCGGTCGACCTTGGTCAGAACGTCGTCCGGCAGATATGTCACCATATCGGCATATTGCATCCAGGCTAACTCGGTCTTGAAGCGGCCGCGCACCGCTTCGGCAAAGGGCGCGAACTCCGGCCGCGCAGTACCGTTGACAAGCCCCCAAGCCTCGGCCCACGGCGAGATCAGGACGCGATAGTAGTCGCCTGCATCAGCAGCTAGCACGGCCGCAAGCTTATGTAGCTTATCGCCCGCTTGGCGAGGCCGCATCCCTGCGGGCAGGATCGCGAAAAGACTGTCCCAGGAACTGGGGGATGCCAGCGAGATCATCTGCGAGACGGCATCCGGCAACGGTCCGGGCAGTCGTCGCAGCGCCTTCGCCACGCTTAGACCTTGAGTGTAGCGATTATAGCCGGCGAAGAGTTCGTCGCCCCCATCCCCCGAGAGTGCCACGGTGACATGTTTGCGGGTCATCTCCGAGACAAGAAAGGTCGGGATCTGCGAGACATCCGCAAAGGGCTCGTCGTAGATCTGCGGCAGCTTCGGCACCACGCTCTGGGCCTCCTCGGCGGAGACATAAAGTTCGGTGTGGTTGGTACCGAGATGGTGCGCAACCGCCTTTGCAGCGTCAGCTTCGTTATAGGCCTGTTCGTGGAAGCCGATCGAAAAACTCCGGATGGGCGCTTGCGCATTCGCCTGCATGAGCCCCGCCACGGTCGAGGAGTCGATGCCGCCCGACAGAAACACCCCGAGCGGAACATCTGCCACCATGCGTCGTGTCACCGCATCGGTGAGAAGCGTCTCAAGCTGCACTACCGCTTCTGCCTCGTCGGCCTTCATCGGCAGAGATTGCCCACGTACCGCCACATCGAGCGCGGACCAGTATGTGTGGGTCCGAACGACGCCGTCCGCCCGGACTTCCAGCATGGTCCCGGGTTCCAGTTTGGAAATGCCGCGGTAGATGGAGGCCGGCGCGGGCACATAGCCCGTACACAGATAGGCCGCGAGCGCATCGCGATCGATCTCGGGAGGGAAGCCCGGCAGGCCTGCGAAGGCCTTCAGTTCCGAGGCGAAGGCGACGCGGCCGTCGAGCCGCCCCCAGTAGAGGGGCTTGATCCCGAGCCGGTCGCGCACGAGCATCAAGACCTTCTCTTTCATATCGAATACCGCGAAGGCAAACATGCCGATTAGGCGTTCGATTGTCTCGGGGACGCCCCACGCGTCAAAGCCCTCGACGATCACCTCCGTGTCGGAGTGGCTGCGAAACCGATGCCCTTCGTGCTCGAGTTCGACACGCAACTCGGCGGCGTTGTAGACCTCGCCGTTGTAGGACAGCACGTAGCGCCCAGACGCCGACGCCATGGGCTGGCTGCCTGCCGCGCTGAGATCAATGATGGATAGGCGCGCATGGCCGAGCGCGATGCCGGACTCCGGCTCCGTCCAGACACCGTGCGCATCGGGCCCGCGATGGTGAAGTGCTTGAACCATATCGCGCGCGCACACATCAAGCACGTCGCCTGTCGAACGCCGGCCGGGATCGAGCAGACCTGCAATGCCGCACATCTAAAAAGGCCTTCGTGCAGATCGTGGGAGCGGAGGGGTCATGTGTCCCAGAGACGGCACCGGACTGGGCCTCTTGTCAAGACGAAGCAAGGTATCGGCCGACGGGGCTAGGAAGCGTCCTGTCCCGCCAAGTCCCGCTGCGATTTCAGAACCTCAACGATGTCGCCGAGATCTGTCGTGCGCCGGGACGACTCCGCCGCCGTCATGCCGCGAACGAGATCCCCGATATCGCGCGGCATTTGGTTTCCCTCGTCCCGCTTCCATAGGCGCCCCAGATTCGCGCGGGACGGAACCTGTCCACCCCAAAGCTCCGCGATCATCTGCCCGAGCGCATGGATGTCTGCGCTTGTCCCGCTATCCTCACCCGCGACCTGCTCAGGCGCCACATAGGGTGGCACGCCTGGGTTACCGGGAATACCCGCCCCCATGGTGACGGGCGCCAAGCCCAATTCGATGAGCACCGGCAATTCGGAGCCCTGATTGTCGCGCCCGACAACCACATGATCTGGCGTCAGATCGCGATGCACGAGCTCGCGCCGGTGGAGCACGCTGAGTGCCCCGGCCGTTCCCGCCAGAAGCGAAAGCACACGCGCGGGCTCCGCTCCCGCCGCGTAGAGGTCGCGCAGGGTCGGCCCCTCGGGGCGAAGCTGGAGCGTGTAGAGCATGCCGTCCGGCGCAAGACGCATGTCCCGGATCTTGGCGATACGATCGTCGTGCAGGGTTGCCACCGTCGCATAAGCCCGGCGCTCCCCTGCCAGCACCGCCTCGCGCTTCTTCCTGCCAAGACTGCTGAGGTCCAGCGTTCTCAAAGACACTTCTGCGCCATCGCTGATATCCAGAGCGAGCACGCTGTCGCCTGCGCTCCCGTGGCCCAACGCGCGGAGTCTCACGAACCGTAAGTCGCGCTCGTCATCGAGCCCTATGAGGCTCTTCGACCCAGCGAGATCGACAAGTCGATCCGCGCCGGCACGCCGCAGAATTTCTGTCCGCAACTCGCTGGCCACTTTGAGCTTGGCATCAAGCGCGGCCCGGAACGCACGGCCGAGTGCGCTGAGGGCACCAGGCACGTCGCCGCGCTTCAGCAGTGCGTTGGCTAGGGCACGGGAGGCAACAACGATACGGGCCGCCTGGCCCTGCTCGGCGGACTGCGCAACGAGATGCTGGAGACTTTCGACGGCCGACTCACCGGCGCGGACCTCCTGCAACTCCGTGACAGCTTCGACGAATTCGGAGTGATCGATCGCTGTGGCGGTCTCGGGAAGGAAGTTCTCCGCCACGAGGAGTGCGCCTTCTGCTTCGTCGTGGCGGCCGAGACCCGCGCTCGCGCGCGCCGCCTCAAGCTGCGTCAGGAAGCGTAGCCGCCTGTCGTCCTCGCTCAAGGTGGCATGGGATACCTTGACGTGCGACGGAACCTCGCCGTGCCGCCCTAGCGCATTCAGAGCCTGGATGAGACTGATGCGGGCACTTTGGACGGTATAGTCGGGCACGTCGAGCTTGTCGTTGCCCGTGAGAAGAAAGTCGAACAAGAGGGCGCTGTTCTCATAGCGCTGCGCTCCTAGCTCTCCCTGGGCGACATCCACAATGAGTCTCACAAGCTCGCCGGGCTTGCCGTCAATGGCCGTGAAGGTCAACGCCGCGACCAGCTCATCCCTGGCAAGCCGGTCGTCCCCAGTTGCCCCATACATCGACGACAGTGCACGCGCCACATTACCTAGCTCGCGATAGTTGGGCGGCGACAACGCTGTAGCCAGAGCCCGTGCTTCCCGCAGTTCCTTAAACGCGTCGGCCTCGCGGCCCATCTGGCTGTAAACGACACCCAACATGCGATGCGCTCGGGGACGCTGGAGGGAATCGCGGGGGAACCCCAAGAGGAGCGTCGCGAGTTCGGACAAGAGCGCATCAGGCGACGCCTGTTGACGCTCGACAGTCTCTTCCAAGGCGTCCAGTGCCGCGGTCAGGTCCTTTGACTTTTTGCTCATACGGCAACACCCCCGGCCAATGCCATGGACGGATTGTCATCGACACATCTTCGGCAAGCAAGCTTTCTCAAATATGTGTCCAACAGTATGCCCGGTTACTCAAGTCCGTTTTTCAAGTTCGTTGATCTCCGTCCGTCTATTGCGCTAGGGTCAGCGCGCAAAGACTGGGGGCCGTCCTGTTGCGGCGCAAGCTAATCCTAACAAGACAAACGAGAAACGAGTTCTCATAAATGCCCTTATCCTTCGGCGCTTTCGGCAAAGCTGTTGCGATCCTCGTCGTTGCCGCATTCATTCTGTGGCTCATCTTCACCTATATGTTCGCCAGCGAGGAAGCTGCGGTGGAGGCAGAGCAGTCTGGCGCATTCCCGGCTGCGATGCCATCGCACTCCTAGAGGGACTAGCGGCGTTCCGGCGAGGCATGTGCGAGGACGTGCAACACGTCGGTCCTGAGCCCGCTCACACGCGAAAGCACGACGGCGCACGCGCCCAGCCAGACCAATGTGGCGACCGGGAAGCGGAAGATCCCGGCCCCTGCCGCTGTGGCCTACCTTTCTAGGCCAAGATTCCTTAAAAACACGGTTCGGAAGGAGGCCTCTCACAGGCTGTTATCCTGCATAACACGTGTCGCGCGACGCAGACGGAACGGAGAATCCATGGAGTACCGGGAACTTGGACACACGGGCGTGAAGGTGAGCGCCATCACACTCGGCACCATGACTTTCGGCGAGCAAAATACGGAGGCCGAAGGCCACGAACAGATGGACTACGCCCTCGACCAGGGCATCAACATCTTCGATGCCGCTGAGATCTATCCAATCCCGCCGAAGGCTGCGACCCAAGGCGCAACCGAAGAGATCGTCGGAACCTGGCTCACCTCCCGGAAGAAACGCGATCAGGTCATGATCGCCACCAAGGTGGCCGGGCGTAGCACCGCCATCGACTGGCTGCGCGATGAGCCGATCCTCTCGCGCCAGACACCCAAGCAGATACGCGAAGCGATCGACAAGAGTCTCAAGCGCCTCCAGACCGACTATGTGGACCTCTACCAGCTTCACTGGCCGGACCGGCCCATCCGGGTATTCGAGGGTCTCGAATATCGGCGCTTCGCCGACGACGGTCATAACATCCACGACATTCTCGAAGTGCTCGGCGAACTCGTTGCCAGCGGCAAAGTGCGTTTCGTTGGCCTGTCCAACGAAACGCCCTGGGGCGTGATGAGCTTCTTGAAGCTGGCAGATGAGCACGATCTGCCGCGCGTGGTCTCCGTTCAAAACGCCTACAGCCTCGTCAACCGCGCCTATGAGGTCGGCCTGTCCGAAATCAGTTACGAGGAGCAGGTCGGCCTGTTTGGTTATTCGCCGCTCGGCCAAGGCTACCTGACCGGTAAGTACGAGGACGGCGCGTTGCCGGCCGGTGCCCGCAAGACATTGTTCAACCGGCTCGGCCGCTATGAGCAAGGTAACGGCCCCCGCGCCATCTCAGCCTATGTCGCACTCGCCCGAAGGCATGGCCTGGACCCCTCGCAGTTGGCGATTTCCTACGCCTTGTCCAGGCCCTTCATGACGTCGGTAATTATCGGGGCGACAAATATGGGTCAGCTGAAGACCGATATCGCCGCGGCGGACCTCACGCTGCCCGAGGCGGTTCTTGAGGAGATTGACCAGATCCACCTTGACTACCCTAACCCTTGCCCGTGAGACTCTGAATCGCAACAACATGTTGATTCGGTCATGCCCAGGCTATTCACTGCAATCGAGGTACCGAGGAGCATCGCCGACCGTCTTTCAATGCTCCGTTCCGGCCTCTCTGGAGCACGCTGGATTGATCCGGAAAACTACCACATCACAATGCGTTTCATCGGCGACGTGGATGGCGCCACGGCGCGGGACTTCACCGAGGCGCTCGGCGAACTGGTCACGACGCCTTTCACGCTCAAGCTAAGCGGTCTCGATAGTTTCGGCGGCAACAAGCCTCGGACGATCTTTGCGGACATCGCACCTTCGCCCGAACTCGAGTCGTTGCAGCACTCTCATGAGGGCGCCGCCCGTATGGCGGGGCTTCGGCCGGAGCGGCGCAACTTCAGACCGCATATCACGATCGCGCGCTTGCGTGGAGCCCGGCCCGATGCAGTCGCGGCCTATCTGCAGAATGCCGGCCTGATTTCGGAAACCTTTACTGTGACGCGCTTCGTCCTGTACTCGTCGCGCGATTCGGTCGGCGGCGGGCCCTATGTCATCGAGGCGGCCTACGACCTCGAAGACAACGAGGGCGACTATTACGGCGGGTACGAATTCGACCAGCCACCCCTTTTCGGGATCGAGCCTTAGCGCTCTTCGATCGCATCACGCTCGCGCATGAGGTCTTCGAGCAAGCCCTTGGCGGCGACCTCGATGAGATCGAGCGCGTGGACGAACCCCGCTTCACCGCCATAATAAGGATCGGGCACGTCCTCGGCGTCCAAATGCGGGGCGTAATCCAGAAAACGCCGGATCTTGTGCCGTGCCGCGTGCGGCGCGATGTCCTGAAGGTCGGAAATGTTCGACCCGTCCATGGCCAAAATCAGGTCGAAACCGTCAAAGTCTTCGAGCTCGATCTTGCGGGCGGACTGACCAGAAATATCTACGCCCCATTCGAGCGCGGCCTTCTGGGCCCGATGGTCGGGCGCCTCGCCCTTATGCCAATCGCCCATGCCGGCCGAGTCGATTTCGAACAGATGAAGCTGGCCAGCGTCTTCGGCCACGCGCCGGAAGACGCCTTCGGCCATGGGCGAACGGCAGATATTGCCGAGACAGGCGAACAGAAGCCTGTGCCGAACCGTTTCGAGGGTGTTGGTCTCTTCGCTAACCATTGCCGCTCCATTGCATGCACGTTCAGAGGGCGCAAGCCAGCCAGCTCTTGAGACCTGGGGCTGCGCTCCCCATATGTTTCAGGAATCATGCCTGCAAACATCAAACGGAGAGGTAGTTGATCATATGACCGCATTTGAGGACGCGGCCGGTCTCCGTGAGGCCGCAATGGGACGGGAGATATCGGTGGATACACTCTTCGAACGGGAACAGAAGGTGCGCCGCGACTTTTGGGGCAAGCTCAAGCGCGTTGCCGGCAATGTCCCGTTCGTCGATGATCTTGTAGCCGCGTATTTCTGCGCCATGGATCCAGCCACGCCCATGCGCGTGCGGGGCATGCTGCTCGCCGCTCTCGCCTATTTCATCATGCCGATCGACGTCATTCCGGACATCGTCGTCGGGCTCGGCTTTGCCGACGACATGGCGCTTCTGACAGCCGTGGTCGGTCTCGTGTCGGCGAACATTACGCCCATCCACCGCGCGGCGGCCGCGCGGGCGCTGGACAAAGACTTGCCGGACACGAGCGCGCACGGACAGGGTTAGGCGCGACCTCGCCGCTGCCCGCTATTCTTGCGGGTGGACGATCACCTTCCCGTTGGCTTTCCGCTCCTGGATCACGGTCAGCGCGTCCGCGGTCTCGGTGAGCGGAAACGTCCCGTGAACATGGGGCGTCAACCGCCCCTCTTGGCACCAATTCAGCACCTCGATCGTATTGGCGCGATGGGCCTCGGGCTCGCGCTCGACAAAGGCGGTCCAGAAGACGCCGAGGATATCGCATCCTTTCAGCATGACGACGTTGAGCGGTAGGCGTGGAATGTCGCCGGAGGCGAAGCCGATCACGAGATAACGGCCTTTCCACGCAAGTGCACGTAAGGAAGGCTCCGCCGCATCGCCACCGACACAGTCATAGAGCACGTCGAGTCCGTCCGGCGCGGTGCGCGCCTTCAGCGTCGTCTTGAGATCTGAGGTCTCGTAGTCTATGCCCTCATCGGCCCCATGCCGCATTGCGAGCGCGATCTTCTCATCGGACGAAGCGACCGCGATGACGCGCGCACCTATGAGCTTGGCGATCTCGACAGCCGCCAGGCCTGCACCGCCCGCGGCCCCAAGCACGGCGACGCTTTCACCAGGTTGCAACTTTGCCCGGTCCTTGAAGCCGTGCATGGCTGTCCCATAGGTGATGGAAACGCCTGCCGCTACGTCGTCGCTAACGCCGTCGGGAATGGGAATGATGCTCGATGCTTTAACCGCGAGACGCTCGCGGCAGCCATTGCCGCCCACATGCGCCATGACCCTTTGACCCACGGCGAGGTCGGTGACCTGCTCGCCCAGCGCCTCCACGACCCCGGCGATCTCGCCGCCAGGCGAAGCCGGTAGCTCTGGCGTGAACTGGTACTTATCACGCAGCACAAGTGTATCGAAAAAATTCAGGCCGACTGCGGTGACCTTGACCAGCACCTCGCCAGCCTTCGGGACCGGATCGGCAATCTCCACAAGCTTGAGCGCCTCGATCCCGGAGAACTCGCTGAACTGGACTGCACGCATGGCATAGCTCCCCGGTAGCGTGGGAAAGATTGAACATGAACGGCCGGGGCGCGACCAGGGCCGCGCCGGCGTCCAAGCTTTTGCCCGTTGGGCACCGCTATCACAAGACCTCTTGCGGCCGGGTTGGGGAACCGGCTTTTGCTATATTGCCCCCTGTGGCAAGGAGAAGCGGTGAAACCAAACCCTCAGAACAGCCGGGGCTATTTCGGGATTGGCGCCGAGTGCATTTCCAAATCGGTCAATCTCGGCGGCCTGCTCCGCTCGGCCAATGCCTTCGGCGCGAGCTTCGCCTTCACGGTGGGCGCCGACGATCGGGTCTTTAAAATGCGCTCGGACACATCCAAGGCCGACAGCCATCTGCCGGTGTTCCACTGGCAGAGCGTGGATGAAATGCAGCTCCCGAATGGGTGCAGCCTAGTCGGGATCGAGATTCTCGATGGCGCCACCGATCTTCCGAGCTTTCCGCATCCGTTACGATGCGCCTATGTACTGGGACCCGAAAGGGGTGTGCTGAGCACGGATCTTCTCGCCCGCTGCGATCATCTGATTCGTATTCCGACAAATTTCTCGCTGAATGTGGCGACAGCTGGCGCGATCATCATGTATGACAGGCTCCGCGCCTCGGGACGTTTCGCACCGCGCCCTGTCTGCGAGGGGAGCGAGGCAGCCGAGATTGCGCCCCACGTTCGGGGACAACCGAAACGCCGGCGTCAGGGTTGACGTTTGGGCCAGAACTAGGGAAGACTGCAGCCATTCATGCTTAGGGTCTGCTCACGACACGGGGACGGGGAGATGCGCCGAGCCGTTGTAGCGGCTTGCGCGATACTGGCATTCAGCGCAACGCCAGCCTTCGCGCAAGAAGTCAAACTTCTTCAAAAATATAACGACTGGGCAGCCTATATTTCGCAGGGCAGCCCCAAAGTCTGTTTCGCCGTCTCGCAGCCGCGCAAGTCGTTACCAAGGAACGTACGGCGCGGGCCGATCTATTTCTACGTTTCGGACTATCCCGGCGACAAAATCGCTGGCGAGATCAGCGTGAAGATGGGCTACCCTTTTCCACCGGGCGCCAAGGTCACGTTGACGATCGGCAAGGATAAGTTCGAGCTCTTCACCAAGGACGAGGGCGCCTTCGTCGAGAAGCCGGAAGACGAGGCCAAGATTCTTGCGGCTCTGAAGGCCGGAAGCGCGATGTCGATTAAGGGCCGTTCGGCCCGTGGTACGAACACCACCGACGAGTATTCCTTAAGCGGGACGTCCGGGGCACTCGAGCGCATTGCCAAGGAGTGCGCGCCGGAGGAGGCGGGTTAAACCCGCATGGCTTTCGTGCGGCGGCATCGCCCATGAGACCAGAAGACCCGCGAAGCCCTGGCATGCGAGACCAAATGGCCCGCGAGACTTAGCATGTGCAGCTCCCCTCGTCATACCAGGGGCCGACAAGGCAATGCACCATGACAACAACTGCCGTTATCGATCAGGCTGCGGCGGCTGAGCCCGCAGAAGCTCCCTCGCGGGAAAGCCTTGCAGGGCTTGGCCGAGAGGTGCTGGCAGATAGGCTCGCGCAGGCCGGCGTCCCGGAGCGACAGCTGCGCATGCGCGTCAACCAGCTCTGGAGCTGGCTTTACGTGCGCGGGGCGACCTCGTTCGACGTCATGACCGACGTAGCCAAGGATCTGCGCGCGACCCTCGGCGCAACCTATTCGCTCGACCGGCCGCAGATGGTTTCGGAACAGGTCTCCGTGGACGGGACGCGCAAATGGCTGCTCCGCCTCGCCGATGGCAAGGATGTGGAGACCGTCTATATCCCCGAAGAGGATCGCGGCACGCTATGCATCTCGAGCCAGGTGGGCTGTACACTGAACTGTACCTTCTGCCATACGGGCACCCAGCGTCTGGTCCGCAATCTCACCACGGCTGAAATTGTGGGTCAGGTCATACTGGCACGCGACCGTATCGCAGACTGGCCAGGCGCCGAGCCTGACGATCCGACCGGACTTCCAAGCGGCGAGCGCAAAATCACCAATGTGGTGCTCATGGGCATGGGCGAGCCACTCTACAATTTCGACAGTGTGCGCGATGCCTGCTCCGTCGTGGCGGATGGCGAGGGGCTCTCGATCTCGAAGCGCCGCATCACGCTGTCCACGTCGGGCATCGTGCCGGAGATTCCGCGCTGGGGCGCAGAAGCGGGCACGATGTTGGCGATTTCGCTGCACGCGGTGCGCGACGACCTACGCGATGAGCTGGTGCCCATCAACCGCAAATGGCCCATTGCCGATTTGCTCGAGGCCTGCCGCGCCTATCCGGGCCTGTCCAACGCTAAGCGCATCACCTTCGAATATGTGATGCTCAAAGGCGTCAATGATTCCATCGCCGACGCCAGGGCGCTCGTGCGCCTGCTCGCCAAGATTCCGGCGAAGATCAACCTTATTCCGTTCAACCCCTGGCCGGGAACGCCCTATGAGTGCTCGGACTGGGAACAGATCGAGAAATTTGCCGAAGTCGTGAATCGCGCCGGCTATGCGAGCCCGGTGCGGAGCCCCCGCGGCCGTGACATCATGGCCGCCTGCGGCCAGCTCAAAAGCGCGAGCCTCAAGCAGCGCGCCTCGACCCGTCTCAGTGAGGCGCGGGCTTGAGCAGCCTGCACGGGCTTCGAGACAATCTTCCACGTCCCATCGACGACGGCGCCTGCGATTATCTCACAGGGATGATGCTGCCGGCGGTCGTCCTCAGCTCAACCGGGGGACACGACGTGAACCTTGCCGCGCTCGGCCCGGGGCGCACGATCCTTTACTACTACCCGCGTACGGGCGTGCCCGGCGAGTCCTTGCCGCAAGGCTGGGATGCCATCCCTGGCGCCCGTGGGAGCACGCCGCAAGCCTGCGCCTTCCGCGATCACGCCGCCGATCTGGCCCGGCTCGGTGCGCAGGTTTTCGAGCTCAGTACGCAGGACACCCCCTATCAGCACGAGATGGCGGAACACCTGCATCTTCCCTTTGAGGTCTTGAGCGATGTGCAGTGCACGTTTGCCGATGCGTTGCGGCTTCCCACCTTCACGGTGGACGGCATGCGCCTTATCAAGCGGTTGACGCTGATCGCTCGGGAGAACCGGATCGAGCGCGGGTTCTATCCGGTGTTCCCGCCGTCTTCGAGCGCGAGCGACGTGGTTGCCTGGCTTGAAAACCACGCCTAGCCGCTAAGCCTTCGCCCAGGCAAGCGCCGCCTCAAGCCGATCATTCCCCCAGAACAGTTCGTCGCCCACGGTGAAGGACGGGGCCCCGAAAATGCCACGCGTCTTAGCTTCGGCGACCTGCGCGAACAGAGCCTCCTTGTTCGCGGGCGCGTTCGCCGCCGCAAAGGCGCGATCCGGGTCGACATCGAGGCCGGTGAGAATGGCGCTGAGCGTGTCGTCATCGAAGATGTCGCGCTGCTCGGCGTAATTCGCTTGGAAAGCGGCGGAGGTGAAGGCCGGTGTCCACCCCTCATGCTCGCCGGCAAGCGCAAGACGTGCGGCTTTCACTCCGTTCTGCGGAAAGCGCACCGGCGGCAGGCGCACCGGTAGCCCTTCGTCTTCACAGACCCGCTCGAGGTCGCGCCACATATAGCGCCCCTTGGCCGGGTAGATATTGAATGGCGAGTCGTTCCAGCCGAGCTCCTTGAAGATCGGCCCCAAGAGAAATGGCCGCCAGCGGACCGGCACGCCTTCCGCCACCGCGAGGCGCCCGATGCGCATGGCGGTGACATAGGAGTAAGTGCTGGCAAATTCATACCAAAATTCGATGGTGCGCATGTTCGTTAGCTCAGGCTATTGCGCATCTTCTATAGTCCCCGCCGAGACGGACGTCACCGGTGGCGGGATGGAAGAGTACACATGATCGGACGAGTGATTTTGCGTGGTATCACGATTGTCGTGGTCTTTTGTATCGCGGTCGGCGTCGCGCTCGCAGTCCTGTTTGCCCTTGGTGCTGTTTGGACGGGCGAGGAGCTCCGCACTATCGCGGCCGAAGACCCACGATTCCGGGCGTTCGTGCTGCAGGATCCGGTGTTTCAAGACCCGGCCTTTCGCCGCGGTGTGGCCATGACCTTCGGCGCCGTCGTCTTCATCGCGACGGTCGGTCCAGCACTGACCGCTCTGCCCGCGTTGGCCGCGGCGGCAATCGGCGAAGTGCTGCATATTAAGTCTTGGATCTATTACGTACTGGTCGGGGGCGCGGCGTTGGCGGCCATTCCGATTCTCGCAGGCGCCGCCACCGACGCCCCCGCGCTGCCCGCAAGCGAATACATGACCATCTTTGCGACGGCGGGCTTTGCCGGCGGCTTTATTTATTGGCTTCTGGTAGGCCGCGGAGCTTGACCGGCATGCGCGACTTCTCATGGGCCAAAGCCACGAGCCAAGGCTCCGGCTTGAAGTGCGTCACGGTCTCGCGCCACGACCGCACGGCCTGGCCGCGGAGCCGCCGCCGCCAGGCAAAGCCGAGTTCGCGAAGTAGCGTCGCGCGTGGGCACGTCGCCGCCTGATTCGAGGAAATGTTTTTTGTCGTCATCAACGCACTCCTTCGGGCCCCCGAAGAATCAACACGCCCCACTTTCCGAGGTTCCAAGCCCATCAGCAACAATCATAAAAACGTCACGCCGCAAGGGCCCCTAGAGCCAAACAACCGCTTATTGGCAATATGCGCGCACTGGGCCATAAAGCCTTGATTTTGGACATACGAACCGTACCGGGAGTTTAATGAACCGGGCGGGATCCCTCTATTTAGGAGAATCGCGTGGCGCGCCGTTGGCTGCTCGCAACACTGGCTTTCGGACTATTCTTGGGATTGGTCTTCGCCATCTTTCCGGAGATCGACCTCTGGGCTGCAGGTTTGTTCTTCGATCCCGAGAGCGGCAAGTTCCCGATCTCGCGGGACGAGGACTGGGAGACGGTCCGCAACCTAGCCTATTGGGTTCCCTATCTCCTGATCGCCCCATCGGTCTTCGTGCTGTTCCGCAAGCTCGTCTTCCCGCGCACCAAAATGGTGATCGCGCCGTCCGTGGCGCTCTTCCTCGTCGGCTCGTTCATCGCCGGCCCAGGCGTCTTCACCAATCTTATACTCAAGGACAATTGGGGCCGCCCACGTCCGATCCAGGTCGAGCAGTTCGGTGGCAACGCCGACTTCGAGCCTTGGTGGCGGCCTGGAGGGGCCTGCGAGCGCAATTGCTCCTTCGTATCCGGCGAAGGGAGCCTCGCCTTCTGGACCGTCGCTCCTGCCATGCTGGCACCGCCGCCGGCTCGGCCTTTCGCCATGGGCGCAGCCTTGCTCTTCGGCGCCTCCGTTGGAGGCTTGCGCGTAGCTTTCGGCCGCCACTTTTTGAGCGATGTGCTCTTCGCAGGGATCTTCACCGTGACCATGGTCATGCTGTTCTACTACCTGCTTCTGGCGCCCGGCCGCCGCAACGACGCTCGACTTGAAGCCCAGCTAGACCGCGTCGCGTTCGGCCTTCATCGGGGCATCGCCGCGCTTCTTTCGGGCATCGGCACCGGGGTCGTACGCCTGGGCACGGCGCTGCGCCATTCGGGCCAGATACTGCAGCGGCGCTCCGACTCCGATTAACCGACCCGGCAGCGACGCTTGCGCCCGCGCGCCGCGCGCCTATAGTCCCGGCCAAATCTATAAATCGCGCCGGACACCAGCGTTTCTCCAGGACACCAAATGACCGATATCAAGAAGGTCGTGCTCGCCTATTCGGGCGGTCTCGATACCTCCATCATCCTCAAATGGCTTCAAGAAACCTATGGCTGCGAGGTCGTGACGTTCACGGCTGATCTCGGCCAGGGCGAGGAGCTCGAGCCCGCGCGCAAAAAGGCCGAGATGCTTGGCATCAAGGAGATCTTCATCGAGGATCTGCGCGAGGAGTTTGTGGGCGATTACGTCTTTCCCATGTTCCGGGCGAACGCGCTCTACGAGGGCGTTTATCTGCTCGGCACGTCCATCGCACGGCCTCTGATCGCCAAACGCCAGATCGAGATTGCGAAAGAGACCGGGGCCGACGCGGTCTGTCACGGTGCGACCGGCAAGGGCAACGACCAGGTGCGGTTTGAACTCGGCTATTACGCGCTCAACCCGGACATCAAGGTCATCGCCCCTTGGCGCGAGTGGAAATTCCATTCCAGGTCCGATCTCATCGCCTTTGCGGAGCAGCATCAGATCCCCGTCGCCAAGGACAAGCGGGGCGAGGCGCCCTTTTCGGTCGATGCGAATCTGTTGCACTCCTCTTCGGAAGGAAAGGTGCTCGAGGACCCGAACGTGGAACCGCCGGGTTACGTGTTTCAACGCACCGTGGCCCCGGAGGATGCACCGGACGAGGCCACGACCATCAGGATCGGTTTCGACAGGGGCGATCCGGTTTCCATCGACGGCATGGCCTTGTCGCCGGCCGAGCTGCTGACCAAGCTCAATCAGCTCGGGCACGACAACGGTATCGGGCGCGTCGATCTCGTCGAGAACCGCTTCGTCGGCATGAAATCGCGCGGCATCTACGAGACCCCGGGCGGCACAATCCTGCTGGCCGCGCACCGCGCCATGGAATCGCTGACGCTCGACCGGGAAGCCGCGCATCTGAAAGATCAGCTGATGCCGCGCTATGCGGAGCTCGTCTATTACGGTTTCTGGTTCGCGCCCGAGCGAGAAATGCTGCAGGCCTTGATCGACAAGAGCCAGGAGAATGTGGAAGGCGAGGTGACCCTCAAACTCTATAAGGGCAACGTCATCGTGACCGGCCGTCAAAGCGACATGTCGCTCTACTCCGATGAGATCGTGACGTTTGAGGACGACGAAGGCGCGTACGATCAGAAGGACGCGGAAGGATTCATCAAGCTCAATGCGCTCCGTTTGCGGACTTTCCGCAAGCTCCGCGGCTGAGCTGTGCCGGTACGCTAAGTTTGCCGGGCGCCCCCTCGTCAAACCCTTCCGCCCCGCGCGCCATTGCGATTAGTGGCAAAATCCCTATATTGCGCCGCAGCAACAGCCCGAAGGCGCCCCGCACCCGCGCACGGCCGAAAGACCCATCTAAAAATGACGCTACGCAACATCGCCATCATCGCGCATGTCGACCATGGCAAAACAACCCTCGTCGACCGCCTCCTTCAGCAATCCGGGGCCGTGCGCACAAATCAGCGCGTGGATGAGCGCGCCATGGACTCCAACGATCTCGAACGGGAGCGCGGGATCACGATCCTTGCCAAGGCCACGTCGATCGTTTGGGAGCACACCCGCATCAATATCGTCGACACGCCCGGCCACGCCGATTTCGGCGGTGAAGTGGAACGCATTCTCAATATGGTTGACGGGGCCCTGGTCCTGGTCGATGCGGCCGAAGGCCCGCTGCCCCAGACCAAATTCGTCGTCTCGAAAGCGCTGAGGATGGGCCTCAAACCCATTGTGGTGATCAACAAGGTCGACCGCCCCGATGCGCGCGCCAACGAGGTGTTGAACGAGATCTTCGATCTGTTCGCCGCCCTAGAGGCCAATGACCAGCAGCTCGACTTTCCGATCCTCTACGGCTCGGCGAAGGAAGGCTGGATGGCCGAGAGTCCCGAGGGGCCGAAAGATCAGGGCATGACCCCGCTCTTCGAACTGGTGTGCCGCCATGTGCCCGCACCGGCCACCGAGGAGGGCGCGTTCCAGCTGCTAGGCACGATCCTTGAGGCTAATCCTTATCTCGGCCGCATCGTGACCGGCCGCATCACCGCGGGCAAGATCAAGCCCAACGACACGGTTAAGGTGCTGGATTATGAAGGAAAGCTGGTCGAGCAGGGCCGTGTGTCCAAGGTGCTCGCATTCCGCGGGCTGGAGCGCTTGGCGTTGGACGAAGCGGTCGCGGGAGACATCGTCTCGATTGCGGGCCTGCCGAACGCGACGGTCGCCCATACGATCTGTGCCCCTGAGATCGATGCGCCGCTTCCCGCCCAACCCATCGATCCGCCGACCCTCTCAATGACTTTCCGTGTCAACGATTCACCTCTGGCTGGCACCGAGGGGTCCAAGGTCACCGGTCGCATGATCCGCGACCGGCTTCTGCACGAGGCCGAGGGCAATGTGGCGCTGAAGGTTTCCGAATCCGACGAACGCGACTCGATGATCGTCGCGGGCCGCGGTGAATTGCAGCTCGGAATCTTGATCGAGACCATGCGCCGCGAGGGCTTCGAGCTCTCCGTGTCGAGGCCGCGCGTCCTGTTCACCCGCAACGACAGCGGACAGCTCTTGGAGCCCATCGAGGAAGTGGTGATCGATCTCGACGAAGAACACCAAGGCTCGGTGGTACAGAAGCTGTCCGAACGCAAAGCCGACTTGATCGAGATGAAGCCGTCCGGCGCCGGACGGGTGCGCCTCGTGTTCTATGCGCCCACGCGCGGCCTGATTGGGTATCAGAACGAACTGCTGACCGACACGCGCGGGACCGGGATCATAAATCGTCTGTTTCACGGTTACGCGCCACACAAGGGCACCATCCAAGGCCGTCGCAACGGCGTCTTGATTTCAACGGACCAAGGGGATGCTGTGGCATACGCCTTATGGAATCTCGAGGATCGGGGGCCGATGATGATCGAGCCCGGCGCACGAGTGTATCAGGGCATGATCGTTGGCGAGCACACGCGCGGCAACGATCTCGAGGTGAACGTGCTGAAGGGCAAAAAGCTCACCAACATCCGCACCACGTCTAAAGACGAGGCGGTGCGCCTCACCCCACCTATGCGTATGATTTTGGAAAAAGCCTTGTCGTACATCCAGGACGACGAGTTGGTCGAGGTGACGCCCGAGTCGATCCGCTTGCGCAAACGCCATCTCGATCCGAACGATCGTAAGAAGGCCGAACGTCAGCGCGAAGCAGAGAACGCCGCCTGAATCTCGTTCCTGCGCCACATCTGTGCACCGATGCGTCGCCACGTCTCGGCAATCCAACCTGCCACATCTTCCCAACACTTATGGGAAGGCATGCCTCGGAGATTTGACGCAGCTTAGAGTCGCGGCTCTGGCACTATCGAAACATTGCCTGGTTAGGAGGTGGAGTGCGCGCAGTGGCAGTGCACACATGACCTGAGAACTTAGGGAGAATTTCCCATGATCAAGACTGTTTCGCTCGTCGCCGCGCTGGCGCTCGCCGCGACGACCTTCGCCTATGCCGACGACGATGATAACAAGGACCTGCGTGCCGCTGCGGTCGAGAAGGTCGAAGCGGTCATGAGCACGCTCGGCTACGAGGGCTACGAAGAAGTTGAAGTCGATGACAACGGTTACATAGATATCGACAATGCCAAGTGCGAATTCTGCACCATGGACATCAAGCTCGACTCGGACGGCAAGATCGTCCTGATGTCGGCTTACTAAGCTCCCGAGTATTTCCACCGGACGAACTTTAGGGGCGGTCGGTTTTGGACCGCCATTTTTTTTCGTTAGAGGCTTGGAGTCGCAGCGAGGGATAACCCAAACGCTATCTTTGCCCGACCTAGGCAAACTAGGCTAGGCTCTCTCCATGTCCGTCGATGTCGCTCATGTGAGGCCGGCACGGTCCAAAGACGCACACGCGCTCGCAACCGCCCATGAAGAAGCGTGGCGCGGGGCCTATCAGGGCATCATTCCACATCTTGACTTAGAACGAATGATCGCGCGCCGGGGTCCTGGATGGTGGGCGCGGGTCCTGCGGCGGCGGGCGTCAATGCTGGTCATGGACTTTCATGGCGAAGTGGCGGGCTACGTGACCTTCGGACGCTGTCGGGTTGGCCGCGGACCCTATCGAGGCGAGATCTTCGAACTCTATCTCTGCCCCACCTATCAGGGCCTTGGACTTGGCACCAAGCTATTCGAAGGCGCGCGGCAGAAGCTTCGAGATTGCCGAATGCCCGGCCTGCTGGTCTGGGCACTCGCAGACAATGACGCGGCCTGCGACTTCTATCTCCGGCTGGGCGGCAAGCCGATCGCCGAGGGCGCCGAAGGCTTCAGCGGGACCAGCCTGCGCAAGATCGCATTTGCTTGGCGCTGATCGGCGCGATGCACGCTTAGCCTCCATTAACTGCAACCATTCGGGCTGCCTTAACGACCCAACTACTATGGTCACCTATTGGTGAGGGGACTTTAGGAAAAGCACATGTCTCAGTTCGACACGCTCGGCACCAATCCGCAGACAAGCGCCATCGTGTCCAGCATCGTCGGGATGGGTCAGTCCTTGGACATCACTATCACTGCGGAAGGGGTCGAAACCGAAGGGCAGGCAGCGATGTTGAGGCGCTGGGGCTGCGATCAGGTTCACGGCTATTATTACGGCCGTCCCGAAGCCGAAGTTCCGAACGACCCGCTCGAGGACATGCCGCACGACAGGGCCAAGGTCGCGTAGTCCACGCGTGGTGCCCTGAGTGTTCCATTAGCCTAGTCGATCGGCTTCCCGTCCGGACCGTAGGTCCGCGGCTGGTCGCGCTTGCATGAGAACCGGCGCGCATCTTCGTCCGCCACCTCACGCGCCAATCTGTTTGCGTGGGGATTTTTCTCCGCTTGCACATAGGCCACATGGCAGGAATCCGTTTTACCGAGCTTGGTGACGACCAGGGTCGAGCCCTTGGCACCGTCGCCGTCCCAGCGGAACCGCAGGATCGTCGCGAACGCCTTTTCCGTCCTTGAACCGCCACTCGAGCCTGTCGCCGGTCGAGTTGAAGGCCGGAAGGGTCTGCCCGGCCGCTGTCTGATCCGCCGCTCGCTTGCCGTAGGACACGAACATGCGCAGGTCGCCCTCGGCGACTCGGACATCCGTCCCCCCGAAGCCCGTGCACCGGAAAATGGCACCGTGTTCGGCCATCTCCGATGGCGTGATGTTGTCGCACTTCTCCAGAACGAGAGGCGTATAAGCGCTTTCCACGGATCCCGCGATCGCCGCCGGAGCAAGGACGAGTCCAGCAGCGCCAAGAATGGCAGAAAGAACGGCAACAAGGACCTTGCCAAATATCCGGACTGCCTGTCCCGTCATTTCCATCGGCCCCCAACTAAGGTCCAGTAGAACGCAACCATCGCCGGACTTGTGACCTGCCGCCCGCCGTCCTACAACGGCACTGCACAATTTTGCTGTCACCCGTCCTATCATGACGGCGTGACGAACGCACCTGGGGGCGCCACACACGATGGGTGATATGAGAATCGCGGTTCTCGGTGCTGCTGGACGCATGGGTCAGGCCTTGACCCGAGCCCTGCACGCAACGCCAGGCTGCGAGATCGCCGGGGGGCTCGAAACCAAGGGATCGCCGGCCGTGGGACGGGATCTCGGCGAGATCGCCGGTCTCGGCGCCATCGGTGTTCCCATCACGGACGACGCACACGCCCTGTTCTCCCACGTGGAAGGCGTTCTCGACTTTACCCTGCCCAGAGCGACGACGGACTTCGTGGCGCTCTCGGCGCAGGCGCGGATTGTCCACGTCATCGGAACGACGGGCTTCACAGATGACCAGCTCGTGAAGCTCGACGCGGCGGCGCGCCATGCTACCATCGTGAAGGCGGGTAACATGAGCATGGGCGTCAATCTCATGGCCGCGCTCACGAAGCGCGTCGCGGAAATCTTGGGCCCCGAATTTGATATCGAGATTCTGGAGATGCACCACCGACACAAGCGCGACGCGCCCTCGGGCACGTCGCTGATGCTGGGTGAGGCTGCAGCAAACGGACGCGCGGTCGCGCTGGCGGATAAGGCCGTGCGGACCCGCGACGGTGAGACCGGCCCGCGACACGAGGGCGATATCGGGTTCGCTGCGCTCCGGGGCGGTGATGTCGTCGGCGAGCACAGCGTGATCTTCGCAGGGCCCGGCGAACGGATCGAACTCACCCATATCGCATCCGACCGCAGCATTTTCGCCCGCGGCGCCGTTCGCGGGGCGTTGTGGGCCAGAGGAGAGCCGCCTGGGCTATATTCCATGGCGGATGTGCTTGGGTTGTAACAACGCGCTGATGGCTCGTTTATCGGTCGCGCTAAGAGAGGACGCTAAGGTCTTGTTATCCTTGCAGTCAAAAAGTCACCTCAATGGGCGGCAATAGTGATCGCGGCTCTTCACGCTGCCGGACTATAGTCACCACCAATCAAGAGGCCGCAAAGGCATCACAGGGCCAATCGAGCAGACAATGACAGGGCGTCATTCAGGGGACATGCTTCAAAAAACCAGCGAACGGCAGCACGATTCAGACAATGTTCTGGTTTTGGTCCGGCATGGCCAGAGCGAGTGGAACCGCCTCAATATGTTCACGGGCTGGAAGGATGTTGGCCTCAGCGAGGAAGGCGTCACCGAAGCTCATCGCGCCGGCCAGCAGCTCAAGGACGAGGGACTGGTTTTCGACAGCGCCTTCGCCTCCACCCTGAAACGGGCCCACAACACACTCGACATCATTCTCGGCGAAGCGGGACAGGGCAAACTTCCCATCATCAAAGCCGCAGCCCTCAATGAGCGCGACTACGGCGACCTAGTCGGGATCAACAAGGAAGAGGCCCGCAAGCGCTTCGGCGCAGAGAAGGTGCAGATCTGGCAGCGGTCTTACGATGTGGCGCCCCCGGGAGGCGAATCGCTGAAGGATACAGCGGCTCGCGTTTGCCCATTCTTCGATCGCTGGATCGTTCCGGAGTTGCAGTCAGGCAAGAACGTCATCGTCGTCGCCCACGGAAATTCCCTGCGCTCGCTGATTATGGAGCTGGACAAGCTCAGCCCCGAAGAGGTTCAGCACTATTCGCTGGCGACTGCGACTCCGGTCATCTATCGCGTCAAGGCGGACGGAACCCTCACCGAGAAGCGCAGTCTTGCCGCTTGAACTAGGCGAACGCGGTCTGTTCGACATCGGGCGAGCGGGCGTCGCGCAGCGCCTCCTTGAGCGCGTCGGCGAATTCCTTCCGTTCTGGGTCTGTCAGAAAAGCCCCGAAAATGAGCCGTTTGCCGTGGCTGGCGAGCGACATCTCGGATGACAATCCGACGCGTTCGTCGACACGAACACTGACCCAATAGGGATTGAATCGCCAAGACTGCTCGTTGCCGTCCGGCGCGACACGCGTGACCGTCAGGGCGTCGTCCGTGAGCGCCACCGTCTCATAGACCCGCAAGGCGCGGAAATTGATCCGAAACGCCACGTAGACGAGGAGTACGTCGAGCCCCATAAAGCCCAACACGGGCCATGCGCCCATCAGAAAGAACATCAGCCCGGTCCCGAACGAAATCGTGCTGACCGCGAGCATGAAAATCAAAAAGCCCCGCGGCCCCAGCGAACGGTGCGGGTTCAGCACCGCGCGAAAGCACGGTTCTGGACCATCTGGGCCTTGCAGCGTGGGATGCGTCTCTGTCATAGCGTTGAGGCTAGTACAGCTGGGAAGGTGGCAAAGCGCAAGTGGCCGCACGAGCAAAAACACGTGAGGCGCCGAAGAGACCGCAGAAACGGCGGGCTCTACGCGCGAAACTCACGCGCGCGCAGATCGAGGACATGTTTGCGCGATTCCAGGCCCTCGATCCCGACCCCAGGACGGAGCTGGACTACCGCGATCCCTTCACGCTGCTCGTGGCCGTCGTCCTCTCCGCACAAGCGACCGACGTGTCGGTCAACCGAGCCACATCGGCTCTGTTCGAGACCGCCGACACAGCGGAAAAAATGGCCGCTCTCGGCGAGGCCGAGGTTAGTGAACATATCAAAACGATCGGGCTGTTCCGGAACAAGGCCAAGAACGTGATCGCGCTCTCGCAGAAACTCCTCGCCGAGCACGGCGGCAAGGTGCCCGAGAACCGCAAGGATCTGGAGGCGCTGCCGGGCGTCGGGCGCAAGACCGCCAATGTCGTGCTCAACGTCGCCTTCGGCCAACCGACCATCGCGATCGACACGCATATCTTCCGGGTCTCGAACCGGACCGGTCTGGCCCCTGGAAAAACGCCCCTCGAGGTCGAGGAGACGTTGGAGCGTGTCATCCCCGACCAGTACAAGCTTCATGCGCATCATTGGCTGATCCTGCACGGACGCTATGTGTGCAAGGCGCGTAAGCCCGAGTGCTGGCGCTGCCATGTCCGCGATCTGTGCACGTTCAAACAGAAGGTGGAAGCGCCCGGCTAGAGGTGCGTGGTCTGCGCGATTTGGTCCTTCCTCGCATCGCGCTGTCCGCTCCGCAGCAAACCCGAATTGGGCCTTGCGGCGATATGCTTCCACATGCGTACCATGAAGCCCGTCGCGAAGAGCGGCGTGAGGAGGTTCAGAATGGGTACGGAGGCCAAAGCCGCAATCACCAGCCCGGACAGCAGGACGGACGTGCTGTTGGCCTTCCGGATGCGTTTGGCCTCGCGCTCACTCACATGCCGCATGGCCGCCAGTTCGAAATACTCACGGCCCAGCAGATAACCGTTGCCCAAATAGAACGCGATCAGATTGACACCCGGAACCAGCAGCAGTAGCAGCGCAATCAAGTTGACAATCAGCACCACGAAGAAAAAGCGGACCGCGAGCCAGATCGACCGCGCCGTCGGCAACTCGCGCCCTCGCGGATCGTCGGGAAAATTCTGCCGCTCGACAACACTGGCGATGTCGTCGAGATAGAGGCCCGCGATCAGCGATGTCACTGGCGGGATGAGGAAGATCGAGCCTGCCAAAAGCGCCAGGCCACCGAGCACCTGGATCCCGGTTTCGATCCAATCGGGCCAGGCGACAAAGTGCGCGAACGACCACTCCACAGCGATAATGAGCCCCGCAAGCAAGGCCAGCGTGAAGGCGACGCACTTCACCATGACCGCGCGAAATGGCGGCGAGAAGAGCTCCTCAAAGGCTTGACGTGCTGCTTTAAGCATGACGTTGTCCTGCTTCGGTCTGCCGGAGGGACTATAGCGAGCCAGTTTGGTGACGCCAGCGGCAGCACCGGATTGACCAATATCGAACGGGGAGACTTTACGAGACTATGGCTGCAACGATTTATGACGTGGTTGGCATCGGCAATGCCATCGTGGATATCATCGCGCGTTGCGACGACGCCTTTCTCTCCAAGCGTAACCTCGATAAAGGCTTTATGCGGCTGATCGACTCTAACGAAGCCGCCGAGCTTTACGAGGAGATGGGTCCGGCCACGGAACGCTCCGGTGGCTCGGTTGCAAATTCAATCGCGGGTCTCGCTTCGCTCGGCGCCAAATGCGGCTTCATCGGACGGGTTGCCGCCGACCAGTTCGGCGGGATATTCCGCCATGACATCCGCTCCTTGGGCATCGCCTATGCGACCGAACCTGCGGTCGACGGAGCACCGACAGCGCGCTGCCTCGTGCTAGTGACGCCCGACGGCGAGCGCACCATGAACACGTTCCTGGGCGCGAGTGTGGACCTGACCGCCGCCGATATCGACGCCGAGCTCATCAGCGCCGCGAAAGTCGTCTATCTGGAAGGCTATCTCTTCGACAAAGACGAGGCTAAGTCCGCCTTCCGCCAGGCGGCAAAGCTCGCCAAGGACGCTGGCGCCAAGGTAGCCCTGTCGCTGTCAGACCCGTTCTGCGTGGACCGGCACCGCGATGACTTCCGCGCGCTCGTCAAGGACGGCGCCGACATCGTGTTCGCCAACGAGAAGGAGATCACCTCCCTCTACGAAACCAACACGTTTCTGGAGGCCGCCGACGCCGCCTTGCAGGACTGTGAGATGGCCGTCCTGACCCGGTCCGAAGCGGGATCGCTGATCGTGGGCGGCGGCGAGACAACGGAAATTAGCGCCGATCCCGTCTCCGAGGTGGTGGACGCCACAGGCGCGGGCGATCTCTACGCCGCAGGCTTCCTGTTCGGCCTCACCAAGGGCCTGCCGATTGCCGATTGCGGGCGCCTCGGCAGCCTCGCCGCGGCCGAAGCGATCTCCCATATCGGGGCACGACCCGAGGCCAATCTCGTGGAGCTTGCCAAGGACCGTGGGCTTTTGTACTGACCGCGTGAGCCTCAGAGCTTCCGCAGCACCACGCTTTCCACGGCGTGTCCCTCGCCTTTTTGCAAGATGAGGTCGGCGCGCTGCCGCGTCGGCAGAATGTTCTCGCGCAGATTAACAAGATTGATTGTCCGCCAGAGCGACAATGCGGTTGTGCGCGCCTCGCTTTCGGACAGCGTCGAATAGCGGTGGAAATAGGCCGCCGGGTCGCGGAAGACGGTTTGGCGCAAACGCAGGAAGCGTTCCACATACCATCGCTCGACGAGTTCTTCGGCGGCATCGATATAGATCGAGAAATCGAAGAAGTCCGACACAAAGGGAATGGCCTCGCCGTCCTTAGGCAGGATCGCGGGCTGGAGCACGTTGAGACCTTCCACGATTACGATATCGGGGTTTTCAACGGCGAGCGTGTGGCCGTGCAGCACGTCATAGGCCACATGGGAATAGACCGGCGCCTCGACGCGCGCCTTGCCGGACTTCACCTCGGCCAGGAAGTTGAGTAGCGCCGGCAGATTGTAGCTCTCGGGAAAGCCTTTGCGGCTCATCAGGCTCCGGTGTTCCAGCGCGGTGTTCGAGTAGAGGAAACCATCGGTGGGAACGAGCGCCACATTGGGATGGCTCGGCCAGCGCGCGAGCAAGGCCTGGAGCACGCGGGCCGACGTGCTCTTGCCGGCCGCGACGCTCCCGGCGAGGCCGATGACGAATGGCACCTTCCCGTCGCCCTTGCGCAGAAACTCCTCCGTAACACCATGCAGACCTTGCGAGGCTTCCACATAGAGGTTGAGCAGGCGGCTCAGCGGCAGATAGACATCGACCACCTCGTCGGTGGAGACCCGCTCGGTAACGCCGGAGAGATTCTCAAGATCGGCTTCGGTCAGCGTGAGCGGCGTGTCCTCGCGCAAATGTGCCCATTCCTCTCGCGAATAGCTCGTGTAAGGCGAGAAGGCGACGGCAGGTCTGGTGTCCATCACGAAGAACCCGGGTCCGGCTAGTCCGTTGGTCCATCATGGCGCGCAAGGCCCGATGTGCCCATGCGTTGCTCGAGCGCTTCGCAAACCTCATCAAGTGCGATGTCACGCGATTCCAGCAGGACCAGAAAATGATAGAGCAAGTCGGCGCTCTCGGAGACGAGGGCGCTTCTGTCTTGTGCAATAGCGGCAATAGCCACCTCGACCCCCTCTTCGCCGACCTTCTTGGCCGACTTGATCGGATCGTCCAGCAGTCGCCGCGTGTAGGACTTGTCGTGCGCGGCGGTCCGGCGTTCGCGGATCGTGGCGGCGAGCCTATCCAATGCATCCTTGCTCATGCTTTGGCTCATACACCGTGGTGGCGCTGCTGGGAATAGGCGCAAAGGCTCATGGGTAGCTTAAGGATCCAGCCGCACCGGCAGGCCCGCATCGGCCATGAAGTGCTTGGCGGCTCCGATCGAGTGCTCGCCAAAGTGGAAAATCGAGGCGGCCAGGACTGCCGAGGCATGCCCCTCGCTGACGCCGTCCACCAGATGCTGCAAATTACCTACGCCGCCCGACGCAATGACGGGCACGGACACCGCGTCCGCAATTGCGCAGGTCAGAACATTGTCGAACCCGGCACGCGTGCCGTCCCGGTCCATGGAGGTGAGCAGAATTTCGCCAGCCCCCAGCGAGACGACTTCTTCGGCATAGGCGATCGCGTCGATGCTGGTCGGCTCGCGACCGCCATGAGTGAATATCTCGAAGCGCGGCGTCTTGCCGACAGCGCCCACGCGTTTGGCATCAATTGCTACCACGATGCACTGCGCCCCGAATTTCTCGGCCGCGCGGCGCACGAGCTGCCGGTCTAGGACGGCCGCCGTGTTGATCGCGACCTTATCCGCGCCCGCTTCCAGCAGCGCCCGGACATCTTCAGTAGACCGGACTCCCCCGCCCACGGTCAGCGGCATGAAACAGCGCTCCGCAGTGCGGCTGACGATATCGAGGATCGTTCCCCGCTTTTCGTGACTTGCGGTGATATCGAGAAAGCACAGCTCGTCCGCGCCGGCTTGATCATAGGCGGCGGCGGCCTCAACAGGATCGCCCGCGTCACGCAAATCGACGAAGTTCACGCCTTTGACGACACGGCCATCTTTCACATCGAGGCAGGGAATGACACGGACTTTGAGCATGGGTCAGTACTGCCCCGTCACACCGTGATGGCCGTACTTCGCGGCGATGAGGCCGAGCGCTTCGCCCGCGTCGAGCCGGCCGTCATAGAGCGCACGCCCTGCTATCGCGCCATCGAGCTTGGCGTAGCGCGGCGCCACGAGGCGTTTGATGTCGTCGATGGAGGCGAGACCGCCGCTGGCGATCACCGGCACAGACACGGAGTCGGCCAGTTCTGCCGTCGCCTCGAGATTGAGCCCTTCGAGCAGCCCGTCGCGGGCGATGTCGGTGTGGATGATGGCGGCAACGCCCGCATCTTCGAAGCGGCGCGCCAGATCCAGCGCCGTCATCTCGGACGTCTCCGCCCAGCCTTCGATGGCGACCTTGCCGTCGCGGGCATCGATCCCGACTGCGATACAGCCCGGAAAGTCCCGCGCCGCCTCGCGCACGAGATCGGGGTCGCGCACTGCCGCCGTGCCAAGGATCACCCGGTCGATGCCCTTGTCGAGCCACATGGCGATCGTGTCGATATCGCGAATGCCGCCGCCGAGCTGGATGGGCAGGTGAATCGTCGCAAAGATCGCCTCAACCGCGGGACCGTTGACGGGCTTGCCCTCGAACGCGCCGTTGAGATCGACCACATGTAGCCACTCGAAACCTTTATCTTCGAACTCTTTGGCCTGCGCGGCAGGGTCGGCGTTGAACACGGTGGCCTGGTCCATTTCGCCTTTGCGCAAGCGCACGCATTGGCCGTCTTTCAGATCGATGGCGGGGAATAGGATCATGAGACACGTCTCTTTAGGGCTTCCACTTGAGGAAATTGGCGATCAGCGCCAATCCCAGTTTTTGACTCTTCTCGGGGTGAAACTGGCTGCCGGCCACATTGTCCCGCGCGACGAAGGCCGTGACCGCGCCCCCATAGCCAGTGGTCGCGACGCGCGCGTCGGGGGCTGTGGGCACGAAGTGATAGGAGTGTACGAAATAGGCGTGAAGGCCGTTCTCGCCCGTCGGAATACCCTCGAACAGCGCATGATCGCGTTCGAGATTGAGCGTGTTCCAGCCCATATGCGGGATTTTAAGCGCGACGTCATCGGGTTCGATGGCGCGGACTTCCCCGCCGATCCAATCAAGGCCCGGCGTGATGCCGTGTTCCAGCCCCCGGCTCGCCATGAGCTGCAGGCCGACACAGATACCAAGAAACGGGGCCCCGCGCTCGGTCACCGCCTCGCCGAGCGCCTCGATCATGCCGGGCACGGCCGCGAGCCCAGCCTTGCAATCGGCGAAGGCGCCGACGCCGGGCAGGACGATGCGGTCGGCGGCGCGCACATCGTCTGGCTCCGTCGTGACCTTGATCTTGAGTGGCGAGCCGAGTTCGCCGGCTGCGCGTTCGAAGGCTTTCGCGGCGGAATGAAGATTCCCGGAGCCGTAATCGATGATGGCGACATGCATGGCGCTAGCTCCGCGGAAACGAGCCGATCACTTCGTCGCCGCCAAAGGGGCGGGTCGGCACGATCGCGGCGCTTTTCGGGGGGACGGGCATGACAGCCGGTATGGCCGTCTGTGACAGCGCTTGCTCGGGAAGCCAGCGTGAGAAGAAGCGCGTTTCGGCCTCAACCCGGTCCCGGCCCGATGCGGTGCCGGCGAAGTTGAAGCCGCGGCGGCGCAAAGCCCAGGCGCGCAGATCGTTGGCTTCGAACGCGAATAGAATCGTGAGGCCGAGCGTGGCCCAGCCCGCGATCTCTTTCCCGGATGGATCCGATCCAAAGAGCATCGGCAACGACAGGAAGAGAACCAGAAAAGCGAGCAGCTCCAGCCACATCCGGTGATAGATCAGCCAGAGGATGGGCGCAAACAGCGCAAGCCAGGCAATGCCCTCCTTCACGAAGGCAACCCTGTCGGCGCGCAGTAGCGCTTCAGCATCGCCTTCGCCCGAAGGCGGACTTGAAGGCTCATAGACGGAATAGACGGTCACTATTCGTTACGCTCAACTTCGATCAGGCGGTAGTACCGGCGCTCCGGCGAAACGGAAGGTTACAGTTGCCCCTTGGTGGAGGGCACCCGCCCGCTCTGCCGCTCGTCAATGGCCACAGCCTGGCGCAACGCCCTTGCGAGCGCTTTATAGCAGGTCTCGGCCACGTGGTGATTGTTCTCGCCATAGAGATTCTCGACGTGGAGCGTGATGCCCGCGTTCTGCGCGAAGGCCTGGAACCACTCACGGAAGAGCTCGGTGTCCATCTCGCCTATCTTGGAACGGCTGAAGTTCACCTTCCAAACCAGGAACGGACGCCCCGACACGTCGACCGCGACGCGCGTCAGCGTCTCGTCCATGGGCACGTAGCAGGACGCGTAGCGCGTGATTCCGGCCTTGTCGCCGAGGGCTTTCGCAAAGGCCTGTCCCAGCACGATCCCCGAATCCTCCGTGGTGTGGTGCTGGTCGATATGAAGATCGCCTTTCGCCTTCAAAATGATGTCGACCAGCCCGTGGCGGGCGAGTTGTTCCAGCATGTGATCGAGAAAGCCCACACCCGTGGCGATATCGTATGCGCCCGTCCCCTCGAGATTGACGGTGGCGCTGATGTTCGTTTCCTTGGTGCGGCGGCCGACCGTCGCAGTGCGGCCTCTTACCGGCATGGCGGCATCCGCTGATTTGCTTCGCTGTTGCATGTCTGCCAGCCTAGCCCAAAGGCCCTTAGCAATTCGCTTCCATAACGACTGGCTTATACGCCCCGTCATGCAGGCATGCTATGGGTGACTTTCATAAATTGAGGGATTTAGGTTCATGCGCCGCCTGTTTCTGCTGCTCTTGATCCTGCTCGCCGTCTACATCGCCTATCCGTATTGGACGCTCTACCGGCTTGAGCAGGCGCTTCTGACCAACAACGCCGAATCCTTGAAGAAGATCGTCGATTTCCCAGCTATTCGAGCGAGCGCGAAAGCGCAAGTAGCGGACGGACTCATGGAAAGATCTCAGTAATTGGGCGAAAAACGCCGGGTCCTGGGCGATATCGGCGAGGCGCTGACCAAGATACTTGGGCCCTCGGTCATCGGCGGCACGGTGGATAGCCTCGTGACCCCAGAGGCCCTCCTGAACAATCCCACCGTGGTCGAACATCGGGAAAAAGAAGAGGGATTTGGGGACTATATGACCTACGCCTTCTTCACCTCGCCCACCACTTTCAGGGTGGATGCCAAGGACCCCAACGAGGCGGACGCGGCCACCATCGCCTCCACCATGACCCTGGATGGCTTTCGCTGGCGTGTCACCAAGGTTGCGCTGCCGCCCCTGAAATCACTAGTGCCCTCCGTCAATTAGCGCGGGCGACGAGCCGGCGAGCGGCCAGAAGTGGCCAAACTGCTCCTTTTGGGGGCGCCGCTTGACGAACGGGGCCGCAGGGCCGATATCGCATTGCAGTATGAGCGCACCCTCCTCCTCCCCTGAGGTCTGGCACGGCACGACCATTCTCACCGTCCGCAAGGGCGGCAAGGTGGTGGTCGCCGGCGACGGCCAGGTCTCCTTGGGCCAAACCATCATCAAAGGCACAGCGCGCAAGGTGCGCCGGGTAGGCTCCGGACCGGTCATTGCCGGCTTCGCGGGCTCGACCGCCGACGCCTTTACCCTGTTCGAACGCCTTGAAACCAAGCTTGAGCGGTTCCCGGACCAGCTGAAGCGCGCCTGCGTGGAGCTGGCCAAGGATTGGCGAACTGATCGGTATTTGCGGCGCCTGGAGGCCATGATGATCGTGGCCGATCCGAACGAGAGTCTCGTCTTGACTGGCACGGGCGACGTGCTGGAACCGGACGATGCGGTTATGGGCATCGGCTCGGGCGGCATGTATGCGCTCGCTGCCGCCAAGGCCCTGCTCGAGTCCGATCTCGATGCCGAGCAGATTGCGCGCAAGGCCATGGCCATTGCCGCCCAAATCTGCGTCTACACCAATGACGCCCTCACGATCGAAACCCTCGACGCGACCGCCAATTAGTTCCGGACCGACCAGTACCTACATGACCGCTTTTTCCCCCCGCGAAATCGTTTCAGAACTCGACCGCCATATCGTCGGCCAGAATGACGCCAAGCGCGCCGTCGCCATCGCCTTGCGCAACCGCTGGCGGCGCCAGCAGCTCGACGAAGACATGCGCGAGGAGGTTTTGCCGAAGAACATTCTGATGATCGGCCCCACCGGCGTCGGCAAGACGGAGATCTCTCGGCGCCTGGCCAAGCTCGCCGGCGCGCCCTTCATCAAGATCGAAGCGACCAAATTCACCGAAGTTGGCTATGTGGGCCGCGACGTCGAACAGATCGTCCGTGATCTGATCGAGACGGGTATCGGTCTGGTCCGCGACGCCAAGCGCAAAGAGGTTGAGGCCAAGGCCCAAGTCAACGCCGAAGAGCGCGTGATCGATGCCCTTGTCGGCGCAGGCGCAAGCAGTTCGACCCGCGAATCCTTCCGGCGGAAACTGAGGACCAACGAGCTAAATGACAAGGAGATCGAGATTCAGGTCGCCGATACGGGCGGCGGCATGCCGTCCTTCGATATTCCCGGTATGCCGGGCAGCCAGGTCGGCATGGTCAATCTCTCCGATATGCTCGGCAAGGCCTTCGGCCAGCGCACCAAGCCGCGCACGGTCACGGTGCAAGACTCCTTTGGCATTCTCATGGCCGAGGAATCCGACAAGCTCATCGACGACGACATGTTGATCCAGGAAGCGATCAGCAACGTCGAGAACAACGGAATCGTCTTTCTTGACGAGATCGATAAGATCTGCGCCCGGTCCGATCGCGCAGGCGCGGACGTCAGCCGCGAAGGGGTGCAGCGCGATCTCCTGCCCCTCATCGAGGGCACGACCGTCGGCACGAAATACGGGCCCGTGAAGACGGACCACATCCTCTTCATTGCCTCGGGTGCGTTTCACATCTCCAAGCCCTCGGATCTGCTGCCCGAGCTGCAAGGGCGTTTGCCCATACGTGTGGAGCTGCGCGCGCTCACCCGCGAGGATTTCCGTCGCATCCTGACCGAGCCCAAGGCCTGTCTCATCAATCAGTATGTGGCGCTGATGAAAACGGAAGGCGTGACGCTGGACTTCACCGAAGACGCCATCGACGCCATTGCCGATATCGCTGTCGAGGTGAATACTTCTGTCGAGAACATCGGCGCGCGGCGCTTGATGACGGTGATGGAGCGCATTCTCGACGACATCTCGTTTGCTGCTTCCGACAGAGACGGTGAGGAGATCACCATCGATGCGGCGTATGTCCGCGAGCATATCGGCGACCTCGCCAAGAACGCCGACCTGTCGAAGTTTATTCTTTAAGGACGAGCTCACGAAAGATGGACCATCGCGTCGTGATCTCCGGCTGCTCGGGCGGGGGTAAATCGACCTAGTTCGAAGCACTCCGGGAGAGGCGCTATGCTGTCGTCGAAAAGCCGGGCAGTCGGATCGTTCGACAAGAGCTGGCGTCGAATGGTGCGGCATTGCCCTGGATTGATGCCGCAGCCTTCGCACGGCGGGCGGTCGCGATGTCCATCGCCGATTGGCAAGCAGCTGCCGTTCTTGAGGGCGGGGTCTTCTTCGACCAAAGCTTGGTCGATGCCGCCTCGGCGCTAGAACAGGTCACAGGCGACGGTGTGCTTCATGAGCTTGGCCGGGCCCTATCGGTATCATCACCTTGCCGCCCTGGCCTGAGATCTATTGGCACGATGGCGAGCGGCAGCACCGATTCGACACGGCAACCGACGAGTGTGCGGGGCTCCTCGCTGATTATCCCTCTCTCGGTTACGAAGTCGCGATCCTGCAAAAGGTCGGCGTGGCGGAGCGTGCGGACTTCATCCTTCGGACGTTGGGGACCGAGGGCCAGCTCAGCGAATAGGCGCTAGCGGGTTCGAGATGACCGCCGCAGCCGCACATAGAGCGCGCCTTCGCCACCGAGGCGGCGCGGGGCTTCGGAGAAGCTGACGATCAGCGGCGCCAAATCTCCGTGAGAGAGCCATTGCGGCACCGCCTGGCGGAGCACACCGCGGGCGTCTTCTTCGTAGAAGCTCCTGCCCTCGTCACGAAGTGACCCCTTCCCGGTGATGACCAGCACATGCCGGTAGTCCTTTCCGCGTGCCCAATGCAAGAATTTCTGCAACGCACTATGAGCCTCGCGCTGGCGCATGCCGTGCAGGTCGATGCGCGCCTCGATGGCAAGGTTGCCCTTGTCGAGCTTGCGCACCGTCTGCCTATCGAGGCCGGGTTTTGGCGAAAGCGCCTTTTTGACCGTGATTTTGGGCTGCCGGGTCCGCACCGGTGACGCCGTAGGTACGACGCCTTCTGACGCAGGCGTCTTGGCTTTTGGCGACGCTTGCCTGGGCGTCGGTGGCTTGAGCGGCGTCTCCAAATCGATGAAGCGGTTCTTCTTGGTCAGCGGTTCGGCTGTCTCGACGACCCGCGCCCACAGCGCCGCGTCGTCTTCGAGGCAGCCGTGCCCGCCGCCGGTCTTGTCAGGCTTTTCCTTGCTCGCGCCCGCTTTGCCTGGTTTTTCGCTGCCTGATTTGCCCTTGGCCATGAAACTACACTAGCGCAAAGCGCCTTAACGCTTCCGCATCAAGACATGAAACTGCGCAGCAAAGCGGGTGCGCCCGGCGATCGCGCCTGCGCTCACGCCCGTGCCAAAGAAGATGTCACCGCGCTGCGGTCCTTGAATGGCCGAGCCCACATCCTGGGCGATCATCAAACTATGGAAGGGCGCGCCGTCTTCGTCGTCTAGGTCCGGAACGGTGACGAAGACGGGCGACCCAAGAGGGATATAGGCCGGGTCGACGGCCAGGCTGCGACGCGGTGTGAGGGGCACGCCTTCCGCGCCGCGCGGGCCCTCCTTCGCGTCGCTTTTCGAGAGCGCGGAAAAAAACACATAGGACTCGTTCTTCTGCATGAGCGCGCGGCCACGCGCCGTATCGTTCCGGAGCCAGGCTTTCACGACGTCCATATCGATCTCATCGGCAGCGAGCTCTCCGGCATCAATAAGAACCCGCGCTATAGACGTGTACGGATGACCGTTCTTGCCCGCATAGGTCAGCCTCAAGGATGTGCCGTCGTTGAGATGGACAAGCCCGGAGCCTTGCACCTGCATGAAGAATAGCTCGACGTAGTCATCCGTATACAGGACTTCCAACCGTTGCGCTGCGAGCCCGCCTGCCTCTATTTCGGCCCGTGTGTAGTAGGGAACGGCGCCCTCAGCCGTCCAACGAAAGCCGCTGACGGCCTCGTTGTACCTTGCGCGGTCCGTCTCGGCGATTGTGGTGATCAGATCGGCGGGTCGACCATAGATCGGCACGGAGTATCGTGGCGTCTGGGTGCGGGACCCGCGCAATTCCGGCTCGTAATAGCCGGTTACGTATCCGGGCGTATCGGCCGACGCCGCGAGCAGTTCGAACCGGGATTCGAAAAACGCGCGTGCCGAACCGCGTTCCGCAATGCCGCAAAGGTCCGGCGCGCCGACGAAGAGATTGCCGTCACCGATAAGAGATTTGGAGTTCAGAAAGGCGCGCAACGCCGCCGTGTGATCGTCCTCCGCCCAGCCGTCAAGGGCGGTAAAGGAGGTGCGTGTCGAGTAGACGGAGCCGGACAAGGGCGGCGGCTAGTTCGCCGCCTCGGTGGCCACGAGCTTCCAGTTCGGATTTCGAGAGGCCATGTCGCGCGCGAATGTCCAGATGTCGGTGACCTCGCGCACTTTCTTGGGGTCGCCATCGACGACCTCGCCGCCCGCGTCGCGCGTGACCGAGATCAGTTCGCTCACGAACTTGACCGTGACAAAGGCCTGCTTGTCCTTGAGTTCGGCCTCGATGATATCGGCCTTGTCGATGCCGACCAGGGTCGTGTGATGCGTTTCGCCACGCTCTTCACGCTCGCCGATCGCGCGTGTGAAGCCGTCCAGGACGTCTTCGCCTAGAAGCTGATTGAGCGTCTTCTCGTCGCCTTCCGCAAAGGCGGCGACGATCATCTCATAGGCCATCTTTGCGCCGTCCAGAAACTGGGTCGGATCGAAGCCGGGATCGGTCTTGATGAGCCCGGTGAGCGCTTGGCCAAGCGGACTGTCGGCTTTGGCGAAGCGCTCCAGGCGCTCCTCGATATCCTCGGCAGTGGGCCCGGCGGTTTCGCCGGCCGGCACATCGGCATTGCGGCCGCGCGGCAGAGCGACAACGGTGCCTTCCGGTGCACCTTGTTTGGACTCGGGGCTGGAATAGGGGTCGTAAGGCTGCCGTTCGTTGCCAGTCCGGCGTCCGAGAACGCCACGCAGCCTGATGAAAATCACCACCGCGAGAACCAGGAACAGCAATGTATAGATATCGAAAGCTTCACTCATAATCGCACGGCCATCCAGTTCCGGATCGAATCCGGTTCAATGCGGACTACTCTTAGGTCCATATCGTTTCGTGCCTAGAGGTTTTCTAGCGGTCGCAATCCGCCGCGGCGCATTTTTCAGGTCTAAATAGCCACGTTTCAGGCTCAACTTACGTCATTCCCGTCAGGGACGCCAACCCCAAAGGAGGCATATGGCCTTTTCCGGCGTCCGCATGCGGATTGCTGAATTGCGCGGCGCTCTCCTCCCATGCTAGCCAGCGGACGCAGTATGCGTCGAGGAGGATCATATGGCGGACAAGGAAGAAAAAGATAACCCCAAGGGGAGCAACGGCGACGGACCGCCAGGCGGCGCCGGTTCCGGTACCGAGGCACAGCTCAACGTACTCGCACAATATGTGAAGGATCTCTCCTTCGAGAGCCCCGGCGCGCCGCAGACGCTTCAGGGGCCCGGCGAGAACCCGCAGCTTCAGGTCGGCGTCAACGTCAATGCCGGCCCGCGCGGCGACGATGTCTACGAGGCCGTCGTGCACCTCGAAGCCCACGCCAAAAGCGACACGGGCGTCATCTACAATGTAGAGCTGGATTACGGCGGCCTGTTCCGGATCAAGAATATCCCGGAAAACATGCTCCAGCCGGTCCTGTTTGTGGACTGCCCCACCCTGCTCTTCCCGTTCGTGCGGCGCATAATCGCCGATATCGTGCGCGATGGCGGTTTCCCGCCCCTGATGCTTGATCCGATCGATTTCGGTCGTCTCTACTCGCAAAATCTGTCGAAGGGCGGCGACACCCCAAACGGCCCCCCGAACTAAGGCGCGGCCAGGCGTAAGCTCAGATCACTCGTAACGGCGCCATAGCGCGTCATCACCCAACGTGGCCGCGAAGGCGCGGTGGGCTTCGCGCTCTTCCGCTGTCAGCCGCGTGGCCAACGGCGTGGCACGCGGGGTGACCTTGGCGGCGCTCCCCGGCGAATCGGCCCGTTGGGTTCCGTTCCCGGCAAGTTCGAGCCTCGCCTGTTTTCCGCCGACCAGTTCTACATAGACGGAGGCGAGCAGCCGGCAGTCCAGAAGCGCGCCGTGCAGGTCGCGCCCGCTGAGATCGATGCCGTAGCGGCGGCAAAGCGCATCGAGGCTCGCCGGCGCTCCTGGATGCCGGCGCCGCGCGAGCGCCAGCGTATCCACAATTCTGTCCCAGGTCAGAAGCGGCTTGGAAGCCCAGTCGAGTTCGGCGTTCAGGAAGCCGAAGTCGAATTTGGCATTATGAATGACCAGCATGGCGGTTTCGACGAATTCGAGGAACTCGTCGGCCTTGTCGGCGAAAAGCGGCTTGCTCGAGAGGAAGTCCGTGGACAGCCCATGCACGGCGAACGCCTGTTCGGGCATGTCGCGCTCGGGGTTCAGATAGCAGTGCCAAGTCCGCCCCGTGGGAATCGCATTCACCAGCTCCACGCAGCCGATCTCGACCACACGATGCCCTTCCTTGGGATCGAGGCCTGTCGTTTCCGTATCGAGAATGATTTCACGCAAAAGCCGAGTGATCTCCGTTTGTCTACGATCGCGACGCGCGCAAGCGCTCCATGACGCGCCCATCCTTGAGCTTAAGCGATTCGACCAGCACATCGAGCTGCGCGTGCAGGTTTTCCAAGGTCAACCCGCTGTCCAACACATGATCGGCCCGCGCCCGACGGTCCGCATCGCCGAGCTGACGGGCCCGCAAAGCCTCGAACTTTTGGACGCTCATGCCGTCGCGCTCCAGCACGCGCTGACGCTGCACGTCTTCCGGCGCGCTGACCGTGACCGTAACGTCGACGCGGGACTCCGCGCCCGTTTCGAATAGAAGCGGAATTTCGAGCACCGCCATGGCTGCGCCACTCGCTTCCTGCTCGCAGAGAAAGTCGATCTCAGCCTGCGTTACTAAGGGATGGACGATCGCCTCGAGCGCTTTGAGGCGCTCCGGCCGGCCGGCGACTTCCCGGGCCAGAAGCGCCCGGTCCACACGGCCCTCGTAGGTCGTGCTCGGAAAAGCGCGCTCGATCAGCGGCACCGCGGCGCCTTCATAGAGTCCGTGTACATAGGCGTCCGCATCGAAAACGGGAACCCCATGCTGCCTGAAATGTGCGGCCGCGGAGCTCTTTCCCATGCCGATACCGCCCGTGAGACCGATGACCAGCATCACGCCGCTCCGAGAGTAGTGACCACGTGGTCACGCAAGGCGGGCGTCACCTCAGGGCGGACACCGAACCAGCGTTCGAAGCCGGGGACGGCTTGGTGCAGAAGCATGCCGAGCCCGTCGACCGCTGTGAGTCGGCGCGCGCGGGCCGCGGCCAGGAGCGGTGTCTCCAGCGGCACATAGACGATGTCCGTCACCACCGCAGCCGCGGGAAGAGCGCCGACCATGATATCCAGCGGCGGTTGGCCCGTCATGCCGAGGCTCGTCGTATTGACCAAGAGCCCGCAGGCCGACAGGGCCGAATCTTTGGTCTCCCATGGAATCACCTCAATGGGCGCACCAAAATCACGGGCAAGCGTCTCCGCTTTGGCGACCGTGCGGTTCGTTAACAGAATGCGGGGAACACCGGCTTCGATCAGCCCGTGGAGAATCGCGCGGGCGGCGCCGCCCGCACCCAGCACCATGGCCACGCCGCACGTCTCGCGCCACTTGGGGGCACCCTCATCTAGATTGGTCATGAAGCCATAGGCGTCTGTATTGCTCGCCTGGAGACTGCCGTTCGCATCGAGCCATAACGTGTTCGCCGCGCCGATCGCCTTGGCCGCCACATCGGCCGAGCGCGCTGCATGGAGCGCGGCCTCCTTATGGGGCAGCGTGACGTTTGCTCCCACATAGCCATTGGCAGGCAGATCGCTCAGAAACGCCGCCAGATCCTCCGGCCGCACGGCCTCTTTCTCGTAGGCGCCGTCAATGCCGTACTGCCGCAGCCAGTAGCCATGGATCGCCGGCGAGCGCGAATGCTCCACCGGCCAGCCGATCACGCATGCACGTGGAGCCTTGCTCATGGTCGCTTCATCCCTCGATCGCGCCCTCACGCCGGAGCGCATCGAGAACCGGGAGTAGCGGAAGACCGAGAATCGAAAAGAAGTCCCCGTCGATCTTCTCGAACAGCTGAATACCCAAGGATTCGATCTGGTAGGCGCCGACGGAGCCGAGCACGGCCTCACCGGCCGCTGCGAGATAATGCCCGACAAATTCCGGCGAGAACCGGCGCATGGTCAGCGTCGCCACATCAGTGTACGCCCAGACTGTGGTCCCGCCGGTAGCAAGAACAACCGCGGTGTGGAGCCGATGGCTCTTGCCGCTAAGGTCGAGCAGCCGGGCGCGCGCCTCGTCGAACGACTGCGGTTTTCCATATGTGTTGCCGCCGGCAGACATGATCTGGTCTCCACCGATCACGAAGGCCTCACCCGACTGCCCGCTCACCGCTTCTGCTTTAGCGCGCGCGAGGACTTCAGCCACATCGCTTGGATCGACAGTGCCTTTGAAGCCCAGCGCCGTGCGCATGGCCGCCTCGTCGAGATGGGCGGCCTTCGTACTGAATGTCAGCCCGGTGCTGGCCAAGAGCTTGCGGCGTGCGGCGCTTGCCGAAGCGAGAATCAAGGGCGAACGGCCCTCTTGGATGAAATTGGTCATGTGTCGAGCGCCGGGGCGTCACGATCGTCATAGAGCCGGATGATTGCCGCGGCGGTCTCTTCGATGGACCGCCGCGTCACATCGATAATGGGCCAGCCGCGGCGCGCGCAGAGCTGCCGTGTCTGGGCGATCTCCGCAGCAATGGCGTCGCGATCGACATAATCGTCCAAATGACCGTGGGCCTGCTCGATGACCCGGTTGTGGCGCACTTGCGAGATTCGCTCCGGGCTCGCGACGAGCGCAACGACGAAGGCAGTCGTATCCTCCTCAAGCTGCGGCGGCACGGGCACGCCCGGCACGAGGGGCACATTGGCCGTTTTGAACCCGCGATTGGCGAGATAGATGGACGTCGGGGTCTTCGAGGTGCGGCTGATGCCAAGTAGGATAATTTCGGCATCATCGAGCCGGTCCGGCAGATGGCCGTCGTCATGCATCATGGTGAAGTTCAACGCCTCGATGCGGCGATAATAGTCAGCGTCGAGCTGGTGCTGACCGCCAACCATCGGTGTCGACGTCATGCCCAGATAAGACTCGAAGACCTGCAACACATTTAACAGTGGCGCGACATAGGGAACGTTGAGCCGCTTGCAGGCTTGCTCCAGCTCCTCGGCCATATCCCGATTGAACAGAGTGTAGAGCACGATCCCTGGCGCCGCCTCGACTTCCTTGAGGACCCGGTCGAGTTCGCGGCCGCTCCGCACGAGCGGATGCAAATGCTCGATCGCCCGCGCGGCTGCATATTGCACGCCGACGGCTCGGGCGATGGTAACGAGCGTCTCGCCTGTGGCGTCTGAGATCATATGAAGATGGAAGGTACGCTGTTGGATATCCATTGTACGACCATTGGATAACTGGGGTGGACGACAGGGGCAACACTCGGCCGCGTTGATCTCTCCCCGCTAGGCGGTAATTCATCCGCTAAGTTCTTCACAGATTCGTCTGTGTCTAGATCGTGACCGACGTTATGAGCGGGGAGACAATAGCCTTTTTCATCCCCAGCTCCGAGGGGACGAAACCCACAAGTCCTCAAGACGTTCTCAATACCCACGAGAGCGCAAAAAACGTCAATGCATCTGGTTCTTATGGCGACTATCACGGGGACCTGACCACAGCGGGGCCGGTTTATCGCCGAACCGTCAAATTCGCGCCTGGCCAGCCTGTTGAAACAGTGGTGATGAAATTGAATGTCCGCTATCCACGACATAACAAAAACAACAGTAATCCTTTTAAAGACTCTTCTTATTAGTTTTAGAGAGGCGCATGACCGGTTCACAAGTTCCCCTGTTGTCCGTTCTGAAGGGTGAAACGTGCTCGCCTCCGCCCATGTGGCTCATGCGCCAGGCAGGCCGGTATTTGCCCGAGTACCGGGAGGTGCGGAAGACCGTTCCGTCCTTTCTCGACCTTTGTCTCACGCCCAAACTCGCGGCCGAGGTCACGCTTCAGCCTCTCCGCCGGTTCCCATTCGATGCCTCGATCGTGTTCTCCGATATTCTCATCGTGCCCTTTGCTCTGGGTCAACCTGTGGCATTTGTCGAGGGAGAAGGCCCCAAGCTCGATCCTGTCGGCGATGGCGCCGCGCTGGCACGGCTCGACCCTGCGGTGGCGGCTACTAAGCTCTCTCCGGTCTACGAGACAGTAGAGCGGGTCGTGGCAGAGCTCCCGGACAAGGTTCCGCTAATCGGTTTTTGTGGGGCGCCTTGGACGGTGGCAACCTACATGGTGGAAGGCGCAGGCAGCAAGGACCAGGCTGCAGCGCGCGCGCTTGCTTATCGGGACCCATCCCTGTTCCAGGCGATGATCGACATGATCGTCGAGACGTCCACGATTTATCTTCTGGGCCAGGTGGCGGCGGGTAGCCGGGCACTTCAGATCTTCGACAGCTGGTCGGGTAGCCTGCCTGAAGACGCCTTCGCCCGGTGGTGTATCGCGCCAACGAAAGAGATTGTGGCACGTGTGAAGCAGCAAGTGCCCGAGATTCCGATCATTGGTTTTCCACGCGGCGCGGGACCCTCTGCCGTGCGCTATGCGCGCGAGACCGGTGTGGACGGGGTCGGATGCGACACGAGCCTGCCGCTTGCGTGGGTCCGCGAGGAGCTTCAGTCGCTCGTGCCGGTTCAAGGCAATCTCGATCCGGTGCTATTGGCTGCCGGCGGCCCGGAACTCGACGTAAGGGTTGCGCAGATTCTAGAGGAGCTCAGCCAAGGCCAGTTCATCTTCAATCTAGGCCATGGCATTCTACCCTATACACCGATAGAGCACGTTGAGCGGCTGGTGCGGCTCGTGAAGGGCGTTAGCGCAGGGTAAGGAACTGAAAAAAATATGTTTCTTCTCTACATCAAGGCGTTTCACATCATCTCAGTGATCGCCTGGATGGCTGGTGTCCTCTATCTGCCGCGTCTGTTCGTCTATCACACCGAGGCGGAAAAGGGCTCGAAGCAGTCCGAGACCTTCAAGGTTATGGAGCGGCGCCTTTTGAAGGCTATCATTACGCCAGCGATGATCGCGAGCTGGGTGTTTGGTCTCATCCTGGCGTTCGAGTTGGTGGACTGGGCCCATGCGGGTTGGTTCCACGCCAAACTCGTGTTGGTGATAGCCATGTCCGGGTTCACTGGATTTCTTTCCAAATGGACCCGGGAGTTCGCGCAAGACCGCAACACCCATAGGCAGCGATTCTACCGGATCGCCAATGAAGTTCCGACGCTATTGATGATCGCGATTGTTATTCTGGCGGTAGTAAAACCCTTCTAGGACGCGTTGAATTGACCTTCAGCCAATATTTATACCAGTTTTTGGGCAAATCTATTCCGCGCAAGGCTGGCGTCTGCTATAAGACGACTCGAAAACAGTCTAAGACATAGGTTCCAGTCCGACTTTTGACGCGGACTGGTTGGAGCGGTCCCGCCGCTCTCCCGCCAAAGATCATCCATTTCCTTATCTCTTCGATCGCGTGCGTTGATGCGCGTGGCAATCCAAACAACAACCCTTTCCCCATTGGAGTTTAGCAGCGCATGCAAGAAATGAAGCTGCAGGATTTGAAGGCCAAATCGCCGACGGAGCTTTTGAGCTTCGCCGAGGAGGTCGAAGTCGAGAACGCGAACGCCATGCGCAAGCAGGAATTGATGTTCGCGATCCTGAAACAACTTGCCGCCCGGGAGGTCGATATCACCGGCCAGGGCGTGGTCGAGGTCCTGCAGGATGGTTTCGGCTTCCTGCGCTCGCCGGATTCGAATTATCTGGCCGGCCCTGACGACATCTACATCTCGCCCTCGCAGATCCGCCGCTTCGGTCTTCGAACCGGCGACACGGTCGAGGGGCAGATCAGAAGCCCCAAGGACGGCGAGCGCTATTTCGCGCTTCTCAAGGTCAACACGATCAATTTCGACGATCCCGACCAGCAGCGTCACAAGATCCACTTTGACAATCTGACCCCGCTCTATCCGGACGAGCGTCTGGAGATGGAGACCGAGGACCCGACCAAGAAGGACTATACCGGCCGGGTCATCGATATCGTCGCGCCGATCGGAAAGGGCCAGCGTGGTCTCATCGTGGCACAGCCGCGCACCGGTAAGACAGTGATCCTTCAGAACATCGCCCATGCCATCACCGCCAATCATCCGGAGTGCTATCTGATCGTGCTCCTGATCGACGAGCGGCCCGAGGAAGTGACCGACATGCAGCGCTCGGTGAACGGCGAGGTCGTATCCTCGACGTTCGACGAGCCTGCATCGCGTCACGTACAGGTGGCCGAGATGGTCATCGAGAAGGCCAAGCGCCTAGTGGAGCATGGGCGCGACGTCGTGATCTTGTTGGATTCGGTTACGCGCCTTGGCCGCGCCTATAACACGGTGGTGCCCTCCTCCGGCAAGGTGCTGACCGGCGGTGTGGACGCGAACGCGCTCCAGCGGCCGAAGCGCTTCTTCGGTGCTGCGCGTAACATCGAGGAAGGCGGCTCGCTCACGATCATCGCGACGGCCCTGATCGATACGGGCAGCCGCATGGACGAAGTCATCTTCGAAGAGTTCAAGGGCACCGGTAACTCCGAAGTCGTGCTCGACCGCAAGGTCGCCGACAAGCGCGTGTTCCCGGCCATCGACATCGCCCGCTCCGGCACCCGCAAAGAGGAGTTGCTGGTGGATCGCGATCAGCTCAAGAAGATGTACGTGCTCCGCCGCATCCTGAACCCGATGGGCACGATGGATGCGATTGAGTTCCTGGTCGACAAGCTGAAGCAGACCAAGAACAACGGGGAATTCTTCGATTCGATGAACACGTAGGGCATGGCGCCTTGCGAAGCTTGGCATCCTTTTCCGGCTCGCGAAGCTGGATGGGATGGCATGCGCGGCGTGCTTCACATCACAGCGGTTAATCTACTTTGTGTCCTTGCCGGCACCCTGATCGTCGCGAACGACTGCTCCGTGCTGACATCATTCGAGAAACCGTTGGAGTGATCGCTACGTCACCGTGACTTCGCGTGCCGCCTTGATCGTCTCAACGAGCTTGTCCGCGTCCGTGACCGGCAGGGAGCATTGCGGGCCAATACATACGTAAGCCGTCGTCTTGCCGTCGATGACGGTCTTGCCGGACGCAGGTGAATTGGACGGCAGCGTCTCGTCGGCCCAGACTTCGTCGACCACCACATTGGGCAGCGACACATCGCGCAAAGCCTCGCGCATCGCTGTCGGGTCTCCGCCCTCGGGCACCATCAGCACGATGAGCGCCGGCGCCAGCAGATCAAGCGCCGCATAGAGCAGCCCCGCATGGCCGACCGGGTTCGCGGTGATTGCAGGGCCGAAAGCCTCCATGGTCTCGTCGGCACGATCGGTATACGTAACCGTGCCAGTCCAGGACGATAGCGCCACGAGGTTCGAGACCATTGTGGTGTTGGCGTTCGGTGTGGCATCGTCGTTACCGTTCAGCGGCCGCACGAGAATGTCGTCGGTATCGTCGGCTGCGAGATAATAGCCGCCAAGGTCTTGCGCCCAGTAGTGGGTGTCGAGCACGTGCGTCCAGGCGCAGGCCTGCTCCACATATTCGGGATTGTTGGTCGCGTTGGCGAGCACGAGTGCCGCGCGAATCATGTTGGCATAGTCGCTTGCTGTGGCCGGTGCGTTGCCGGGCCCTTCACGATAGGAGTGAATGAGCCGCGTTGCCAAGCTCATCCGCATAAGGACGAAGTCGAAGGCGGCTTCCGCCGCGGCCAGCCATTCGGGTCGGTCGAAGGCCGTAGCCGCGTTGGCGAGCGCACCGATCATCAGCCCGTTCCAATCGGCCAGGACCTTGTCGTCGAAACCAGGACGTACACGGAGGGAACGGCGATCGAATAATTTCGTGAGCATCCCGGTGAGGCGGGTCTCGGTGGCCTCGTCGCGCAAGGCGACCGTAGACAGACGATTGGGGATATTCTTTCCCTCGAAATTGCCGGGTGTTGTGGTTTGGTAAATATCAGCAAAGAAGTTTATGTCGTTGGGACCGAGAACCTCTTGGAGTTCGTCGAAGTCCCACACATAGAACTTGCCCTCGACGCCTTCGGAATCCGCATCGAGCGAGGCGGCGAAACCGCCGCCGTCCGTCACCATTTCGCGCAATAGCCAGCCGATGGTCTCTTCGATGCGCCGTGCGTAAAGGGGCGACTTGGTCTCGCGCCAGACCTCGGTCATGAGATCGACCAGGAGCGCGTTGTCGTAGAGCATCTTCTCGAAATGCGGGACGAGCCACTGTTCGTCGACGCTGTAGCGTGCGAAGCCGCCGCCCACATGATCGTAAATGCCGCCTTGGCAGATATGCGTGAGCGTGAGATCGACGGCCTCGCGCAGGCTTTCTACGCCGTAGCGGAGGCCGGCTCGCCACAGCAGCGAGAAGAACTGGGTCTGGGGAAATTTCGGGGCGCCCCGGATGCCGCCCGTGGTGGGGTCCACGGCTTGCAGGAACCGCCGGGTCCAGTTTTCGAGCGTGGCGTCAGTGAGCGACACCACCTCGCCTTTGGGATGGGAGGGCTGGAGGCGCGCCTTCAAAGCGTCGGCATTGGTCCGGACCTTGTCCGGCGCTTCATGGAAAGTGTGGGACACGGTTCTCAGGACGTCTATGAAGGCAGGGCGGCCATAGCGCTGTTCTTTCGGAAAATAGGTCCCGCCCCAAAACGGCTCCGCATCGGGGGTTAGGAACATGGTGAGCGGCCAACCGCCCTGCTCGCCAATAAGGTGGAGCGCGTTCATATAGATCGAGTCCACATCCGGCCGTTCCTCGCGGTCGACCTTGATGTTGACGAACAGGTCGTTCATCACAGCGGCGGTGATGGGATCTTCGAAACTTTCATGTGCCATCACATGGCACCAATGGCAGGCGGCATAGCCCACGGACAGCAAGACCGGTTTTCCGGTGCGTTTGGCTTCGGCGAGGGCGTCCGTACCCCAGGGGCGCCAATGCACGGGATTGTCCTTATGCTGGCGAAGATAGGGGCTCTTTTCTTCGCCGAGTTGGTTGCCGTCGTGTTCGCTCATCCTGCCTTCCGATCTTCGCGCCGCTCCGGTTACGATAGACTATGAACGATACCTTTTTTCATCACGAGTCAGGCGAGGCGCCGGCTTCGCAGTCGGGTGAGACCATCGTCGCCCATGCGTCCGGCGCTGGTGTTTCGGCTGTCGCTGTTATCCGCATCTCGGGCTCTTCGACACGTACGGTACTAGAACACCTCACAGGCACGCTGCCTGTTCCACGTGAAGCAACGCTGCGGCGGATCGGGGAAATCGATCGCGGTCTCGTGCTCTGGTTTCCGGCCCCTGCGAGCTTCACCGGGGAGGATATGGCGGAGCTTCAGGTTCATGGCGGCCGTGCGGTGGTGCAGGCCGTGGTCGAGGCAGTCCTTGCGTTGAACGGCGTGCGGCTCGCAGAGCCCGGTGAATTCGCCAGGCGGGCTTTCGAGAATGGGAAGCTCGACCTCACCGAGGTCGAGGGGCTTGCCGATTTGGTCAGCGCGGAGACGGAGGCGCAGCGGCGTCAGGCCCTCGCCCAAGCCGACGGTGGTCTGCGGCGCTTGTACGAAGGCTGGCGCGCGGAACTCTTGAATGCGCAAAGCCTGATGGAGGCGGGGCTCGACTTTTCCGACGAAGCGGATGTCGCCGCCGACGCGGCCCGTCTGGCCGGCGAGGCTGTGGAGCCCTTGCTGCACGCTCTCGAAGCGCATCTTGCGGACCATAGGGGTGAGCGTCTGCGGGACGGCTTTCGGGTTGTGATCGCCGGACCGCCCAATGCGGGCAAGTCTTCGATCCTGAATGCGCTCGCCAAGCGCGACGTCGCCATCGTCTCGGAGGAAGCGGGCACCACTCGAGACGTGATTGAGGTGCATCTCGACTTGGGTGGGGCTCCCGTCATCGTTGCCGACACGGCAGGCCTTCGCGAGGGCGGCGGTGGGGTCGAAGCGGAAGGTATGCGGCGTGCGGTCCTGTGCGCGTCGTCCGCGGACCTGGTGCTTTGGATTGCCGATTCCCGGGATCCTGTCCCTGTGCAGCGCGCGCGGTTCGGAGATGCCCCGATCCTGGCGGTGGCCAACAAGGCCGACCTTGTGTCCGAAGGGGCTTCGAAGCCCGGCTCCCAGCCAGGGATCGCGGTGTCGGCCAAGACGGGCCAGGGGCTTGAGGAGATTATCGGGGAGCTTGGGCGGCGTGCCGCTGAGGGTTCGGAGGATCGCGGCGCCTCTCCGATTACAAGAACGCGGCATCGCGTCGAACTTGTGTCAGTCCGGGACGCCCTGAAACGTTTTGTTAACCATGATCTCGATGCGGAGCTTCGGGCCGAGGAATTGCGCATCGCCGCGCACCATCTGGGCCGCCTCACCGGCCGGATCGACGTTGAGGACATCCTGGGTGCGATCTTTTCCGAGTTCTGCATCGGCAAGTGACCGCCCGCGTGGCGGGATTTGCGCCGCGTCACGAATAATGATTCACGTGAAACGTCGCCGCAAATCGAGGGCGGATTGATTCACGTGAAACATCGGATTTCGGCGGCTTTGACGGCAGGCCACGGAGCGACTACTTAGCGCCCATGAGAGAGCCGCAGTCCAACATGACCTACGATGTCATCGTCATTGGCGGCGGCCATGCCGGATGCGAAGCTGCGGCCGCCGCTGCGCGCCTCGGTGCGCGTACGGCCTTGGTGACGCATAAAGCGACGTCCATCGGTGAGATGTCCTGCAACCCCGCTATTGGCGGATTGGGTAAGGGCCATCTCGTGCGCGAGATTGATGCGCTTGACGGTTTGATGGGACGCGTGGCCGACGCGGCCGGAATCCAGTTCCGCATTTTGAACCGAAGCAAAGGGCCGGCCGTCCAGGGCCCGCGCGCGCAAGCCGACCGGAAGCTCTACCGCCAGACCATGCAGGCCGCGATCGCGGGCACAGACAATCTCGAAGTGGTCGAGGCCGCGGCCGAAGACGTCGTCGTCGACGGTGGCCGCGTCGAAGGGATCATGACTGCCGACGGGCGCCGCCTCACGGCCGGTGCGGTGGTTCTCACGACGGGTACGTTCCTGCACGGTCTGATCCATATCGGCGACACGCGCATTCCCGCCGGGCGCATGGGCGAGGCCCCTGCTCTTGGGTTGTCCGAGCGCCTCTACGGGCTCGGACTGCGTATGGGCCGGCTCAAGACTGGAACGCCGCCTCGCCTCGATGGCAAGACCATCGATTGGGCGCGGCTTCAGGAGCAGCCCGGCGATGCGCCGCCCGTCCCCTTTTCGTTTCTGACCGAGACGATCACCACGCCGCAGATCCCCTGCCACCTCACCTATACCTCTGAGGAGACTCACAGAATCATCGAGGCGAACCTGTCGCGCGCGCCGATGTATTCCGGCGCTATCGACAGCGTCGGCCCGCGCTATTGTCCCTCGATTGAGGACAAGGTGGTGCGCTTCAAGGACCGCGCGAGCCACCAGATCTTTCTTGAGCCGGAGGGCCTCGATGACGACACGGTCTATCCGAACGGGATTTCGACCTCACTGCCCGAAGATGTGCAGCATGAGTTCCTCAAGACCATCGCGGGTCTTGAGAATGTTCACGTGAAACGTCCGGGCTACGCGATCGAGTACGATTATGTGGACCCGCGTGAACTTCATCTGAGTCTCGAGACGAAGGCTGTTACGGGCCTGTTCCTCGCCGGTCAGATCAATGGCACGACCGGCTATGAGGAAGCAGGAGCGCAGGGGCTCGTCGCGGGGATCAACGCGGCCAAGACCGCCTCGGGGACGAAAGACCGGTTGGCGGTGACCCGGGCCGACGGCTATCTGGGGGTGATGATCGATGATCTCGTGACGCGCGGCGTCACCGAGCCCTATCGCATGTTCACCTCCCGCGCGGAGTACCGGCTCATGCTGCGGGCCGACAACGCGGATCAACGGCTGACGCCGTTGGGCTTGGCGGTGGGCTGCGTGGGCGCCGAACGGCGCCGCAGCTTCGATGAGAAAGCCGAGCGGCTCGCTGCAGGCGCCGCCCTCCTCCGCGACCTGACACTGACGCCCAACGAGGCCGCGAAGGCGGGGCTTGCGATCAACCGAGACGGCCGCAAGCGCAGTGCGTTCGATCTGCTCAGCTATCCGGAGATCGATATCGCCCGCCTCTCGCAAGTCTGGCCCGAGATCGGCGCGCTCGACGCGGCGACCGCATCGCAGCTCGCCATCGACGCGCGCTACGCCGTGTACATCGCACGGCAGGAAATGGACGTTGCAGCGTTCCGCAAGGACGAGGCAATTCCGATCCCGACAGACTTCGCGTACGACGCGCTGTCGGGCTTGTCGAACGAGCTAAGGCAGAAACTGACCTGCCATCGGCCGGCAAGCCTCGGGCAGGCCGCGCGGCTCGATGGCATGACGCCGGCGGCGCTGATGCTGCTGCTCGCCCACGTCAAAAAAGGCGTGAGCGCAAAAAGCGCATGAACGCCGATGGTAAGCGGGCGCGCCTCGCCCAAGGTCCGGAGTGGTTCGCGGAAGCCTTTAAAGTTTCACATGAAACAATCCACAGGCTAGAGGCCTATAGTAGTCTCCTGGAGCGCTGGCAGAAAACGACCAATCTCGTGGCGCCATCCACGCTTCCGCAAGTCTGGAGCCGCCACTTTGCCGACTCGGCCCAGTTATCAGCCCTTGCGCCAAAGGCGCGACTCTGGCTCGATCTAGGTTCGGGCGGCGGCTTCCCAGGGTTGGTCGTTGCGATTCTCAGGAGCGGGGATCCGGACTTTCGCATGCACCTCGTCGAATCAAACCAGAAGAAGTGCTCGTTTCTAGGCGATGTGGCCCGGACCGCCAAGGCCCTTGTGGACATTCATCCAATGCGTATTGAACAGTTTGCGGAAAACGCCCAAAGCCTAAGAGCAGATGTGGTCAGCGCCCGCGCGCTAGCGCCGTTGCCCCGTCTGCTGGAACTCGCCGAACCGTTTCTGCGAGACGAAACCCGGGGGCTCTTCCTGAAAGGTCGCGAGACAGACGCCGAGATCAAGTCCGCCGAGGCGCGGTGGAACTTTGATTACGCCAGCCATCCCAGCCTCACGGCCGAAGACGCGCGGATCGTCGAGATCGCGAATTTGCGCCGGAGGTCCGCATGAGCCGGCCCACCATGCGCATCTTGGCGCTCGCCAATCAGAAGGGCGGCGTCGGCAAGACCACCACGGCGATCAATCTCGGGACGGCCCTCGCCGCAGTCGGCGAACGGGTGCTGATCGTCGACCTAGACCCTCAAGGCAACGCCTCGACAGGGCTCGGCATCGAACAGCGGGAGCACTCGACTTTCGATGTGCTCATTGGCGATGCCTCGATCCTCGATGCGAAAGTCCCAACGCACGTACCTCGGCTGTCGATCATCCCGGCGACCATCGACCTGATGTCATTCGAGCGGGAAGTTGGCGACACCGGCGGCAAGCACTACCGTTTGCGCGACTGCTTCGCCGAACTTGTGGCCCAAGAGAGTGATGATCAGCGCACGACTTACGTTCTCATCGACTGTCCGCCATCGCTCAACCTATTGACCTTGAACGCGCTAGCGGCAGCGGACGCGGTGCTGGTGCCGTTGCAGTGCGAGTTCTTCGCGCTGGAGGGATTGGCGCAGCTCCTGAGCACGGTCGAGGAAATTCGCGGGCGCCTCAATCCGAAGCTGCGCATCCATGGCGTGGTGCTTACGATGTACGACAAGCGGACCAGCCTGTCGGACCAAGTCGTGGAGGATGTGCGGGCCGTACTCGGTGAAAAGGTCTACACGACCGTCATTCCGCGCAATGTGCGCGTGGCCGAGTCGCCCTCCCACGGCAAGCCCGTCCTTCTTTACGATTACAAATGCACAGGAAGCCAAGCCTATATCCAGCTCGCCTCGGAAGTCATCGAGCGCGAGCGGCGGATCAAGGCGGCATGATGCGGGGGGGGTTCATCGCCGCCCAGAATTGGAGACCAAAACGATGGCAGTGAGCGCACAGAAAAAGCGATTGGGCCGGAGCCTCGCCTCCTTGATCGGAGACGAGGCGGGCGAGGGTGCCACGTCCGAGGACCAGCGGGCCGTGCCCCTATCGGCATTGAAGGCGAGTTCCTATAACCCGCGGCGCGACTTTTCGGATGCCCAGCTCGATGAGTTGGCGGCCTCCATTCGCGAGCGCGGCCTGGTGCAGCCGCTTGTCGTCCGCCCCAAGGGCCCCGACACCTACGAGATTGTCGCTGGCGAGCGGCGCTGGCGCGCGTCGCAGCGGGCGAACCTCCACGAGGTTCCAGTAATAATCCGTACACTGACGGATCAGGAGGCGATCGAGATCGCCATCATTGAGAACGTTCAGCGCGAAGACCTCAACGCCATCGAAGAGGGTGAGGGCTACCAGGCGCTGATGCAGGGCCATAGCTACACCCAGGAAGACCTCTCCAAGGTGATCGGCAAGAGCCGCAGCCATCTGGCCAACACGCTCCGCCTCCTGAAGCTGCCCAAGGCCGTTCGGGACCTCGTCCGCAACGGCGATCTGAGCGCGGGCCATGCGCGCGCGCTGATCGGACGGGACGACGCCGCCAAGCTTGCATTGCGTATCGTCAAGGAGGGGCTCACGGTCCGCCAGGTAGAGGCGCTTGCCCAGGAGCGCAAGCCCAACGGCAAGGCTAAGCCGAAGGCGGGTAAGGATGCCGACACGCGTGCGGCCGAATTGGAACTGCACGAGGTGCTAGGTCTGCGGGTCGAGATAAAGAGCGGACGCGGCGAACGAGGCGAGCTGCGCATTCGCTATGCCAATTTCGACCAGCTCGAAGATTTGCGCGAACGGCTGATGCGTGCACCTAGCCGCTAATCGGGACAATACGACGTAGACGGAGTATTAGGCGGGCCCCGCACCGAGAAACTCCTCGGCCTTGAACAGTGTCTTGAACGGCACACCCGTTTCTGCGTAGAGCGCAGCCGCACCCTCGCCCCGGTCGAGGATCGAAATGACCAGCGACACCTCGGCGCCCGCGTCCCGGACAACCTTGACTGCGTCCATGGCCGAACCGCCCGTGGTCGTCACGTCTTCGAGGATCACCACGGTCTTGCCCGCAATGTCGTTTCCATCGACGCGCTTCTGGGTGCCGTGGTCCTTCACGGCTTTGCGGACAAAGAAGCCCGGAAGGTAGCGCCCAAAGGCCGGGGATTTCATAGCCACCGGCGCGATCAAGGGGACGGCCCCCATCTCGAGCCCGCCCACGGCATCAGCATCGACCCCCTCGAGCGCATGGAGAATGAGGTCCGCCATCAAACCCGCGCCGTCGGGATCGAGCATGGCCGGCTTCATGTCGAAATAGAAATCGCTCTCCTTGCCCGAGGCGAGCACCACCCGCCCGCGCCGGAACGCGCGCGCCTGCAACAGCATGAAGAGCTTGTTGCGGCGTTCGAACATTGCGGGATCATGTGCTGCAGCCTGGTGACTCATTGCGTGTTCCTCTGCTCGTGCGTCCCGATGGCCGTGCATCGTCCTGGCCGCAAGTGGCCTATGCATAAGAACACCGGGGAGCGGCGTCAAACCTTTGAGGCGGTCAAACTTTTGAGGCGAGCGCCAGCAGCAACCGCTCGCCGAAAGCGGCGCCGAGATCCGGCGACCGGCGGGTCCGCCGCACGGCCTCCTGAATCAGGGGCAGGGCGGTCGCCAGTCTCCAGGCCCCCCATTTGCGGCAATGGTTGAGAAACATGTCGCGGCGCCTGTAGTGAAGCGGCGGCCGGAGCTTCTTGGCGCCGTCCTCCAGCGCGCCCCGATGCGAGGCGACGACATAGAGCTTGGTGAAGTGTCGGGAGAGTGCCGACAGCGCCACGGTCCGGTCCGTCCCGGACGCGGCGAGCCGGCCCAGCTCGCGCAGCGCGCCCGGCGCGTCGCCCGCGCTGACCGCAAAGACGAAATTGTCGAGCGCGATTTCCGAAGCATCGCCGACGATAGCCGCCACGTCATCATGGGTCACCTGCCCTGAGCCCTGCGCGTACAGCGCGAGCTTGGCGACCTCGCCCCGGGAGAGCGCCTGATCGGC
>NZ_JBAWCQ010000018.1:0-8816 GCF_049590335.1 Methyloceanibacter sp.
AGCGGATCGCTTGATAAGCCCGGCTGCGTGCCGGTGTCCGTTCACTTTAAGCAGCACATAAACCTCCCAAACCGAGTCCGGTTATAAGCATTCAGACTTCGGTTGCGCGCAGCCCCCCATTGGGCTCTCGTCACCCCTGCGACGTTCTCCGATTCTGGTTGAGGGCACCGCGCGCGAGCGCCATAGGTTATATGGCGCCTCAACAATTGGACCGACATCCGAACCAAAGACTAGTTGGTCCTACAAGAATACCAAGGCCTATTTAACTTGGCAGACAAAGGCATTCAAGCGGGTTGCAAGATTACGTTTCGGCAAGGGTGCTGCAGGGCTCCATTCTTGCAACAAGACTGCCAAATGCTTGCAACAAGACTGCCAAATGTTCCGTTTTGAGGTTCCACAATAGGAACTCTCTCCGGGGTAGATTGGCCCATCAATCAGTGTTAATTTTTCGTTAATCAAAAAAGCAATTTTGACGACTTAGATTTGCCTGTGGGGGGCGTTAGCAATGGGAACGAAGGTGTGCGGGGGTGCACTTGCACTCGGAATCTGTGCTTTGCTGTCATTTGGGGCATCCGCGCAAACCACCGAAAACGAGGCGATTATAGAGGAAGCCGCGCCGTCTGCGACGGAGCAGCCTGACGCAACAGACACGCCTCAGGTTGAAGGCGATGTTCCCGCGATCGAGATCATTCAGCCTCAGGAAGAACCTCAGCAGCCGCCAGAACCCGTTCAGGCCGAGGCGGAACCGGAGCCGGAACCTCGCCCCGTATCGACCCCGCAGCCGGTGGAATACGTTCCGCCGCCGGTCGAATATGTGCCGCCGCCAGAAGCGCCGGTCGCGGATACGGGGATTGAGCCCATTGAGCCGGAAGACTTCGTTCCCACGCTGATTACGCAGCAGCTGCTTGAGTTCTTTGGGCCTCCCGGCGGGGAGGCGAGCTTCGAGCGCTCGATTGACGCTGCGCAATCACCGATTAATCCCAACAATGGCATCGCGCCCGGCAACCTGCAGAATTTTTCGGAAGCCGGCGCCCGGGTGACACGGCAGCAGATCAACGAACAGGATCCGCTCTCGACGAATGACATTCTGCAGCGCGTACCGGGCCTAACCATCGTTAATGACGACGGCCTTGGCAATCAGGGCGGCATGGGCATTCGCGGCTCGAATCCGCGGCGTTCGCGTAAAATCCTTGTTATGGAAGATGGTCAGTCCATCAACATGAGCCTCTATATAGATCCTTCGGTGCACTACGTGCCTCCACCAGATCGTATTGAGGGCGTTGAAGTGATTAAGGGCTCGATCATTTACGCGCCGAACAACAACTTCGGTGCAATCAACTTCCGTAACCTGCAGCCCTTCGGGCCAGATGAGTTCGTTATGTCGGGTCAAGGCGGTGGCGTCGCGGTTGATGGGGCCGGCGACGACGGTGGGGCGGCCAAATGGCATGTGCATCTCCGCAAGACCTTTGAGAACTGGGGTAGCGTGGTGTCCTACACGGGTGCGGACGTGCAGGGCGCGTGGGATACGGAGCGCCTGCGTTACAACGACTTTTATGGAGCTCTCGGCTGGAAGAATACCAACGCCGACTTTGTCTTCTCTGGGGCCTATATGCGCCAGCGCGACAACTACGACGAAGCCAATCTAGAGTTCGAAGAGGAAGAAGAGGGCGAAGAAGAGGGGGATCTCGAAGAAGATGAGGAGCTCGAGGAAGAAGAGGAAACCGAGTTCCGATCCGGCACGGTTGAGCAAGCCTTCTTCAAGGAGATCAAGCACTGCAAAACATGCTTTAATCCTGGTTCGCGCTTCAGCACCTACAATGCCGACCCATTTCGCCTTCAGGGCACACTGAATTATTACTTCGACGACGAGACGAGCTCGAATACACGTGTTTATTACTACCACCATCGTCGCGACCGGTATCAAAACTTCGAAGGCGCCGATCCCTCGCAGGCAGAGGGGAATTTCAGCCCGTTTTTACTCGGCGACGAAGTGATTATCCCCGAGGGCGTTATGCTCGGCCGCTTAAGGACCTATCAGCATGTCGGTGGCGAGCAGCGTTTCGAGCTGGCCAATCGCGAATTGCTTGCGGGGCTGAACCAAGACTTTCAGCTTGGCGCTCGGTTTGAGCACCATACCTTTGCCAACCGTAACTTCTTCGGTAGGCAGGGAGAAATTCTGACGGATGGCGACGAGAAGGGTCTCACGGTCTTCGACAGCGAGCACGAAGCTGACGCAGTCTCGGCCTACGCCCAGACTGTTATCCACGCGACGCCTGCCATTGATATTGTTCCGGGCATTCGTTTCGAGCACATATCTTCGAAAGTACGCCAGCTTTCCTCGAGTGAGGAGGAGGGCGAGGGCGAAACCGAACTCGAGGAGTGCGAGATCGACGGCGAGGACTTCTTCAACGAGGGGGAATGCGTTGTCTTTGCGATCAACCCTAATGATCAGAACTTCAGCTATGATAAGACGTACTGGTTGCCGGGGATCTCGTTCTCGTGGGGCCTAGCTGGGCGACAGGTCGCCCCGGTGAATGGTTCTGCTGGTGAAGTTCGGACCGTTTATCACACGACGATGTATGGCGGTTATAACCGCGGCGTGACCATCCCCGTGCAGCGCGAGGGACCGTTCCCGCCGAAAGACGAGCTTGGCGACAACTTCCAGCTTGGGGTGCGGTCGACCGGCATTAAGGGTATGACGTTTGACGTGGCCGGCTTCTTCAAGTCCATCGAGAACTACCAAATCCGTAGTTCCTCCACGACGACTTCTGGCCTCAATGTCTACACCAACATCGACCAGGTCGAGATCAGTGGCGTGGAAATGTACGGCCGCCTCGACTCTCGGCCCTTCACGGGATGGAACCTTAATCCGTTCCTCGAAGGAACCTTCACCTATTCGAATGGTGAGGTTACCGAGGGCATCCTCCCGGACGGTACCAGCGTCGTAGGTAACCGTATTCCTTTCGCGCCGCGCGAGGTCGCTTATTTGACCACGGGCATTGAGAGCACGGCCGGGTGGAACGCCAGCGTTAGCTTCGTCTACCGGGGTGAGTTCTTCACCGATGAAGAGAACACGCCTTTCGCGCAAGATCCGAGCGGCGAGGACGGCTTGGTACCGAGCGTTTGGCTCCTCAATGCGCGGGCCAACTACACCATACCGACGGACGTGTTCGGCAGCGAAATGACGATCTTCGTCTCAGGCGAGAACCTCACCGACAAGCTCTACATCACCGACCGCGAGGACGGCATTAAGCCTGGCCTTGGGCGTTCGGTTATGGCTGGCGCTCGGGTCAAATGGTAGCCGCAAACCTCCTGTGGCGGCGGTGAGCTCTGACCCGAGCCGTCGCGGAAGCGTGGCTGAAAGCCAACAGGCGACCATGATGCCGCCGATGTCTGATCATCGGCGGCGGTCGTATGCCACGCCAAATTTGCGCCATTCGTAACGTTTGGGGAATCAACGCAAGACGTGCCAAAGTCGCTTGCATCGCCGAGAGACGTTTCTACGTTTCGTTGGCCGGCTAGTCACGCTTCAACAGAATGACTGCTGCAACCGACATGGCTCAAGCTAATAAGATCCGATGTCTCTTCATTGCGTTCTGCGCGGCAGTGGCGATGCACCTGCCAGGTGATGCGACCGCTGCAACGGCAGCAGCCAAGCGGCCTACGAGCATCCACGCTACGCCCAATTCGAAAGCGAAGGTGCTAGGCCTTATCGGCATCGCGCAGGTCGTCGATGCTAAAGCGTGTAAGAAGGGCTGGTGCCGCGTCGGGGCCGGCTATGTGAAGACCAGCCACCTTCGTTTCTTCCACGAACGCAAAGGCCTTAAAGACGCTGACAATTACAACGCCCCGTTGCCCCCGCCAAACTATGGCTATACACCAGGTTTTTGGGGCTATGGGGGCCGACGGTACTATGATCGTTTCGGCAACTATACAAAGTACGGTGTTCCCGGTTATCGCGGCCCCATCGATCGAACGGAAGGAACGGTCGAGACACGCCGCCTCCGTCCTGGTCGCCGTTAGGTCCTATGTTCTTTGCCCGGCGGCGCCGTTGGCATCTTTGCGGTACGGAGCTTCGCGTGCAGGGGCGCTCACTGTTTCGGCAGTCCTTCGCGCGTCCGAGTGCGCTATTGCCAAGTCTCCCCTGATGTTTTACCCCATGAGAATAACGCGGACTGTAAAGGGTTCGACATAGGAAGCGCCAAAGTGGGCCTGAACATGCGACAAGCGTCGCAAACAACTTCAAGCTTAGCTGGAAAGGTTGACTTCAATGAAGAAGCTTTTGATCGCTGCTGCCGCGCTCGCTTTTGCGGCAACGCCGGCCTTCGCTGATGACGATCCGTCTGAGGCAGAGGCGGCGAAAATCAAGGAAGTGCTCACAGCGTGGGGCTGCGAAGGTGGTAGCTTCGAGAAAGAGACCGAGGGCTCTGGTATTTTTGAGGCCGAGGACGTGAAGTGCAAGGACGGTCAGTACGACTTCCGCTTGGGCAAGGACTTCAAAGTCATTGTGATTACTGGTGACTAACGCGGCTGCAATGCTCAAGCAGACGGGCGTTAAGGCCTGAATGAGGGGCGTTACAGAGCGAGCAACAAGAAGGCACGGCCCTAGGGGTCGTGCCTTTCTCTTTGATTGAAAACGAGACGTGATCCTACTTTACGTTTCGTCGACATCCCGTCGCTTGGCCCAGATTCGCCTTGACGTGAACCATTCAAACACGCCAAGAAACCGCTGTCATGTTGATCAAAGTTATCGGTGCTGGTGCGGGCGGCGGCCTGCCGCAATGGAATTGTAACGGTCGGAATTCGGCCGCGGCGAGGTCGGGCATCCCGACCGTCAAGCCGCGGACGCAAGCCTCTGTCGCGGTCAGCGCAGACGGCAAGCAGTGGGTCCTCTTAAATGCCGCGCCAGACCTGCGCCAGCAGATCAATGAGACGCCAGAACTTCAACCGGATCCAGACGGACCACCGCGCAATAGCCCGATCAAGGCCGTGGTGCTGACGAACGGCGACGTGGATGCGGTCGCGGGCCTCCTCTGCCTTCGCGAAAGCCAGCCACTGACGGTCTACGGCAGCGCCCGCGTGCTCGACGTGCTAGCAGCCAACAGCATTTTCGACGTGCTGAATCCGGACCTCGTCGCGCGGAAGACCATGACGTTGGGAATGCCTTTCGCTGTTGAAGGGCCGGACGGGCCTGTGGGGCTCTCGGTGGAGGGCTTTGACGTGCCGGGCAAGATCCCGCTCTACCTCGAGGATGAGGAAAAAGGGACGGGCGGCAGTTTCGGCACCCAGGTTGGCGATACGATTGGTCTTAAGGTGACTGAGGACGCGACCGGCAAGTCGTTCTTCTTTATTCCTGGCTGCTCAGGGCTCGATGATGTCTTGCGGACTAGGCTCCAGGGTGCGGAGCTCTTGTTCTTTGACGGCACTCTTTACGAGAACAACGAAATGATCGACCAGGGGCTCATGCAGAAGACTGGCGATCGTATTGGGCACATGAATATGTCCGGCCCGAATGGAACTTTGGCCCTCATGGAGCCGCTCGGCATTGGGCGGAAGATCTTTATCCACGTGAATAATTCCAATCCCGTTCTGCGAGACGACTCACCCGAGCGCGCCGCCGTGGAAGCGGTGGGCTGGACCGTCTCCTATGACGGCATGGAAGTCACGATTTAAGACAGCCTTTCATGAGTCACGCCCTTAGGCGGCTGCGTCCAGCTTGCTCTTTTGGGCCGGAATGCTCTGTCTTCGAGCCCTTACCGCTGAGTCAGCCTAGATCCCAAAGCGAACGCCTTAGGCATGGACGCAAGCAGCCGCGTTTACGGCCGCGGCGGGCGTTTGCCCACGGGGCACCCGATACACAACAAGCCTATCAGCACCTTGGCACGCCAAGCGTTACATTATAGCATATCACAAAATATGTTATAAAATAACACTTGGGGGTAGCAGTGGTTTACGGGCGTAGCAGGCGCACTGGTGTTCTGTGCGCGATCTTCTCATTGTTGGTTGCTGGTTGGGATGGGGCTGACGCTCAAGAGGCCTTGAATGCTCCAGAAAACGACTTAGTTGCGCAGGTCGGCCAGGGTATCGATGAAGTCTATGAGCTTCCGCCGGTCGAGGTGACCGTGGACAGCCCCGTCCAGAAGCCGTCAGGCGCGAGGGTGTCGACCGGAGCATCGCCCAGGCCAAGCGCCGCGCCGGCCCGCACAAGCCGCGCTCCGACATCGACGCCAACAACAAGAAGCGCAGATGCGTCGTCGCGCCCAGCGCCGGCCTCTGCCGCCGCCGTCAAACAGACTCCGGAACGTGTGCTTGACCTCGATACACCAGCTGGCTTCGCCATCGTGACTGGAGATAGTTTCGTGCCCGTCACTATAGCGACGGAACGCGAGATTCTCGCCAATCCCGGCGCGACGATTACCGACAGCATTCAAAACAAGCCGGGGATCACCGGCTCCACATTCGCGCCTGGTGCCAACCGGCCGATTATTCGCGGCCTGGACAGCTACAGGATACGCATCCAGGAGAACGGCATTGGGGCGCACGACGTCTCGGCGATTTCAGAAGACCACGCGATCCCGATCGACCCGTCCGACGCTGATCGTATTGAGGTTGTTCGCGGGCCATCGACTTTGCGTTACGGATCACAGGCGATCGGCGGCGTGGTATCCATCGATAACCAGCGCATTCCAACCTTTATGCCTGAGCGTGGTTTCCGCGGCATGGTGAAGGGCGGCGGCAACACGGTAGACACGGGCGGTGATGGCGCCTTTAGCGCTACGGGCGGTACTAATGGATTTGTCCTGCACGCCGATGGCTTTATTCGCGATTACAACGATTATGATACCCCGCTCGGTTCACAACTGAACACCTTCGTGAACAGCCGCGGCGGTTCTGCCGGTGCGTCCCACATCTCGAAGAACGGCTTCATCGGCGTGTCTGTCTCACGGTTCGAGAGTCTCTATGGTATCCCGGGTGAAGAAGCTGAAGAAGGCAGGCTGCCGCGTATTGACCTCGAGCAAGACAAAATACTGGCACGGGGAGAGTGGCGCCCCGACTTGTCCGGCATCGAAGCGGTTCGGTTCTGGTTCGGCGCTTCCGACTATGCGCACAACGAGCTCGCCCGACACGGCGAGGAAGGGCATGGAGAGGAAGAGCACAACGAGGAAGAACACGAAGACGAACACGAAGATGAGGCCGCCGGCTTCTCTGTTGGTCAGACCTTCACCAACAGGCAGCAGGAAGCGCGGTTAGAGGTCCAGCACCGTCCCGTCGGGACACAGTTTGGGCCCTTGAGTGGCGCAGTCGGTGTCCAATGGGATCACGCGGACACAAAGGGAATCAGCTTTGAAGGCGACTCGCTTCTAGAGCCCTATGACGCTGAGAGCATTGCAGGCTTCTGGTTCGAGGAACTTGAAGCCAGTGCGCTGCTCCGACTTCAGGTCGCGTTACGGGTCGAGGGAGCATCGGTCGACGGCACCGGCTTTTCCAACATCGATGATCCGGAAGCACCTGTCGTCTTTAGGGGCCAACGAGATTTCGTGCCTGTCAGTGGCGGCCTCGGTGCGCTCTATGATCTCGGCAACGACAAGGTGCTTCGGCTGAATGGCCAAGCTGTCGAGCGCGCGCCGGCTGGCGCGGAGCTTTTTTCCAAGGGTCTACACGAAGCGACCGGAACGTTCGAGATTGGCAATCCCTTCCTCAACGAAGAGAAGGCGCAAACGCTGGAAATCGGTGTGAAGCGTCCAGTTGGGAAGCTCCGCTACGATGCCTCGGGCTACTACACGAACTACGACGGTTTCATTTTTCGGGAACTCACGGGGCTCGTCTGCGGCGTTACGCTGGACTCGTGCGCGGCCGAGCTGGACGAGGAAGAGACTTTCGACCAGGTTCTCTTTCAACAGCGGAATGCGACATTCTACGGAGCTGAGATACTTGGCGAATACGATGTCGGGCAGGTGTGGCGCGGTCTATGGGGTATTGATGGTCAATATGATTTCGTCCGCGCTGAATTTGATAACGGCGAGAACGTGCCACGCATACCGCCGCATCGCCTTGGCGGTGGCGTCTATTACCGGGACGGTACGTGGTACGGGCGCGTTGGCGTGCTGCATGCCTTCGATCAGGACTTGGTCGCGCCGAACGAGTTGATAACACCGGGCTACACGCTCCTTAACGCGGAGCTAAGCTATGCTATGAAGACGCAAGGTCCGGCAGGGCTGAGCCCAAGGTTCAACATCGGTGTGAGAGGCGAGAACTTGCTGGACGACGAGGTCTTGAACTCGGCCTCGTTCAAGCGACGGGAGGGCGTGCTGCTACCTGGCGCCAATGTCCGCTTCTTTGGAAGCGCCACCTTCTAGGGATTTGCCCCCAAGCAGGTGTGTTTGCCGGAGGACGCTTTCAAATCTGGCGTCCTCCGTAAACAGATGAGGCTGTCAGCGTTCTATCTGGAGCGCTGTGGCGCGGCCATCAATCGCGGTGTAATCCGCGATTGGCCGCTAATCTTCTTTTTGTTTGTTCATAATGTTGAAGTCCTTGTCGAGATATATGTCGTACTGAACGCGGTCGCAAATGGCATCATCGGCCTCGTAACCGCCTTTTTCTGCCTCGATTTCACTGTCGGCGACCGTGCATCCGATCGCTTTGAGCGCATTTTGCACCCCCTCTATTTCGCGCTCGGTCAGCGCTCTGTCGTCTGCCTGGGCGACCGTGGCCATAGCGGCTAGGGCAAGCGTCCAGATAAAAACTCGCATTATGATTCTCCGTTCTTCGCTAGATCGTTCATCAATCACCCCCGCTGAGGATGAGTATTTATACCC